>DATCQO010000008.1:0-16951 GCA_036569465.1 Candidatus Microsaccharimonas sp.
GGGTAAGAGCCCACAGCGTCATATGGTGACATATGGAGAAGGTAAACCCTGCCTGCTGCAAGGAGATCAACATTAAGGGCTATCCGTCCGTTGGTCGCTACCCGCTCGATCCTACGAGCAATCGTGGGGCTAGATAGATGGTCGTCCTCGACAAAACCCGGCTTACAGATGGACTACCTAACTAAAAAATCACCCTTTCGGGTGATTTTTTAGTTAGGTTTCTTCATTCTTTTTCTAAAGAAAAGTCCACGGGAGCTTAATTAGTTTTTAACCTCTTCTTTAGGGGTGCCCGAATTGTCAAAGCTGTAAGAATGATTTGAATGCTGAAGAGGTAGATAACGAAGGCGCTATTCTCAAAATTAAAGACATGGATCGCAAGTAGTGCGATACCAAAGCCGACGGTACTGATTGCGTAGGCAATCCAGCTTTCCGTTTCGGGGTGTTTGAGTGATTTGATAATCGTTGGGATGCTTGCAAGAAGGTCTGCTAACAGTGCGAAAAGTATGGCAAGGTTCGGTTCTTTCGTAATAGCCCAGAGGATAATGCCCATTGTCGCTGCGCCCATCAGGGCATAATCGAGTGGTTGTGTTTTCCAATACGCTTTTTTGTTAAGAAACGAAGCTGCAACAACGAGTAGTGGAGTGAATCCTGCTGCAAAGCTGACCCACGATAGGCCTTCGACCCCTTGGAATCTTTGGGCGACAAAGGTAATCATGGGTAAGAGTCCCCAAAGCAACCACGTTACACGATTTGGCTTCGTTGTTCCTCGTATCGTTTCGTAGAGATAGTAAAAGCCACCCGCCGAGGCGATGATAGCACCAATAATTGCAAAATATTCCGGAAGCATTACGTGTCAGTATAGCAATCTTAAACTATAACTAAAAGAACACCTTTTTACGGGTGTTCTTTTAGTTTCCTCAGCGTATATCTAGGTAGTAGAGACTACTTAGAAGTGTTCTTGGCAATTGCCGTGAATGCAGCTGGTTCGCTCACAGCGAGTTCAGCAAGGATCTTACGGTCTAGTTCGATCTTTGCAGCCTTGAGGCCAGCGATCAATTTACCGTAAGTCGTACCTTCTGCACGTGCCGCAGCGTTGATACGAGTGATCCAAAGACCACGGAGATCACGCTTTTTGTTACGGCGGTCTCGGTATGCATACTCGAGAGCACGGGTGACACCTTGCTTAGCAAGACGGAAACTCCGTGTTCGGTTGTGCTGCATACCTTTGGCAGCTTTTAAAATCTTTTTGTGGCGGTTGCGTGCTGTGACGCTTCGTTTAACTCGCATGACTAAATTCCTAACGCTCGTTTAATATTTCGTGCGGTGTGACCTGTGATCACTGCAGTCGTGTTGATACGTCGTTTTCGGCCATTGCTCTTCTTCGCGAGAAGGTGAGCGCCGAATGCGCGACGACGGGTAAGTTTACCGGTGCTGGTAATCTTGATCCGCTTGGCGGTACCCTTGTGGGTTTTCATCTTTGGCATTGTGTACTCCGTTATTTACTTGTGACTATTTGCTTCGAATGACTACGCTGAGGTTGCGTCCTGCCATTTGTGGCTCATGCTCGAACACTGCATCATTTTCCAGAAGGAGACCGATCCGTTTGATCATCTCAAATCCTAGTTCACGGTGGGCATTTTCACGACCACGGAAGAAGATTTGAAGACGAACTTTGTGACCGTCTGCCAAGAACTCACGTACTTTGCGTAGCTTGATATCGAGGTCACCTTGACCAATCTTCATGCCGAAACGCATTTGCTTAAGTTCGCCCTGTTTGTTGCTGCGGCGGTTTTTCTGCGCCTCTTTCATCTTTTGGTACTGGTATTTACCCCAGTCGACGATCTTCACAACGGGAGGGTCGGCATTAGGAGATATTTCAACCAAATCAAGTCCTGCTTCTTCTGCTAATTTAAGTGCTTCTGCGCGACTTAAAATACCAAGTTGTTCACCGGATTCACCGATAACGCGTAGTTCGCTTGCGCGAATAGCATCGTTAATACGAATTGATTGACTGATATATACTCCTTATTTCCTACTGTTGTACTGAGTACAGTTGCTCTAGCGTGTTACTCAGCGTCTATAGTACCAAATATTACGAAATATCACAAGGGTCAGACTACTGTTCAGCTATTGCTACTGACTCGATACTGTAACGCTTCGGCAATATGAGCTGCTTGGATAGTCCGGCTGTTCGTTGTTTCCGGGGAACTGCTTTCTAGGTCGGCAATCGTCTGAGCGACCTTAATGACCTTGAAATAGCTGCGCGCGGTCAGCTCAAGTTGGCGGGAGGCGCTGAGTAAAAGTTTTCTTGCTGCAGGGGATAGGACTAACTGCTTTTTGATCGCCGCTGATGATAAAGAAGCGTTGTATATATTGCTACTATTGTATCTCACTTTTTGAACCTCCTGTGCACTCATTATGTGTTCAAACACTTTAGGCTGTTGCTTTTTATTCAACGTTTTTATCTGTAGTAATTGGTTATGTTTTACTTTTGAAACAGATAAAATGAGGTCAATTCGATCAAGGAGCGGTCCTGAAAGACGCTTCTGATAGGCGAGTATTTGCGTCGAACTACAGCTGCATTCTTTGTCTACATCGCCGTAATAACCGCACGGACATGGGTTCATTGTTGCGACGAGCATGAAGTCGGCCGGGTAGGTGATTCTGCCGTTTGCACGAGATATTGCGATAGTTTTGTCTTCGAGCGGCTGCCGTAATGCTTCCAGGACAGAGCGCGGATATTCCGGTAATTCATCCAGGAATAATACGCCAAGGTGAGCAAGACTGATCTCGCCCGGCATCGGTTTGGCGCCACCTCCGATAAGGGCGATGGTACTAGTTGTGTGATGCGGTGAGCGAAAGGGGCGATCGGTGATAACGTGCTCCCACCGGCCAGCGATACTGTGGATCTTTGTCACCTCAAGCTGCTCGGTCTTGGAAAGGGGTGGAAGCAAGCTCATTAAGGCTTTGGCGAGCATCGTCTTGCCCGCCCCTGGTGGTCCAGTGAGCAGAATGTTGTGCCTGCCAGCAGCTGCTATCTGTAAAGCCCGCTTTGCTTTCGCCTGGCCGTGGACGTCGTCGATCTTTAATAGAGGTGTGGCGATTTTCGAGGTTTCGGGCAGAGGGCTAAAAAGGGGGATTAAGGCCTCTTTCTTGAGGTGAAGGAATAGTTCTTTGAGGCTGGTCACCCCTATCACTGTAATGTTCTCGATCAGCGCTGCTTGGGCGATGTTGGCTTTTGGGACGTAGACCTCTTTCAGTCCAGCTTGTTTGGCGGCTTCAACGATAGTAATGATGCCTCTAATCGGTCGTAGTTCGCCGCTCAGGGACAATTCGCCAGCGAATAATGCACCAGTGACCTCTGTTTGCCGGAGTTGGCCACTGGCAATTAACACCGATATGGCAATTGGCAGGTCATACTGCGCGCCGTCTTTTGGTAATTCGGCCGGGGCAAGGTTGACGATCAGTTTACGGGTGGGGAAGTCGAGTAATGAGTTGGAAATAGCACTCCTGACGCGTTCCCTTGCCTCTTCTACGGCCTTATTACCCATACCGACGATATGCATTGCTGGTAGCCCTTGTTTCAGGTCAGCCTCGACCTCTACGAGGGCGCCGCTAAACCCAACTAATGCCACCGTCATCACACTTGCTATCATTCTCTCAGTTTAATCTCAGCTAAACTAGTAAATCAAGGGTAAAAGTGCTATAGTTAAGAAGTTCGTGGGGCTGATATAGCTTCGACGGAAGGATTTTAACAGGTTATTTTGCAAGTCGGATGCACACGTTACGTGCACAATTTAACTGCAAACACATTTGCTAAGCTGAAGTCTGCGTTTACGCTTTCTCCAGCACTAGTCGCAGCCTAACCGCCGCGTCCATCGACTTTCCCCGAGGAATCATAGGGGGAGCGGTGTTATAAGTATGATTCTTACCCTTTAGCCAGGCAGCTGTGGCAATAGGGAACACTTTACAGCGCGTTTTTTCAGTCATTTTCGTTCCTCTTTGAGGCTGAATAGAACGTTACACTCAATTGGGACTACACTTGTAGACGAATAACAGGTTACCTTTCGGACCCGGGGGCAGTACCCGGCAGCTCCACCACGATATGATATTGAAAACGACCCATCCTTATGACTAGGTGGGTCGTTTTTGTTTGGAACAAGATAATGGCAAGGTCGGGCGGAATAATGGGGGAAAATAAAATGACCGCCTGCGAGGAACGGTCATTTTTGTGGAGTTTTTTTCTTGATTTTTGTTTTTGGCTCTGAACGCTTAGTCACTTTGTGTGTATAAGTTTTTTATTCAGGAGCTACCCCTATAATAGGGTTTGAAAGCGCTTATGTCAACAACTTTATCGAAGATTATTTAAGTAAAAAATACCACGTATTTCCAGGAAATTTTAGCCTAGCGTCTGAACACGACAGCGAAACACTACATACCGTTATCTGAACATGGGTTATGGGGATGGTGGGGATAGTGAAGCCTATACTGTCGTGCTAGTTCAATAGATCAGGTGGGGAAAAGTATACCTTCTGGACTCTCAGGGCGGGGTATATATAACAGCAAGGAGCAGTTGCGCGTATAAGCCTTCGATTACAAAGCCTTAATTATCCGAACAGCTCACAATAGGGACAATGTTTTTGTTGGCGTATTGGCGGTCCATGATTAAAGCTGCAACCAAAGATTTAGTCGTAGTGCCACGAAACGTGTTCAAGCAATATAGAAATAGTATTCACGCGTCGTATGGATTTTGGCATTGTTCAACAATACTCGTTACAATTTTGGCTGCCGCCATGCAATATATTTCATACGAAAGTTTCGTGCTATTTAAAAAATCCTGACACATTCTTGAACAAATAGTTCGGTGTCTGTGGTTCGTGAAATGAACTTCTGTGTAAAAAACGCATGCAGTAGATGCGGCTGAAGCTCTCACGTATATGTCTCGCACAGGTCAAATGGAGAAGGCTTCAATAGGCCCACACGCTACCCGTAGTACTGGTTACAACGTGCACAGAATCCCATGAACGGCAGCAGAGTGGAGTGACTGAAGATAATAGCCAATCAATATAACAACGTTGTATTTCATACATTTATCTTTATTTAACACCTTAAGCTATGACTATATAAAGGCATTGATGTATTTATAACTAATTATTTTATCCTTATTTTTCTCCGAAGGTATTGACCATTCATGATGTTTATGCTAGATTAAGGACAAGCTTTTGAAACACAAAAACAAAAAAGCAAAGTTCCACAGTTCAGAAAAAAGTTCGAAATCACCGCACCTGAAATCGAACCTCGTCACCTTAACAATTTAGACTTAGACAACAACAGATCTCACATAGATTGCTATGGAGATCGGTCTGAACCCAATGTCCAAAGTTGGGCCAGTTCGACGGAAAGTTGGCAACGTTAACGCCTAAAGGATTATAAGAATCTCTGGCTTAGATAAATAAAAATGTATCTCCTTATGTTTGTTTTATTGATAGCTCGCACCTTCGTACATTTATGTACACACTCTGATTCTCTTAATACTTGTTCGCGTTGCCGATGCTCCGCCGAAAGGTGTATCGATAGTAAGTACCGATACGTCTTGTAAAACCTTGTTTCTCTCATATAAATGAAAGAGAAGCAGCGCTAACTCAAGACGTATCGTGGAACACGGTCGATGAGCACACGGTTGCCCCTGATATTTCAGGAGCGGTCAGATTTAGTCTGCAGCGATACACTGTTCACGGTTCACACGCCCTTTTATTATTTACTGCGGCGTTTGCTGCAACCAGAACATTAAGGTGTATCGCTCAGGCACCCTGTTTCAAAACTCTTACGTTTCATCAAGACTTCCTATATAGTGAAGTGCATGTTACAGAGAGTTATCGCAATTATTACTGTAGTAAGCCTCTGCTTGCTCACCCTGATGCTGGTGACTACAACGCCAGCGTCGGCCGGTCCTTTTGGACTCCTGTTGATTTTTATAACGGCTTATCTTACCTGTCTTGGTTTGATAAGCTTTTTTTTGTATGGCATTAGTCGCATTATCGTCTATGCCTCAGCTGGCTTCACGATGCGTCGCCCGATGCAAGCGATCTCATTTCGCCGTTCGTATTACTATTCAACTGTTCTCGCCGCCGCACCGGTCATGTTGATTGGACTCCAGTCAGTAGGGGCGATTGGCATTTATGAATTTATTCTTGTCGTCATCTTTGAAGTCATTGGCTGTGTCTATATTACGAAACGAATTTATTAGAAAAGACGCGCTTTAAGCTTACGTTTCGCCGGCTTCCCTATGCTATAATGACAGATATGCAGCCCGAAAACTTACCGGTTCCTAGTGGGCCAGAACTGCCACCAGCAAACACTACCCAGAACGGGGAGCGTATTCCAGTCCTGCCCACCCCTGAGGGTGGATTGGATACCGGCTTAGAGCGTGTCGAACAGACAGCCGAAGCCAGCGCAGCGGCGGCGAATGCAGCCTACCAAGGCGCACCAGTACTACCGCCACTTCCAGCGCCTGTCGTGCCTGCGGTCTTGGCCACGGATGACAGCCCTGCCGTTGCCGGTGACGAGGATGTGATCGAGAAGGAATGGGTAGATAAGGCGAAAAAGATCATACTAGAGACAAAGGATGATCCGTACGGACGAACCGAACGGGTCAATGAGCTTCAGAAAGATTATCTTAGAAAACGATACAGTAAGGAACTCGGTGCGAGCGAATAACGAGCGATCATAAGAATGTTATGGGGAAAGATGTGAGGGGAGAAACAAAGTGTTAGGGTTCATTATTACCATCTTGGTAATCATCCTGGTTGTTGCCGGGATCCTTTACTTTGCCTTCGCACAGTATCGACGGGTCCTGCGCGAAGCAAAAAACTACGAGCGTGGCCTCAAGATGGTACCGCTCTATATTCATATCCCACCGGTTAGTGACGACCACGAAGCGAATGGCCGCGACGCACGCGACCTAACAGAAGAGGTCTTGTCACAAGCCCAGGTTATGTATAACATTATCGCCAGCACGGCGACCAAAGGTTTCAAGAGCCGCATCTACGGACAGCGCCACGTTTCGTTTGAAGTCGTCGCCCATGAAGGCTTGGTTCATTATTATGTCGTCGTTCCTGTCATTATGATTAGTGTCATCACACAGGCAGTTGCCGCAGCCTATCCATCGGCGCGCCTTGAAGAAGTCTCGGAGCGTAACATCTTTAACCCAGCGGGCAAGATGAGTGGCACGATTGGCGGAGAGTTCACCTTAAAGAAGAACTTTGCGTATCCAATCGCCACATTCCAGGAATCAAAGCGTGACGCAGCGCGTGCGATGTTGAACGCCCTATCTGCTGCCAGCAAAGAAGATGGTATCGGGATTCAGATTCTGATTCGCCCTGCCTACACTGGGTGGAATAAAACTGCAGTTTCAATCGCCGAAGCAATTAAAAAGAACAAGGGTGTCAAAACTGGGCTTGCTGGTGCCGTGAATTTGGGCGGTATTATGGAGGCATTATGGAAACCACCTGAAACTGCCGAGAAAAAACCCGAAGACAAGCAACTGAGTGCCCTTGAACAAGGCCTTGTCGAAGCAATCGAAGAGAAAACACGCTACCCAGGCTACGAAACATTAATCCGTGTCGTTGCCTCGTCTAATACAGCCGGCAAGTCACAGGCAATGCTTGGAAGCGTCGTTTCGGCCTTTGCACTTTTCGACTCAGCTTCAAATAATGGATTTAAATTTACTGTTAGTAAAAACATCGAAGAGTTCGTCACGGCGTATATCTTCCGTTTCTTCCCGCAAGAAGTGAACCAGAACATTTTGAATACCGTAGAGCTGGCGACGGTCTTTCACTTGCCTGATCAAGGATCAATCCCGACGTCACAGGTCACAAGGCAGGCAACCAAGCAAGTTGATGGTCCGACACATGTATTAGACGAAGGTTTCCTTCTGGGTGTGAACGAGTTCCGTGGCACGAAAAAGCCGATTCGCCTGGCAAGTAATGACCGACGACGACATACATATATTATTGGACAGACCGGAACGGGTAAGTCAAAGCTGCTCGAGAACCTGGCGTTCCAAGACATGATGGACGGTAAAGGCTTTGCCTTTATTGATCCGCACGGTGACTCGGCCGAAGAACTCCTCGGTATGGTACCGAAAGAACGCGTCGAAGACGTCATCTACTTTAGTCCTGGCGACATGGAAACACCGATCGGACTGAACCTATTTGAGTTCGAGACCCAAGACCAGCAGGACTTCTTGATCCAAGAATCGATCTCGATGTTGTACAAGTTGTATGACCCAGGCCATACCGGTATCGTTGGTCCACGATTTGAATCTTGGTTCCGTAATGCTGCCCTGACAGTGATGAGCGATCCGAATGGATCTTCATTCCTTGATGTCCAACAGGTGTTCATCGACCAGGCCTTTGCCGACGAAAAGTTGAAATATGTGACGAACCGTATTGTCCTCGATTTCTGGAATAAGGAAATGGCTCAAACCAGTGAAGCCTCAAAGGGTGAAATGCTGGGGTGGTTCGCCAGCAAGTTCGGTGCCTTCTTAGGTAACGACATGCTGCGTAATATTATCGGTCAGTCAAAGAGCGGGTTTGATCTGCGCGATATTATGGATAATAAAAAGATCCTGCTGGTGAACCTTTCAAAGGGTAAAGTAGGGGAGTTAAACTCGCAGCTTCTTGGAATGATCTTTGTCATGAAGTTTCAGGCAGCGGCCATGGGTCGTGCTGATATCCCCGAATCAGAACGCGTCGACTTCTCATTATATGTCGACGAGTTCCAGAATTTTGCGACCGAGAGCTTTGCGACTATCTTGTCTGAAGCCCGTAAATACCGACTTAGTCTTATTCTTGCGAACCAGTTCATGACACAGCTGACTGATCAGATTCGTGAATCAATCCTTGGTAACATCGGAACAGTCATTAGTGGACGTATTGGTATTACCGACGCCGAGATCTTGGTAAAGAAGTTCACGCCGACCTTTGACGCCGAGGACTTAACCCGTTTACCAAACTTTCAAACTATCGCTTCCGTCATGATTAATAACGTGCCGTCTGCGGCCTTTAGCATGTCGCTTGTGCCTCCGATGGGACAAAGTAACCCACAATTGAAGGACGCACTGAAAAAGCTCTCAGCGGCGAAATATGGCCGTCCTAGAGCTGAAGCTGAACGCGATATCTTTGCACGACTTGGTGCTGGCGATACTGCCCGCAAAGAAAAGATGGAAGCATTGAAAAAGGCGCAGGAAGATCGTATGGCTGCGATGCAAAAGGCGACCCCTAGTGCGGGCGCATTGAACGCATCAGGTCCTGCTGGTGCACCAGCTGCTGCTGGCTCGTCGTTCCTTGATGAATGGCTCGCCAAGCGCCAACAGATTGCAACCAAGCCTGCGGCGCCGCAACCAGCTGTAAATCCGGCCTTTGGTCCGACGGCTGGAGTAGCAGCGCCTACTCCAGCTACAGCACCTGCACTAACATCTGTACCGCAACAACCTGCCCAACAACCGGCGCCTTCTACGCCAGCGCCAAATCCATTTATTGTCCCGAACCCTACGCCCGAACCGAAACAGCCGAAACAACAAAGGCCGCCTGAACCTCTCAAACAAGAAACACTCGCTGCTCCCGTTGAAGTGAATAGGCTTCATGTTCGCGAACCAGGTCAAAATACAGATGACGAAGTCCATATAAAACTTCGCTGATCTCTAGAAGAAGATTTACTTTTTGCCAGTAACGAGTACTTTGAAGTAGTCGTAAAGGATGCCGATTACCCAACCGATGATGAATGCACCGATGGTTTCGAAGCCTGATAGGACGTAGCCAAGGTTCTTTGCAACGACATACACCGCAAGGACAAGGATGAAGGCGACAATCGCACCTGAAAGGATTGCATTTGGCCTTGCAACGGTTGCACCAACGAATTCACTGGTCTTTTCGACGATCGGTGCGTGGATGACCTTACTAAAGGCACGTTGCGCTGGAGGAAGCTCTGCTTGTACTTGCTTCATGTGCTTTTTGTAGCTAGCTGTCTTTTCTTTTTTACTTATACCACCACGGCGACGTGGAGTAGGAGCATCGCTGCCCCTCGTCTTCTTTTCAGCACTACCACGTTCAACGCTAATGGCTGTTTCAAGGGCCTCTGTACGGGCTTTTTCTGCAGCTTTTTCGCCGCTTTCAATCTGTTCGCTTTGTGCCTCGATATTCTTATCGGCTTTTTCGTAGTGCTCAGCAGAAACCGTTGGGGTTTCGATAGCATTCTCTGGGTTTTGTGGTTGTTGTTCAGCGGTCATTATATATATTCCTTAAATCGTTCCTGCGTTAAGATCGCGTCGGATTAATCGTACTTCTTTACCAAGTTGCTTTGAGCGAAGGAAGAAGTAGGTGACAACGGCGAGAATGACGCCTGCAAAGATCATATTCTCGGTTGGTCCAGTGTGGGGTAGCTCAGTTGTTACTTGTTCAATCACTTTTGGCGGTGCACAGGTGACAGGAATAGTGACACCGCTGCCTGCAAAGGCGTTATTCATAATACAGTTATATGAGTCAGGGTTACTTTGTCCGACTGGTGTCGTCGGGATTGTTGCAAGGACTTGTACTGCAAAGCTGCGCTCTTGTTTTTCGCCGGGCTGTAACGATATGTCTGGCCAGGATAAGGTCTGGGTAGCGGTATCGAAGTTGCCGCCTCCGTTGTCGATGAGACTTGAGTATTCAAGCGTATCACTCAAGTTATCAGATATCTTCACTGGTGCAGCTGTGCCGCCGGTATTTTGCATACTTAAGGTAAAGGTAATCTTGTCACTTTCTTTTGCGGCGACGGTGCTTGCAGTGACGTTACCTTGTGAAACATTTGTCGCTGTCTTGTTGAACGCTAGAACTGCCGGCTTTGGTGCAGGTGGTGCGGGTGGCGTTGGCGGGGTAATTGGCGGTGGAATCTTTTCCGTGACCAAGTTACCACAGGCCTGCATCAATGCGAACCAACCAACTCGGTCAGAGTGTCCTATATATGCATAGATACGTGCATTTGGTCCGTTCGAGAGCGAAAGTGGGCGACTATAGATAGTCGTAATATTTCCGGTACCATCCGGATTAGTGACGGTCGTTGGTAATTCTTGTGCAGAAGTCGTATGGATAGGGTTGTGACCCCATGAACGCTTTACTGAACCTGTAATGAATGAGCCAAACTGTGCATTGGCGATTTCGGCACGACTTATACCCATATAGTTCATGATATCTTTCAAGTGACTGGTGTTTGCGTCATATGGCGCGAGGAAGTGATTGATCGAACGGTTCGATCCTAAGCCTAGTCCACCATAGACCAAGTCGTTTGAGCTGGCTGCATTGGCAGATTCTGGCGGCTGAAAGACAGCCAAGCATTGCACCACGAGCGCGAGTGCAACAAATATAAGTCCGAGTCGACGAGTCGTTTCTTCCTTCTTTAATCGCTTTGCGTAAAAGCCAAGTTGCCCGACTAATGCGGGGCTAAAGGATAGGTTAGATACTATTTTTTTAAACATATTTTTGTTTTTTTGTTTCCCTCGAGCTTTGTTCGAGATTACCTCTTATGCACCAGATTAGCATAATAAATGTGTTCAGTGCAATACCCTTATGCATATAATGTATAAGACTTGAGTGAATGGAGGTTTTCCGGTATAATAGTCGTAGTCAAACGACCAAAAAACGGCCGAAAAATCATTCAGATAATCATTCAGATGACGAGAGAGATTGAATCGGGCGAAAAGTCAGTCAATAGGGGAAATAGAGGTTAATTAATCGTGGCAAAGCAGAAAACAGACAATACTTACGATGGTTCGCAGATTCAGGTCCTTGAAGGCCTAGAACCAGTACGTAAACGACCCGGAATGTACATCGGTAGCACCGGATTTGACGGTCTACACCATCTTATTAAAGAAATCGCCGATAACTCAATCGACGAAGCGATCGCAGGGTATGCGACAAAGGTAGACGTCATCATTCTTGCTGACGGCGGTATAACGATCATTGACGATGGTCGTGGTATTCCAATCGACAAGCACCCGAAAACTGGCCTCAGTAGCCTTGAAACTGTCCTAACTGTGCTACATGCCGGTGGTAAGTTCGGTGGTGGTGGTTACAAGGTATCTTCTGGGCTTCACGGTGTTGGTTCAAGCGTAGTGAACGCCCTTTCAACGACATTGATCGCTGAAGTCGTCAAAGAAGGTCAACTCTATAGTATTGAGTTCGAACGCGGTGCCACAAAAGTACCATTCAAGAAGATCGGCAAGACTGACCGTAAAAACGGCACAACAACGACTTTCTATCCAGACCCAACAATCTTCAAAGAAACCGTCGAATTCGACTACGAATGGGTGGTTGATTACCTTCGTCACCAGGCATACCTCACAAAAGGTGTTTACGTGTCGGTTGTCGATCAACGGACAGGCAAACGAGCTGCTTTCTACTTTGAGGGTGGTATCCAAAGCTACGTCAAACACCTCAACATTGGTAAAGACGTCACGACCGAGAATATTTTCTATGTCGAAAAGTTAGTCGACGATACAATGGTTGAAATCGCCGTCCAGTACAACGAGACTTACGTTGAGCTGGTGAAGCCTTTTGCCAACAATGTCCTGACGCCTGATGGTGGAACACACTTAGTTGGATTCCGCTCGGCACTGACTCGTGTCATTAATGAGTACGCCCGCAAAAGCAGTCTTCTGAAGGAAAAAGAAGACAACTTAACAGGTGATGATATCCGCGAAGGATTGACCGCAATTATCCTTGTGAAAATGCCGGATCCTCAATTTGAAGGTCAGACCAAGAACAAACTGGGTAACCCAGAAGTTCGACGCTACGTTGAACAGGTGATGAACGAATACTTCTCATACTATCTTGATGAGAACCCAGCGATCGCCAAGAAAATTGTCGGTAAAGCACTACTCGCAGCCCGCGCTCGTAAAGCTGCCCGTGCAGCCCGCGATAACGTCATCCGTAAGGGTGCACTCGATGGCCTTAGCCTCCCAGGCAAGCTATCTGACTGTTCAAGCAAAGACCCATCAGAGTCTGAAATCTACATCGTCGAGGGTGACTCGGCTGGTGGATCAGCGAAATCTGGTCGTGATAGCCGAACACAGGCAATTTTGCCACTTCGCGGTAAGGTTCTGAACACTGAACGTGCCCGACTTGACCGTATGCTTGGGAACAACGAAATCGTCAGCCTGATCAAGGCCTTTGGTGTTGGTATTGGTGATCAATTCGACATTAGCGGTCTTCGTTATCACCGCGTCGTGATCATGACCGACGCCGACGTCGATGGAAGTCACATTGCGACATTGCTTTTGACCTTCTTCTTCCGTTACATGCCAGAGATTATTGCTGGCGGACACGTCTACCTCGCAAAACCACCGCTGTTTTTGCTCCGCCAAGGAACAAAGAAAGAGTATGCCTACAGCGATGAAGAGCGTGACTCAATTATTCAGCGTATGATCGCCGAACGCATCGAAAAGGGCGTTAAGGTTGACCCAGAAGCTGACCTCACCAAGCAAGCAGGCATCACTATGCTGCAACGCTACAAGGGACTTGGTGAAATGGATGCTGAACAACTATGGGATACAACGATGAACCCAGAGAACCGTGTCCTGCAACAGGTTCACGTTGACGACGCTGAAAAAAGCGACGCAATCTTTACCAAGTTAATGGGTGATCAGGTTGATCTCCGAAAGGCTTTCATTCAAAGCCGTGCAAAGTCATTAAGTTTACAGGATTTGGATATTTAATATGGACGACGAACAGATTTTTGATTCAGCAGACGCAGCAGATGAACTTCTTCCGGTTACGGAAGAGGGGACGGTTATTGTTGCACCACAAACTCACTCTCGTTTAGTCGAGAACCTCTCTGTAGAGAACGTGATGGAAGATAGCTTCCTGCGTTATTCAATGAGCGTGATTGTTGAGCGAGCACTTCCGGACGTGCGTGATGGCCTCAAGCCAGTTCACCGACGTATTCTGTACTCAATGGGTGAACAAAACCTCCGGCCTACCGGTCGTTTCCTCAAAAGTGCTCGTATCATCGGTGACGTCATGGGTAAGTACCATCCACACGGCGACTCATCTATTTATATGGCGATGGTTCGTCTTGCTCAGGACTGGGTAATGCGTTATCCACTGGTCAATGGACAGGGTAACTTCGGTTCAATGGACGGAGATCCACCAGCTGCAAACCGTTATACTGAGGCTCGTCTTGGCCGTGCTGGTAATGAACTGCTTGAAGACCTTGATAAAGATACGGTTGATTTCGTCGATAACTACGACGGATCTGAACAAGAACCATCAGTCCTCCCGGCACGTTTGCCGAACCTTCTTCTGAACGGCCAGGTTGGTATCGCGGTTGGTATGGCTACTAACATTCCACCACACAACTTGGGTGAATTAGTTGATGCAACGGTCCACCTGATCGATAATCCTGACGCAACTGTTGAAGACTTAATGCAGTTTGTGAAGGGCCCAGATTTCCCAACCGGAGGTATCGTTTATGGCGGCGCGCCAATGCGTCAAGCGTACCAAACTGGACGGGGAAGTGTTGTAATTCGTGCCGTTACAAACATTGAAGAAACCAAAAAAGGACGCTCACAGATCGTCGTTACCGAGATGCCTTATGGTGTAAATAAAGCAACGCTTATTGAGAAAATTGCTGAGCTCCACAAGGATAAAAAGGTAATCATTAGCGATCTTCGCGATGAAAGTGCACGTGGTGCAGTCCGTGTTGTGATTGAGCTTCGCAAGGACTCATACCCAAAGAAGATTTTGAACCAATTATTCAAGATGACCGCACTCCAAACGAGTTTTCATTACAACATGCTTGCGCTTGTTGATGGAATTCAGCCACGCATTTTGGGTCTCCAAGAGATCCTTCGCCAGTTCATAAAGCACCGCCAAGTTGTCATTCGTCGTCGTACGGAATTCGAACTGAAGGCTGCTAGGGCTCGGGCTCACATTCTGGAAGGTTACAAAATTGCACTCGACCATATTGATGAAGTCATCAAATTGATTCGTGCTAGCGCAACCAGCGAAATTGCACAGACCGGACTGCAAGAGAAATTCAAGCTTTCCGAAATCCAGGCACAGGCAATTCTGGCCATGCAACTCCGTCGATTGGTCGGTTTGGAGCGTGACAAGATTGAGCAAGAACTGGCTGAACTATTGAAGCTGATTGCTGAACTAGAGCGAATTCTAGGCGACGAGATGGAAATCCTTCGCATTATTAAGAGTGAATTACTGGAATCAAAAGACAAGTTTGGCGACGCAAGGCGTTCAAAGATTATGCCAAATGAACTCGGCAAGTTTAGCGACGAGGAACTTATTCCTGAAGAAGATTCTGTTATATTACTTACAACAGAGAATTATATTAAGCGTACTTTGGTCAGCGAATACCGTCGTCAAAATCGTGGTGGTAAAGGCAAGCGGGGTATGACCACAAAGGAAGAGGATGTCATTGACCAACTCGTTCCTGCGAGTACCCATGACTATCTCCTGTTCTTTACAAACAAGGGACGTATCTTCCGCCTGAAGGCCTACGAAGTACCAGCTGCATCCTTGGCGGCGAAGGGCGTTGCGGCCGTAAACCTGCTTGCCCTGCAACCAGAGGAAAAGATCACTTCGATTATTCGTCACGAAAAAGATTCGAAGGATGATGGCTACTTATTCATGGCGACAATTAAGGGGACCGTCAAGAAAACTCCGTTTAAGGACTATGCAAATATTCGCACAAACGGACTGATTGCGATCAAGCTTGATGACGGCGACGAACTACGTTGGATCAAGAAAACGACAGGTGAGAATGATGTAATCATCTCAACATCTGCTGGACAAGCGATCCGATTTGGTGAGGCTGATGCCCGTCCAATGGGCCGATCTGCCCGCGGTGTTCGTGGAGTTCGCCTCCGCCCTAACGACAGTGTTGTCGGTATGGACATCGTTGCAAACAACGAAGGTAACCTCTTGGTGATCAGTGAATACGGCTTTGGTAAGGTGACGAAAGCGTCTAACTTCCCTTCTCATAAACGCGGCGGAGTGGGTATCAAGGCGGCCATCGTGACTGCCAAGACTGGTCCAATCGTTGCGGTTCGCTCACTAGAAGCTGATACGGCCGAGATCCTGCTTATATCAAGTAAGGGGCAAGCGATCCGTGTTGGACTCAAAGACGTTCCTGTCCTCGGACGAACCACTCAAGGTGTTCGTATTATGCGCACCGGTGAAAACGATAAGGTATCCTCGTTCGGATTTGTTCCTGAACAGGCTGTCGTAGAAGACGAAGAAGACACCGAAGAAGTGAAGGCATAATAATGCACCTCGTTTCCCCGTACATTCTGGCAGCCATCTTCTCATGGCTTGTCGCACAGGGATTGAAGTACATCTTTGCAACCGTGAAAGGCAAGAAGCTTGGCTCAATGCGCCAGCTCTACCTTTCCGGTGGCATGCCCAGCGCTCACAGCGCATCGGTGGTTGCCTTGCTGGTTGTCATCGGATTCAAGGACGGCGTTGATTCTGCCATCTTCGGTCTGGCGCTACTATTTGCGGCAGTTGTTATGTACGACGCCATTATGGTTCGTCGATCATCGGGTGAACAGGGGACTGCGCTGCGCTGGCTTTTCCATACATTGAAGCTCACTCCAGAGGCACCATTTCGAACGGCTAAAGGCCATACACCAGCTGAAGTCCTCGGTGGGATTGTTGTCGGCGTCGCTGTCGGACTTGTTGTCTACTTCGCAACACTTTAAGACACTACTGAACTTAAGACAAAAATCTTTCACGGATTTCGATTTTATTATTGACCCAGCAACAGATATGGCGTATGATTATCAGAGTCTGGTCGCACAAGTGCATTCAAAAGCAAACTATGCCGGCCCAAGTACCAACGTGGAGTTGATTACAAAGACAAAGATCTTTGACAATTTAGTAGTGCAAATCAAGAAGCTATT
>DATCQO010000009.1:0-8302 GCA_036569465.1 Candidatus Microsaccharimonas sp.
TCACTGCAGTGAATGCAATTAAAGCAAACGAGCCGGTGACATTCATCACCGATGGTATCTTTGTCTTTGTTGGGCTTTTGCCGAATACGCAGTTCCTTGAAGGAAGCGGTATCGAACTTGATGCGCGTGGCCTCATTAAAACTGATGAACACCTTCGTACGAATATGAAGGGTGTTTTCGCCAGCGGTGACGTGCGCAGTGGTGCAACTATGCAGATTGCCAGTGCTGTCGGTGAGGGTGCTTCAGCGGCTCTGTCGATTCGTGAATATCTTGAAGACTACAACCGCGACCCTTCTTTAGAAGTGTAAGCTAAAGTTTAAGCCTTGACGTACGTTTCGTAGAACGATTGCAGTTGATCGATAATTGCTGGATCGGTTGTTTCGAGCGCAATCTCACGTGTGCCAAAGAGGACACCAGTGAATGCAAAGTTATGTGATCCGGTAATAGCAACTTTTGAACCGTCCTTCATCGTAAAGATAATAAACTTTGCGTGAAGGTACGGTTCTTTTTTGTACATTGTTTTAAAGCCACTGGTAAGCATACTGAGTCGAATCATCGTTCGATTCAGCGTATCGGCTTGCTCTGGGCGATTAAAATATAGTTCAACTAGTTTGTTTTTAAAAGTACGTGCAAGTTTTCCTGTTGGACAATACTGCGAGACAAAGACGATATGCGAGGCTTCTTTGGCGAGTTCAATGGCACGGCGGTAGATGACGGAGTGGGCAATAATGCCACCATCAATTAGCACAGAATTGCCTTCTAATTCGTAGGTCACGCTAGGGTAATTTGTCGATGTTCGTTCGGCTTTTGCAATTCGATTTTGTTCGTACCCCAGTCGATCTGCGAGTCGGTTATTCTCGACACGAAACATATAGTCAGTATTTTCGGCGACGCCACCTTGATACATGTTAACGCCGCCAAATACAAAACAAGTGTCATCAACAACACACCATTTTGTGTGCGTACGGCCATTTAAAAGTGTGACATGACCACGACCAAGCCAAAGGAATTTTACTCCGGCAGCTTTGAGACGCTTTACCATGTGGTTTACTTCTTTGACACCTGGGCTGTAATACTTTAAAGGTAGGAAACCACCACTGACTTCACCATAGGTAAAGATATCAGCAGTAACGGTCACGGCGATGCCACGTTTTGCTGCATCCTCGAGTGCAATGATTAATTCATGTGTCGCTGGGTGGTCAGCAATCACCATAGAAATCAAAAAAACGCGTTTTTCGGCTTTTTTTACAAGTTCGGTCGCCTGCTTGACGTAGTCAGGCGGTAAGACTAATTTCATGTTCATCTTGTACGATTATAAACTGTCTGGCGCATATTGGTTAAAAACTGATAAAATACAGGTAATAGAAATAGGAGAACATGATGGCAGACTTTAATAAAATCTTAACACCCGGTGATATCGACAATGGCATCGCAAACGTAGTAATCGAAATCCCAACTGGCAGCAGTAATAAAATTGAATGGAACCGCGACCTTGCAGTGTTCCAACTTGACCGAGCTGAACCAACTATCTTTGGTAAGCCAACTAATTATGGATTTATTCCACAAACACTTGATGAGGACGGTGACGAACTAGATGCATTAGTGATTACCAGTGAACCACTACCTACTGGCATTTTCCTTGAAGCGAAAATTATCGGTGTGATGAAATTCGAAGATGACGGCGAAATTGATGACAAGATTGTTTTTGTTCCGGCCGACGATCGTAATTCTGGGAATGCAATCAATACCCTGGAAGACCTTCCAAAACAATTGTTGAACCAAATTGAATTCCACTTCAACCATTACAAAGATTTGAAGAAGCCTGGCACAACTATCGTCAAGAGCTGGGGTGATATCGAAGAAGCAAAAGCAGTTATTCGCGAATCAATTGAGCGCTGGAACACCAAGTAGTGACGCTTAGTGATCAGCAAGTTGCCGATGCGCAGGCACTGGTTGTCGATGTGTTCAAAGGATTCAGACAAGAACTGCTGAGTGTATTTGGTAATAGCGCACACACCAGCAAGCCAGATAACTCTCCCGTTACTATCTACGACGTGAAGGTTGAACAAGCCCTAAAGGATCGACTGGCTGAATCTTTTCCAGACATGGGATTTGAAGGTGAAGAAACTGGTCCGTCTGGTAATGCTGAGACCTATTGGTTGGTAGATCCTATTGATGGAACATCAAGTTTTATTCGAGGACTTCCTTTTAGCACGAATATGGCCGCATTGGTCCATGAAGGGCAGGTGATTGCGGCTGTTGTGTATGACTTCGTGAATGACTTTCTTTACACCGCACTAAAAGGCAAAGGTGCCTATAAAAATGGTGAACCAATACATATTAATACAGTACGCGAGCAAGGTAACTTGTTTATTTACTCGATGACACGTATAAAATTTGGACATATTCAAGAAGCCTTAGGCGAACTACGCATGCGAACGATGTTACCACTTGGTGCGTCTGGTCACGAATATATGATGCTGGCTGAAGGAAAAATTGATGGCATCGTGAATCTCGTGAAAGGCAAAGGATTGCATGATAATGCACCTGGTGTCTTTATCTGCGAAGAAGCGGGTGCAGTGCTGCTGCCTTATGACGACGAAAAAGGTGTATATCGTAGTCAGTTTATTATCGGCTCACCACTTGTTGTCGACCTTATCGAACGTAGCGGCCTTATTTAGTCGGTCATCATAGCGACGACGCTGTAGTCACCGTCTTCACTGCGTCGTCCGTTAAAGAATTCGGTGTACGAGAAATAGTCTGTATCTTTGTCTGTCTCGATATCAGTGTCTTCTATATTTTCGCGTTGAATGCCAGCTGTCCTTAACTGTTCGAAGGTCACTTCTTTCATCCCTTTGTTATCAAGCGCCCAGATAGGATAGACATCTTTACCAGGTGCTGGTGAAAGCCATACTTTTACGTGTTGTGGTTCGGTGCTGTATTGTTCGCTCAGATGTTCGATAATTTTCTGACCACCTTGTTGCTCCAAGCTATGTC
This sequence comes from Candidatus Microsaccharimonas sp., assembly GCA_036569465.1. GTDB lineage: Bacteria > Patescibacteriota > Saccharimonadia > Saccharimonadales > Saccharimonadaceae > Microsaccharimonas. Next base: position 2,998 of record DATCQO010000009.1, read on the forward strand.
GACCAAGATGGGCGACCGCGAGCACGTGGTGAACTGGATCGAAAAAAGTCGCAGCAACACAATCGGCAACAGGTAGAAATAATGCATGTCCTATGTCGGTAGTAACGAGTGCATCGGCGGTTGCGTAGTCATCGTCGGTCATTGCTTGGCCTTTATCCTTGGGAGTGACTGAGATGTAGCGAAGCCAGTTGCTTTCGTGTAGGACGGTCGCTCGGTGGAGGGTGTCTACCTTTAGCCGTGTCGCATTGTCCATCGTGATACTGTGTTTTTGCAGGAATATTTGTCGATTTTTAATAACCTTTGGATCGAGCGGGTTGTGTCTTTCGAGCATGCTTCCATCAGAAACTTTAGAGGTTGCAATGACGATATCCACTATTTTTCTTTCTTTTGAAGTGACTTGTTGCGAATAATAGCGGCTGCATGACTAATGCCACTGATAATACCAAGCTGACGTAGGTGCGCCCGAAGTTTGTTACGTGCGTGCGTCGTCGTAACCTGATCAAGCCATGCTTGTTTTGGTGAACTATTCTTTTTCGTCATCACTTCGACAATGTCCCCGTTATGGAGCGGCTCATTGAATGGACGAATCTTGCCGTTTACTGTAAAGCCGTTAGCGTGCTTGCCTATATCGCTATGCACCAAGTAGGCGAAGTCTAATGGTAAGGCGCCTTCGGGGAGGTTATAAATATCACCTTTTGGAGAGTACACAAAGATACGGTCTCCGAACAAATCAACATTCAGTTGGTCGCTGGTAATATCCTCACCACTACGAAGCTTGTCGGCAACTTCTTGGAGCTGATTGATCCATTGCATGTGAGCCGGGAGAATTGAGCTATTTTTGCCACGGGTATACTCTTTTGAGCCTTTTTGTTCGTGGTAGTGAAAACTTGCCGCCAGCCCACGCTCTGCAAATTCGTGCATTTCGTAGGTACGAATTTGGAACTCGATAATTTGCTTGGTCGGTGTAATCACTGTGGTGTGAAGACTTTGGTAACCGTTTGGCTTGGGTACTGCAATGTAATCTTTAATACGGGCGATCATCGGCTGGTACAGTGAGTGCAGAACGCCAAGAACACGGTAACAATCTTCTTTTGACTCAACAATAATACGCAGCGCCATCAAGTCATAGATATCGTCGATTGTTCCGCTTTTACTGAGCTTTTTGTGCAAGCTGTAGACGCTTTTTACTCGTCCATTAATTTCAAACTCTACTTTTTCATGATGGAGTGCTTTTGAAATTTCTTCACGAACGATACCTAATTTACGTGTGCTTTTCCCGAGACGTTTACGAATGAGGTTTTGTAGTTTCTTAAACTCAGTAGGATCGAGGTAACTAAAAGCCAGCTCTTCGATTTCCATACGGACACGTCCCATACCAAGTCGATCTGCCATCGGTCCAAAGACTTCCAGGCTTTCGCGGGCTATCTTGACCTGTTTATCGTGCGGCATGTGTTGGAGCGTTTGTAGGTTATGTAATCGATCGGCAAGTTTAATGATGATCACGCGGACATCTTGTCCAACAGCGATCAAGAGTTTCGAAAGGTTGTCTTTCGTCTGTGGAAGGTACTCGGCAAGGTCTTGCATACCCGCGCGGGCTTGTGAGACTTTAGTGACACCATCAACAAGGAACGAGACGTCTTTACCGAATAGCGTCTCAAGTTGTTCAAGCGTGGTCTCTGTGTCTTCGACAGTATCGTGTAGTACGCCGGCAAGCACACTATCGATATCCATACCCCAGTCAATTAAGGTACTGGCAACCGAAAGCGGGTGGATAATGTATGGCTCACCACTTTTTCGTTTTTGGCCATCGTGGGCTTTGGATGCGATATCGATGGCGTGTTCAAGCTCGAGGACTTGGTCTTCCTCGTAATGGGGGGCTGCTTTCTCGAGTAGTTCGCTCTTTTTCATAGCCTTATTAGTATACGGAGAATCGTGTATTTTGTCAGCTTATTGATTTGCTGTATTTCTTTGACATTGCAAGGTCGATGTATATACTAAAGAGGTTATGATTATTGGCTTAATATGCGTAAGCAGGGGGATATGGTCAAGATGAGCAAGACAAAAATAGGAATTAACGGATTTGGCCGTATTGGACGAAATGCATTCAAGATTGCATTCGACCGGAGCGATTTAGAAATTATCGCGATTAACGACCTTACTGACACAAAGACGCTTGCGTACTTGTTACAGCACGACAGCAATTACGGTGCATACAAGCATGTTGTTGGCTACGACGAAACTGGAATTATTGTTGACGGACAGCACGTCAAAGTTCTTGCAGAAAAAGATCCTGCGGCACTGCCATGGGGCGACCTTGGTGTTGAGATCGTTATCGAATCAACCGGACGATTTACTGAAAAAGAAAAAGCTGAACTGCACATTACAGCAGGCGCAAAGCGCGTCGTTATTAGTGGTCCATCAAAGAGCGAAGGTGTTGACACTATTGTTCTTGGTGCAAACGAAGACAAGATCGAAGGCGCATCAACAATCATTAGCAACGCAAGTTGTACGACAAACTCACTTGGTGCAGTTATGGCGATCCTTGACGGCGAATTTGGTGTTGAAAAATCACTTCTGACAACGGTTCACAGTTACACTGCCAGCCAAGCACTTCAAGATGCTCCTTCAAAGGACCTTCGTGAAGGTCGCAACGCTGCAGAAAACATCGTTCCAACGACGACCGGTGCTGCGATTGCTGTCACAAAGACCTTACCTCAACTAGAAGGTAAGTTTGACGGACTTAGTATCCGTGTCCCGACTCCAGTTGTTTCAATCAGCGACATTACTGTGCTTCTTGGACGTGACACGAGTGTTGAAGAAATCAATGAAGTATTTAAGAAAGCTGCAAAAGAACCTTTCTATCAGGGTATCCTTGGTGTCAGCGAAGAGCCACTGGTCAGTCGTGACTACATCGGTAACAGCCACTCTGGCGTCGTTGACCTACTGCTAACGAAAGTTGTCGGTGGAAATCTTGCAAAGATCATGGTCTGGTATGACAACGAATGGGGTTACAGCAACCGTCTTGTTGAACTCATTGCGGACGTCGGAAAGACCTTGCACGAGTAGGAGCGTCACGCTTATACTTGTAGGTAAGTTATGAAGATCTTTTTGGGCAGTGATCACAACGGTTTCCACATGAAGGAAAAAGTATTCGCGTATCTTGTGAAGCATGGGTACGATGTTCAAGACGTCGGTGATGAACAGCTTGATCCTGATGATGACTTTCCTCAGTTTGCACAAGCCGCTGCCCTTAAAATTCTTGGCGAGCAAGAAGGCGAAGGTCGTGCCATCCTCCTATGTGGGGGTGGCCAAGGTATGGCTATGGCCGCCAATCGCTTTAAAGGTATTCGCGCCAGTGTTGTTTGGGATGCTTTTGAGGCAAAAATGACACGCAACGATAATGACAGTAATGTGCTTGCGCTCCCATCACGTATTTTAGAAAACGAAGATGGAACGTGGCAAGGCATTATCGAAACCTGGCTCAGTACGCCATTTGCCTCCGCAGTTCGCTATAAACGGCGTAATGCTGAGATAGACGAGCTGTAAATCATGGGTAGAATATGGCAATAGTGGCGCCAACAATTTTGACAGAGACCTTAGACGAATATAAAGCGTCGATTGATCGGTTGACGCCATTTGCCAAACGCGTCCATATTGATATTAGTGACGGCGAATTCGCCCCTAACTTTCTTCTTGGTGAAGCGCAGTTGTACTGGCCCAAAGAATGGGAAGTTGATGTGCATGCAATGGTCTCGCGTCCCAGCGAGCATATTGCTGGATTGATCAACTTGAAACCAAGCCTCATTATCTTTCATGCCGAAATCCAAGAGGATCGTGCGGCACTGGTGAACCAGATTAAAGCTGCCGGTATCAAGGCTGGTGTTGCGTTGCTTCGTTCAACTGTTCCTTCAACACTTGCTGACATTATTAAAATAGTCGATCACGTCATGATCTTTTCAGGTGAATTGGGTAAGAACGGCGGAACGGCAAGTCTCATGCAACTTGAGAAGGTTCGCCTCGTGAAGGCAATTAACCCTGCAGCAGAAATTGGCTGGGACGGTGGGGTGAACGTTGAGAACGCTTATACGTTAGCCCAGGGCAATGTAAATGTTTTGAATGTCGGTGGTGCAATCTCAACAGCAGACAATCCAGCAGAAGTATATGAAGCGTTGACCAAAGAAATTAATAAACATGGAGTGATTTAGGGTGGATAAGCTAACGGTTCCTCAGATACAGCAAAAGGCGAATGATATTCGTGAAGACATTATTACGATGCTTGAAAAAGCAGGCAGTGGCCATAGCGCCGGTCCTCTTGGTATGGCCGACATGATCGCGGCGCTCTACTTTAATATTATGAATATTCGTCCCGAAGAACCTGAATGGCCTGATCGAGACGTATTCTTTCTTAGCAATGGACATACCGTCCCTGTCCAGTACGCAGCAATGGCTGAAGCCGGCTATTTCCCTAAAGAAGAGCTTCTTACTCTCCGTGCGTTTGGCAGTCGTCTCCAAGGTCACCCTGAACGCGAGAAGCTCCCTGGACTTGAAAATACCAGCGGTCCTCTTGGTAGTGGGCTTTCACAAGCAGCTGGCTACGCGTACACACTGCAGTATATCGATGAGATTAAGCACCGTTTCGTGTATGTCATGATGGGCGACGGAGAACTTAACGAAGGAAACATTTGGGAAGGCGCAATGTTTGCAGGTAAATATAAACTCGGAAATCTTATTGGGTTTGTTGACCGAAATAATATTCAGATTGACGGAAGCACCGAAGATGTCATGCCACTTGAAGACCTCAAGGGAAAATGGGAGTCATTTGGCTGGCACGTTATTGAAATTGATGGTCACAACATCGAGAGTATTATCGATGCAGCCAGTCAGGGACGTGCAATCACCAATCGCCCTACGCTCGTCATTGCACATACGATTCCTGGAAAAGGTGTCGACTTTATGGAGTATGACTTTAAATGGCACGGTGTCCCGCCTAATAGCGAACAAGCAAAAACTGCTTTAGAGAAGCTACGAACACTCGATGGCAAGATTACTCACGAAGGAGCAGGTGTATGACATATCCACTAGACCCAGCGTTATTTAGCGATGACATGAAACTTGATCCAACACGTGCCGGATTTGGCCGTGGGCTCAAAGCTGCTGGTGAAGCAAATGAATCCGTCGTTGCGCTTTGTGCAGATCTCACTGAAAGTACGCAAATGCACTTATTCCGTGACGCATTTCCAAAGCGTTTTGTAGAGATTGGTATTGCAGAGCAAAATCTTGTGACCGTCGCAAGCGGTATGGCTCC
>DATCQO010000010.1:0-4515 GCA_036569465.1 Candidatus Microsaccharimonas sp.
AAGACTTTTCGCAGTCTTCCACGTCCTTCATCGGTCATACACGTCTAGGCATCCACTTATGTGCCCTTGAGTACCTTTTTATGCATTGACTTAACTAGTAATTGGTAATAACCATTATTACAATTACTTGCCGTCAATCTTTCTTTAAAAAATTTTCTTACAATCAAATTGTTAAATTGCTGTGCTCTCAAACTTCTTAAGGGCGCATTTCAACTCACATACATGTGGGTCCCGTCCGCTCTCAAGCTTTCCGATCTTATCACTGACGCTCGCAGTCGTAAAGTGATTTATCATCAAATGTGCTGTATTTTTTGCAATAAAGAGAACCTCGCACGATATCTCTTTAGACTTACTCTATGATTTCTATCGCCAGAGGTTCTTGAATGATTCATAGAACGTACGCTTAACTAAGAGTTAACTATACTCTTCCATATCTGTTTTTGCAAGAGGTTTTGGGTGGTGATTTTGATAAAAGACAGATATATTGCAATATATCTTGATTTATGACATTATATGTGTGAACTTTAACCCGTTCATAGCCCTTCTACAGATTGGAACCCCATGTCGTCGAGATCCGACACGAAGAACGAAGTATCAACCGGAGCCGGCATTGCCATCTTCGGCGTCTGGCTGGGAGGCGCAGGTCTCACGACCATGATCCTGCTGATCCTGTTCGTTTGGTCGGCGCAGCCCAGTGACACCCAGTCCAAGGCATTGGCAAGCAACGGTTCAGGTTGGATCCTTCTCCTGTTGATCGCTGCCCCGATGATCGCTGCGTTTGCCGCGACCAAGATGATCCTGAACAAGGATGACTAAGCCCCGCATTACTGCTTGAAGCCCTGATTGTAGAGCCTCGCAGTAACGCGGGGCTCTACTTTTTTTAGTGACTAGTTATAAAATGCGTACGATTCGAGGTTGTATGTGTGGGTATCGAACATCTTTGGACCCGCGTCTTCTTGCCACAGTCCAAATTCAGCAATCCCACTCTCGAGTGCCAGGCGGCTACAGACAGTGCACCATGGAACACCAGCACCAGTGGACTCATCTTTATCATTCACACGCATGAAATAGAGTGTTGAGCCATCGATCTTATCACCATGATGCTTCAATGCATCAATAATTGCGCTCCACTCGGCGTGCACACAACAGGTTTTATCAGAGTTTGGCTTCTTGTCAGAATGAAACTCGACGTCACACATACGCTGCGATTCGTCACCTTGAGGTGGTGCATTGTAGCCTCTGCCTATAATTTGTCCGTCCTGTGCGACAATAATTGATCCGCAGTGAGCTTGGTTGCAGGTCGCCATGACCGCGACCTTACGGGCCTCTTCAAAGAACTGTTCGTGCGTTTCGTTAGTTGTCATCGTGCATCTCTCCCAGGTCGGTCAATTCGGCATTCTTAAAGTTTTGACTTTCCTGCGTTGAAATACCTTCAACAACTGCGCGAAGTCGACGGCCAAAGCCGGTATGTGACACGACAAGAACATTCCCCTGCGTATCTTTTAATGAATCAAGCAGTTGTTGCGCCCGTTCACGGATCTGTGGATCGAGTTCACCACCACATTCTTTGATGTATTCATCGGTCATTGTTGCTGAATCACCCTTCGGCTTTCCCTCAAGCGTTCCAAACGAGCGTTCGATCACCAGATCATTGACCTCTATCTGGTCTAATGGAAAGTTAATTTCGTAAGCGATCAACTTTGCGGTGTCATGGGCACGTATGAGCGACGAACATATAATGTGATCCATCTTGAGCCCCGCGGCCAGAATAGACTGTCCAGCCGTCCGTGCCTGGTCCCTACCCAGCTCAGTTAAAGGAACATCTTGTTGTCCGGTAATCAGGTCGCCGTAATTTGAGGTGCTTTCCCCGTGGCGAATAAAGTATAAGTGCATAAGGAAAGTATACCGTATTTACACTTAGGTCGACACACCCACCTTCTCGGCAATCTTTATGACAATGGCGGTAAGTTTAGCGAGGTCTTCTCTTGTCGCCATCTTCTCGGTCATCTTCGCTTCCATGCTACATAAATCTTCCTTGGAAGCCATTTCAGCTACCAAATTTGCTTCCATTCTACGTAGATCGTCCTTAGTCACCATTTCGGTAGCAATAAAAGTGAATTGACGGTTCACATAGCCCCTAAACGCCACCTCCTCTCGACGCATCGCATCGAGCTGATGCTGTATATTATCAAGTTTTTGATCGATACGAGAGTTTACTGTTGTCATACTTCTTATTAAACAACTCTGATCTTAAATAATCTGTAATTATATATACAACTACCGCATGTGGACAAAAATCCACCCCGTATCGTGACATGGACCAAGGATTCCTTCATCCGTAAATCATTTTTCAACTACTCGGGTTTATCCCCAAATAAAAAACACCACGTAGGTGCCTACAGCGAAAGAAATAAAAACGCCACGTAAGCGCCTGCGGCAAGAAATATAAAAAACACCACGTAGTGGTGGGCGATGAGGGACTCGAACCTCCGACCTCGTCATTATCAGTGACGCGCTCTAACCAGCTGAGCTAATCGCCCACGAATACGTGGTGTTTTTATAAGTTCTTGGTGGAGTGATTCTGACTTTCGCCAGATTCACCCCATATAATCTTGGTGGAGCAACAGGGACTCGAACCCTGGACCCCCTGCTTGCAAAGCAGGTGCTCTAGCCAACTGAGCTATTGCCCCACGTTATTATATGACCTTGAACTCTGACCATTTTAGCGTAAAAGGTGTTGTTTCGCAAGGGGTGGAGGATTGCATACACCGACTTACGGGACTATACTCACATCACTAGCAACTATCACTGAGGAGATACGATATGCGATACATCTTAACAAAAGTAATTTACGGAGCCTTCGGTCTTGCAGAACTATTTCTGGGGTTACGATTCTTACTCAAACTATTTGGAGCAAATGCCGGCAACGACTTTGTGAATTGGATATACGAGACCAGTGGTGCAGCGCTTGATCCGTTCCGCGGCATCTTCCCTACACAGGTATTCAAAAGTACCTTTGTTGTTGAATTCTCAACACTTTTCGCCATGATTGTCTACGCGATTATCGCAATGCTACTCGTGTACGTTATTGAGTTGATCACTCACCCAGTTTCTAAAAAACAAGCATAGCCCTTTAGGCGATCACTATTTCAACAGGCATTTCGAGGAAATTACCGTACTGCTTCGCTGGAACATGCAGTAATGTCACTTCGTCATCGGTGAACGATGCAAAAGGATACAACGTAATCACAACGCGGTCTTTTTTGACACTGCGCTGCCACGTCCCTACGACTTTACCATCAATAACGACAGTTGGCTTAAACATGCCGTTGTTACCCGGGACTACTTTTTGCATATAACCTAGATCGATAATAACGTGACGGTCCTTATACCCCAAGAAATATTCGTCAAATCCAGGTAGCAAGTACGCTCGTTGCTTGGACGAGCGAGGTAGTGCCGCATCCTTATCGAGCCAATATTCGGTGTCACTCATCAGCTCACTCCGTAGGATATGTGCATTCTCGATCAAACCAAAGCGCGCATCTTTCATCGTGAGCCCTGACCACCAGACGAAATCTTGTAAGGTGGCTGGTCCGTGACTGATAAAGTAGCGCTTCGTCAAAAGCTTGATTGCTGCCAGGCGATCAAGATTCAGCGCATCAGGGAACAACACCTCAAGGAGTCCAAATTGTTGCTGCTTCCCGTCCATCTCGGCTATCAGCAATATACCAATTTGCGCCAAGTACCAGAGGATGTGATAGCCACGTCCCTCGCTGACCGAAATACCCCCTTCTTCGAGAAGCTGCAGTATCTTTGGTCGCGATAATAGATCGTTTTTCAAAAAGGCAGCTCGCAGAATCTTTTCACTGCTATGAAAGGTTGTTTCATCAATCCCCAGCCGTTCACGACGACGCTGGGCTCCCTTAACGAGCCGCTCAGCAGATAATCCAACCATCCATTTGCTATCAAGTGGCGGTACAAAATGAAGCGTTCCCCGCTGTGGCCAGGTACGAATAACTTCGTGTTGCGCAATATGCTTGATTACCTCGCGCTGAGTGAGACCTGTCCGCAACCCGATCGCCCACAAACTCCCGTGGTAATCTTGACCCTGCATAGCGCCCAGATTCTTGATCACCTCAAACGGCGTCCTTTTGGCGGAACGAATAATCCCTTGCTGGAATAATCGGTATTCACGGAGTTGTCGTGTATTCATATATTCAGTATAAACAAAAAACCTCCAGCTTTCGCTAGAGGTTCTCTATATTTTAACAACTTAGTAGTGCAAATCAACGTCAACCTCAGTCTGAGATTTTTTTGAACTTAGTCCTGTTCCAAATAAATTGGAACTTCATTGTTGTGAAAGTTCAGCACAACAAAAGGACCGACCTAGCTTCACCGATTGCTTGCGCGAATCGATGGCATAACTCTCCCTAGAAAGGAGGTAATCCATCCGCACCTTCCGGTACGGATACCTTGTTACGACTTAACCCCAATCATGCCCCCCACCTTAGGCCG
>DATCQO010000011.1:0-4752 GCA_036569465.1 Candidatus Microsaccharimonas sp.
AAGACTTTTCGCAGTCTTCCACGTCCTTCATCGGTCATACACGTCTAGGCATCCACTTATGTGCCCTTGAGTACCTTTTTATGCATTGACTTAACTAGTAATTGGTAATAACCATTATTACAATTACTTGCCGTCAATCTTATTAAAAAATTTTCTTACAATCAAATTGTTAAATTACTGTGCTCTCAAACTTCTTAAGGGCGCATTTCAACTCACATCATTGTGGGTCCCGTCCGCACTCAAGCTTTCCGATCTTATCACCTAGGCTCTCAACCGTAAAGTGCTTTTCGCTGTATTTTTTGCAATAAAGAGAACCTCGCACGATATCTCTTTAGAATTACTCTATGATTTCTATCGCCAGAGGTTCTTGAATGACTCATAGAACGTACGCTTAACTAAGAGTTAACTATACTCTTCCATATCTGTTTTGGCAAGAGGTTTTAGGCAAGAATTTATTAGTAAGAATCTTTCGTTGCTTCGAGTAGCCGCTGACCCAACAACTGCATGCGTTTTTTACGCTCTACAACCGTCTCGGCGAGTTCCACAATATCTCCAGATACAATGCCCTTATCAAGAATAGACGCTTGCCCCACCTCCGTTAGTCGTAGCGTGTAGCCATTTTCGAGAGCAATAACGCTTCGATCTATCAGTGTATATATAACCCGGAGTGCCATTTCCGAGGTAACGCCAATCGTATGTAAAGCTTCTGTTGCCTCTACGGCGTTGCCACCATTTGCGACGACTCGCAGAACAATCTCCTCGGACATGTGTCGTTGTTGTTCACTGTCGATATCTTTACCGTGGCTATGGTGTTCGCTCATGACAGACTCCCTTTATATAAGCTTAGTCTAGCATTAATTATAAAAAGCGTATGATTCTAAGTTATATGTCCGCGTATCGAACATTTTTGGACCTTCGTCTTCTTGCCAGAGCCCAAACTCGGCAATACCACTCTCTAAGGCCAGTCGGCTACAGACAGTACACCACGGAACACCTGCGCCGGTACGCTCGTCTGCCTCGTTCACTCTCATAAAATACAGTGTCGAGCCATCAATTTTGTCGCCGTGATGCTTTAAGGCGTCAAGGATCGCATTCCATTCAGCATGAACGCAGCATGTTGTATCGGAATGCGGCATCTTATCTGGATGCAGCTCCACATCGCACATCCGCTGTGATTCGTCACCCTGAGGAGGTGCGTTATATCCTTTACCGATAACCTGGCCATCTTTCGAGACAATCACCGACCCGCAGTGGGCCTGATTACAGGTGGCGCGAATGGCAACCTGACGAGCCTGCTCGAAATAATCCTCGTGGGTCATTCCACTTCTCCGAGATCAATCAGTTCGGCATTTTTGAAATTTGCAGACTCCGCAGTCGGGATGTGGCTGACGACCGCGCGTAATCGACGTCCAAACCCGGTGTGTGAAACAACCAGAACGGTTCCGCGTGTTTCTTTGAGTGATTCAAGGAAGAGCTGTGCACGGGTGCGTATCGCTGGATCTAGCTCGCCGCCACTCTTTTCTATTATTTCGTCAGTCAATCGTCCACTGCCATCGTTCGTCGTGCCTTCTAGGGTGCCGAACGAACGTTCAATCACAAGGTCATTCACTGTAATAGCAGCCTCTGGGTAGCTAATCTCATGGGCAATCAATCGTGCCGTATCATGGGCGCGGGCTAATGGCGAGCAAATGATGTGATCAATGTGGATGCCCCTAGTCACAATTTCCCGTCCAGCCTCGCGGGCTTGCTCTCGGCCTTTTTCAGTTAAAGGGACGTCTTGTTGTCCGGTAATCAGGGCTCCGTAGTTAGAGGTGCTTTCACCATGGCGGATAAAGTATAAGTGCATAGCAGTAGTATACCGTATATGCCTAGGCTGACACACCCACCTTTTCGGCGATCTTTATGACAGTTTCACTCATCTTTTCGACAATCTCAGTGAGTTTGTTCAAATCATCTTTGGAGGCCATTTCAGCTACTAAATTTGTTTCCGTTCTGCGTAGATCATCCTTAGTTACCATTTCGGTAGCAATAAAAGTGAATTGACGATTCACATAACCCCTAAATGCTACCTCTTCTCGACGCATCATATCGAGCTGATGCTGTATGCTATCAATCTTTTGATCAATATGTACGCTTACTGTTGTCATGCTTCTTATTAAACAGCTTCGATCTTAAATAATCTGTAATTATATATACAACTATAATTTGTGGACAAAAATCCACCCCTTGTTATGACGCGAGCAAAGGACCTCCTCATCCGTAAATCATTTTTTAAATAATCTATTTTATCCCCGAACAAAAAACGCCACACAGGCGCCTACAGCGAGATAAAATAAAAACACCACGTAGGTGCCTACAGCGAAAAATAAAAACACCACGTAGTGGTGGGCGATGAGGGACTCGAACCTCCGACCTCGTCATTATCAGTGACGCGCTCTAACCAGCTGAGCTAATCGCCCACGAATACGTGGTGTTTTTATAAAATCTGGTGGAGTGATCCTGACTTTCGCCAGGTTCACCCCGTACGATCATGAATTCATGAATGGTGGAGCAACAGGGACTCGAACCCTGGACCCCCTGCTTGCAAAGCAGGTGCTCTAGCCAACTGAGCTATTGCCCCACGTGACCCATGAACTCTGACCATTCTAGCTTAAAATACCCTCGGTGGCAAGAGGACTGAGCTTGCTTTAGCTAAAGCGATCAACCCACTGATGCAAATGAGCTGCATTTGGTGGGTGTAAAGATTGTGATCTCCGAGTGATATCATTTCAGAGGTTTCGTCGTAATGCATGCCGTCCGTATCCATACTGCACGAACCGGCAGAGTTTGATTCGAGCGTTATTCCCTCGGCACTCGAGACCTGCGCGTATACCAACCCAGGTATCTGACTATCCGAATACGTTCCTAGATCATGAGCCATTTGCCGCATAGCTTGTGTCGCAACAATGGTTGCAACTTCGTCGGAAACTTTCGGCCGTGCTATTTCAGCACTCATTCGAAATATGCCATAAGCGTACCTATGATACCCGATCTGAACCTCTAGATCTGAGGTCTGGCGATTGTCTTCTTGTCCATGCACCCAGTTATTCCCTATGTTTGATTCATCAAGCAATTTTAAGATTTGTTCGGCTTTTTCTTCACGGATAAACTCGTCATCGGATCGACGAACCGCGGTTGCATCTAAAAAGAGATTATACGATTCGTCAACATCATGTGACAGTCTCGATTTTACGAAGAGACCACCCTCAACAATTGTGTATTTTTCGCTACTCATTACCCTATCGTACGGGGTGCACACCCCATCAGCAAGCATGAGTATATTTAGTTATTTACAGCCACTTCATATCAGGACTATACTAACCTTACTATCAACTATCATTCAAGGAGAATGCTATGAGGTACATCTTAACAAAACTAATCTACGGAGCTTTCGGGCTCGCAGAACTGTTCCTGGGACTACGGTTCATCCTTAAATTATTCGGCGCAAATGCCGGAAATGACTTCGTGAACTGGATATACGAAACTAGTGGTGCCATCCTTGACCCGTTTCGCGGCATCTTCCCTACCCAGGTATTTAAAAGCGCCTTTGTCGTTGAATTCTCGACTATCTTTGCAATGATTATCTACGCATTAATCGCAATGCTGCTCGTCTACGTCATCGAATTGATCACCCACCCAGTCGCACACAAGAAATAACAATTTCTATGCAGTAACGGATTACTGCCGAGATTCGAGGTCGGTCTTCATCAGCGAAAGGCCGACTTCGAACCATGCTAAATCGCCATCGGTTGGCTTGGTCCATGCGCTTGCGCCTTTAGTGCACCAATCTCGCTGTGCTTCAATGTATAGGCTTTCGTATTCAACCAAGTGATATTCGATGTCGGCAGAAATATCGATTGGATACTTAATGACAAGTGTTTTTGAAATAACCCGTAAATCTTCACCTCCTCTATTGTAAGTCACAAATTGAAAAGTATTATCCGTTCCGACGATTCTTAGTTTGTCGGCCGACTTTAAGACTGAATTCGACAGACTCATCGCAAAATCACCTGAATCATGATGCCAAACCAGATGGTTTTGTGTATCAAAAGACTCACTCTTAATAGTACCGTACGTTAAAAGAAGCTCGTTCCCTAGATCGGTCACAAACTTAAGCTCAGGGGTGAAAGGCGACTCGCCCCACAAAGCGCTCATTTCAGATTGTTCTCTCTCCATGCTGTCCATGTCAAAAAGTATAGTCCCCTCACCCCTGCCAAGCAATCATGAGCGAATTAACAATTGCCATTCTCTTATAAGTCCTGTAAATAAAGAAGACCTTTTGATCATCGCAGCGATCAACCAAATAAGGACATTCATGTGCACATGTAACCCAAGAAATCACATCGCTGACACGTGGATTTCTTGGCGTGAAATCAAGCATATGAATGTCCTTATTTGGTTGATCCACCTCCGCAGAAAACAAAAGAACCCCCTAGCTTTCACTAGAGGATTCCTTCAAAATCTTAACAACTTAGTAGTGCAAATCAACGTCAATCTCAGTCTGAGATTTTTTTGAACTTAGTCCTGTTCCAGACAAGCTGGAACTTCATCATTGTGAAAGTTCAGCACAATAAAAGGACCGACCTAGCTTCACCGATTGCTTGCGCGAATCGATGGCATAACTCTCCCTAGAAAGGAGGTAATCCATCCGCACCTTCCGGTACGGATACCTTGTTACGACTTAACCCCAATCATGCCCCCCACCTTAGGCCG
>DATCQO010000012.1:0-192820 GCA_036569465.1 Candidatus Microsaccharimonas sp.
CCTTAATGTTGATCTCCTTGCAGCAGGCAGGGTTTACCTTCTCCATATGTCACCATATGACGCTGTGGGCTCTTACCCCACTCATTTCACCCTTACCAGTAAACTGGCGGTTTTGTTTCTGTGGCACTTTCCCTACGGTTACCCGCGGTTGCCGTTAACAACTGCCATTATCCTATGCTGCCCGGACTTTCCTCTTGTTTTTAAGGCAAGCGGTCGTCTAACGAACTACCTAGATAGAATTATACACTAAAGCTGAAGCTTTTAGCTGATCCCTTGCTGTGTCTTGTGTTCATCCAAGGTTTTGTTTACCATCCCATCAGCCAATTGATTGAATTCACGCATCACGTGATTGAAAGTGACTTTGTCGAACTTTGTCATCAACTCGCGAATCCGCTCGTGGATGGGCCATAGCTCACGGTTCTTAATTTTATAGAATCCCTTCATTTGATTCACCACCAACATACTATCAATTTTGAAGTCGACGCGTTTGTATTTTAGCTCTATCGCTTTTTCAAGTCCTAGCCGGACACCGTGATATTCGGCTTGGTTATTTGTCGTAATGCCAAGGTATTCACCACCCTGCGCAATGACTGTTTGGGTCGAATCCAGGACAACGTAGCCAGCTGCTGATGGCCCAGGATTACCCCTTGATCCCCCATCTGAGAAAATTGTAATGACATCATTCGATGTATTATTTGCACCAGAAACCTTAACCGTTTTGAAAGTCTTATCTGTTATTTCTTCCTGTTGTATAATTCCCAACAAAAGTTGAGTCAGATCTGTCAGCTCATTCTGTTGAAATTCTGACATCATACTGTACTTATACTTGTTATAATTGCCGCTCAGTTTGATAGGTCGGTTGTTCTCGACTGGTGTCACTAAATAGACAATCACCGCATACTGAATACCGCGGTCATCATGGTCGATATAGGTCACGACATCGAACAAGTGCGCCGACTTTACGTGGACGCCAATGTCGTCGTGAAGGTAGCGACGAAGGGCATCTTCTGGCTGCTCGTTGTAGGCAAGCTTTCCACCAGGCAGTTCAAATTTTCCAAGGATTGTTGGTCGGCCATTAGCACGGCGTAGCACCAGTGTTTTACCACCATTGTTGATAATTGCTCGAACCGAGAGTCTTTGTTTCATGTTTGTATCAGTTTCTTTTTTATAGTTTCAGTATACTACGAATACCATAAGCAGAAAACAAAAAACTCACATCGATGATGAAGTGAGTCTACAGAAATATTCGTCCTATGTGCCTAAGGGAAAACGGTAAGCGTTATGATATTCCCCGCTTGTGTGCAAAGGTGGTTGTCCGCAACTCGTCTCCACGGAAACGAGCTATATTGGCTTCCCAATCATATGATATCGGAAAATCATATGCACTTACAGTTTTTAGCCCCTTAGGCACTTCTTATTATATCACCGCAATACTTACTAAAGGCTGAAAATGCCAGCAAATAATCCAATGAAAAAGTTCATCACCGTGATGATAAGGGTGCCAATTGCGCCGTTAAAGAGAAGGACAATCGCAAAGACAAATACAATGCCGTACCTTTCAATCGCTCGCATGCCTGTACGGATAAAATCCGGTGCCAACGCGTAGATTACCCGAGATCCATCAAGGGGCGGAATCGGGATGCTGTTAAAGATAAAGAACCCCAGGTTGATCGTATAGGCAGTTACCAAGATATGCCCCGCGATGCTTGAGGTAGCCGGTGCGCCGAGGACCGCCCATAGCCCAAAGGTCACAAACGCAATCACCAGGTTCGTGAGAGGACCAGCCGCAGCAACCAAGGCAGCTCCCCACTCTTCACCCCTGACTCTATCGGGGTTAAACGGAACAGGTTTTGCCCCACCGAAGACTGGTGCGCCAATAAGGAACAGCGTCAGCGGTAAAATCAGCGAAAGAAACGGATCAAGGTGCTTGATCGGGTTCAACGTCAGGCGTCCTTCCCTCTTGGCCGTATCGTCACCTAACCAATAGGCAATAAAACCGTGCATTGCTTCGTGCAGAGTCATCGAAAGTAGGATTACTACTATGACAATGATGATACTGAGTATAAAATCCATTGTTCTTAGTATAACAGCTTGACTCTCGAGGTCAAAAAGGGTAAAATAGAAAACATTGCCTACGAAATACGTAGAGGTTTAAGAGAACAAGGAAAACAATTATGGTCGCACGATGTGAACTCACTGGAAAAGGAAAGCAATTTGGCAACAACGTTAGCTTCTCTTTGCGTCGCACAAACCGCGTTTTCAAACCAAACCTTCAAAAGAAAACCTTCATGTTCGAAGGTGAAAAAGTAACAATGGTACTTTCAACTCAGGCCATTCGTACACTCAAGAAAAAAGGTATCCTTCCTTCAAAGGGATCAGCCGTCGCTACTGCCTAAGTAACCGACACATAAAAAACTCCCCGCTTCATAGGCGGGGAGTTTTTTATTTCCTTTTTTTAAAAGGAAGGGGCGTGGCGTACAGGTTACGCGCGCGCTAAAACGATAGTTGTCAGTACCGCAGGAAGTGGTGCAGCTTGCTTCAGTTTGAACTTTGGCAGTTCTTCAACGGGAGCGCCAAGTTCCTTCGTAAAGGTCTCAAGGGTGTCTTGGGCAACTTCATACTGGATGCCGGCGTCCGCAAAGTGAATTGGAATCACTACTTTTGGATCAATCGAACGTGTAATTGTCGCTGCACCGGTCGCATCAAGCGTATAGCCGTTGCCACCAACTGGAATAATAAGGATATCGATAAGCCCAATTTCTTCTAATTGCAGCTCTGAAAGCTTTTCGTAGATGTTTCCGATGATTGCAATGCGAGTTTCATTGACTTCAACGCGGTAAATGGTTGAAGCGAACGGTTCAGCCTCACTGTCGAGGTGTCGCTGTGCGGCAATTCCCTTAATATCGAATTCGGCGACGCCATATTCACCTGGACCTTCAATATTGAGGCGGGCTGTTTCGCTGTTCAGTGCAAAACGAGCTTCAGTTGCCAGTTCTACTGCATCTTTTGTTGAAACATCCTTCAGTCCAACTAGTGAAAGCTTTGGATCTACAACAAGTGTCGACTTTTTCGTCGAGATAATAACGCTATTTGCACCTTTATATTCAATTTCAAACATATATTCCCTTTTTCTGTAATTAATTCTGATCTACTGGGGCTGACTGAGGACGTTATCTTTGTCGATGGCGACAGTATGCTTCGAGTTCAGTATTTCAGTTATAAATTTATCACGAACACTCAAACGATAGTAAAAGTCATCGTATGACATCACGCTATAGTTGATCTCGCGGCCCTCAAGCTTCTCGATGATGGCCATCGCTGCCTTTACCTTCGCCGTCGGCAATGTTCCGACAAGCAGGACATCGACGGAGCTATGTGAACCCTTCACGAGTACACCAGAAAGGATCGCAATGCGAAGTGCGGCAATATCAGCGATAGCGCTGAGGTACTGCTCGCTCACCGCCTCACCTTCAGAAAGTGACGGTTTCGTAATCAACGCTTCGTTCGCGAAAATTGCTCGTAGTGCCGAGTAGAACTCGTAGCGCTGATTTGCTTGGTAATAGAGCTTGTTATCGCTACTGTCACTGGTGATCACTCCCACCTCCAGCATATTAGATAATTCACGACGAACAGAATTAATTTGTTCGTCGATAACACGAGTGATTTCACGGACATAAAAAGATTGTCCAGGATGGTTCATAAACAGGTGCAATAACTTGACCCGAGTCTTTGAACCGAACAATGCATCAATCATAGTGTTTCCCTCTCGTATAACTTTCGTGTTCTATCATAGCACGACTGGGGCGACTACGCGAGGAGCTGAGCGATGTAATTTTTAACTGTATCGAGGGACAACCATGTTACAAATTGGTTTCGTTTTAGCCATGTCAGTTGTCGTTTTGCGAGCTGCCAGTCAGCCGTTTCATTCCTCGATTTTAGGTCAGTTTCTGTTATTTCATTGTTCAAAAATGCCTGCGAAAGTCGGTAGATATTCCCAGTCATTGCAGCGTTTTCCCAGCCATAAGTATCGCCCAATGTCTTTGCCTCAGCGACGACTCCATCGTCAAATAACTGTTCACTCCGTTTATGAATTCGTTCACGTAATTGTTCTCTATCTGTAGTAATTCCAACAATGATACAATTATCGATCGGAGTAGCTAACCTCTTAGTGCTTATGCCTTTTTGCTCAATTGCCCGGATGACATATCTCTTGTTTTGATCATTCTCAGGTAGTGTAATGTTGTGTTGAATACAATAGTTGTGCAAATCCTGGAGACTCATTAGCTCCAACTCCGCTCGTTTCTCAGGGTCTGCGGCGGGTCCAAACTCGTAATCAAAGATAACACTATCAATGTATAAACCAGTACCTCCGACTAAAAATGGCACGTGACCACGGGATCGAATTTCTTCAATTTTCTGGACCGCATAAGCTTTGAAATCTGCTGCCGAAAATGACTCGTTTGGCGTAATCAGATCGAGTCCCCAATGTGGGACGCGTGCCTGATCTGCTTTGCTGGGTTTGGCTGTGCCAATATCCATGCCTGTATATATCGTGCGTGAATCGGCACAAATAATTTCACCATCGTATTGTTCGGCGAGTTCTATCGCAACGCCAGACTTACCGCTAGCTGTCGGACCAGTAATAACAATCAAGGGGAGGTTTAGATCGCTTGCCATCTGATATCCTTAAAATTATCAACAATAAAGTCAGTGCAAGTAATACCTTCGGCCGCCAAGTGTTCAGCCTGGACTTCTCGCCCACCATAATACCCACTGGCAAGGCCGCCAAAGCGATTCACTAAACGATGCCACGGGAGTTCCGTATCACCATAATGCGCCATACCCCCGACGATACGGGCGGCGTACGGATGACCGGCTAAGGCAGCCAAGTCGCCGTAAGTAGTGACTTTCCCTTTCGGAACTTTCGACATAAAAGACTCAACGTCTTTGCGAAATTGGCTATCGACTTGCTTCGTCATCTAAGAACATTCCTATGTCTTTCCAGCTTCCAAGGCGGACGACGCCCCCGTGCTCACTACCTTGATTCCATAGATAGTTATCACTAAATAATATCGTCTGAATACCCCCGTCACTCACGGCATTTGCGTGAATTAATAAATCATCAATGAAATGCGTCAGCTCTAGCTGCACAGCAACGCCGAACTTTGTCGTACTGGCTACAGATGGATCAGCTGAAAATGCATTAATCATGAACAGCGTGTCGTCGCTAAAAATCCCTGGGAAACAAAGTTCCAATTCCTGCACTGTTTGCTCACGAATGTAATCAGGGCGACTCGTAACTGCGAACAGCTCGTGTCCCTCTGAAGCCAAACGATTTAGGACATCCTGAGCACCTTCAATACTCGCGACCTTGCCCATGTAGTCTTTGTGTGTCATCAGCTCATGAACGCGATCAGATATCGCGGGACCGTCCTGTAGCCCCCAATGCTCTATACCCTCGGCGCTCACGTTAAACCAGTCGTCTCGTGTCAGCGTTGTTCCGTACAAAACATTGTTCAAGCCTGTCACCGTATCAACCGAGCTAATGAGCGTATCATCGATATCTATACCAATACGGAGTTTTCGTGCCATTAGATCGCCTTCAGATAGTCAGCCAAGCCGTCCAGCTCAACCTTTTCTTCGCCGGCCTGTGTTCGCACACTGACCTGTCGCGCCTCTTGGTCTTGTGGACCAACGATCAGCTGGACTGGAATCTTCCAGTTAGTTGCTTCGCGGATCTTCTTCCCGAGAGATTCGTTGCGATCATCAACTGTAAAGCGTAGTTCGTTATATTTCACTGGTGTATCCAGGACGACACCAGAAAGGACTGATTTAATCTCATCAACATATGGTAATACTGCGTCGTTAATCGTCAGAATACGAACACCTTCAGGTGCTGCCCAAAGTGGAAACCAGCCGCCGGTATGCTCAATGAAGACACTAAGGAAGCGCTCAATTGAGCCAAGCAGTGCACAGTGAATCATCACCGGTTGTGCGGCATTTCCCTCTTGGTCGGTGTATGTCAGACCAAAACGTTCTGGCTGCACAAAGTCGAGTTGTACGGTTGCAACCTGGTGTTCACGTCCAATCGCATCAGTTGCCATAAAGTCGATCTTTGGACCGTAAAAGGCAGCTTCGCCGTCTTGCTCAAAGTAGTCTAGGTCGTTGGCGATGACGGCGTTCTTTAGTTGCGCCTGCGCGGTTTCCCACAAAGCGAGATCGCCCAGATACTTGTCCTCGTCATCACGGTACGAAAGCCGGACGCGAAGTTGCATACCAATGGTTTCGTACAGTTCACGAGCACTGGCCAGCAGGTTGTGAATCTCTTGCTCGATCTGATCTGGCCGCGCAAAGACGTGGCTGTCATCCTGTGTCAACGATCGAACGCGGTTCAGTCCACCTAGTTCACCGGTCTTTTCATCGCGGTAATCAGTCGTCGTTTCAAGGTAGCGAATCGGCATATCCTTGTAGCTGCGTGGCTGTGAAGCATAAATCTGCGTATGGTGCGGGCAGTTCATCGGCTTTAAGGCAAAGTTATCACTGGTCTTTTGGCTCGTGACAAGAAATAGCTCTTCACCAAATTTCGCCCAGTGCCCTGAAGTTTCATACAGTTCTTTCTTAGTAATGTGCGGCGTAAACACCTTTTGGAAACCGTAGCGCTGACGAAGCTGATTCGAATAGCCGCTCATAATGTCGCGAAGCACCGTTCCGCGTGGGGTAAACAGTGGTAGACCAGGACCAACCAGATCAGAAATCGTATAGAGATCGAGTTCCTTGCCCAGTTTACGGTGGTCACGAAGCTTGGCTTGCTCTAATCGTTCAAGGTATTGATCAAGCTCTTCCTGCGTCGCGAAAGCGACCCCATACAAACGCTGCATCTGAGGATTCTTCTCGTTACCACGCCAATAGGCACCAGCAACTCGCAGGAGCTTGAATACGCCCACGTCCTTGGTATTAGCCACATGTGGACCACGACAGAGATCGACGAAGTTACCATTCTTGTAAAATGACACGTTTTCAATAGCGGCATCGCCTTCTGCGGCAAGCCCGAGTTCGGCTGCATCAAGATCTTTTGCAACCGTCGTACCAGCACGCTTGAGGTCGTTCAGCAGCTCTTCTTTGTACGGTTGGTTGTTCTGACGCGCCCAATCAATCGCCTGATCGATCGGCATTTCGAAACGCTCAAAATCATCACCATAGCTAATGATGCCACGCATTTCCTTCTCTATCTTGGCAAAGTTGACTTCCGATATCTTGCGCTCACCCAGATCAATATCATAGTAAAAACCGTTCTCGACCACTGGACCGACGCCAAACTTAGCTTCTGGCCAAATACGCTGGACAGCAGCGGCAGTAATATGTGCCAAGCTGTGTCGCATTGCGTGTAATTGTTCGTCATTCATTTCTTATTCTCCTGCTTAAAGATTAAATTCAAATAAAAAAACATACGATAATGAGGTTCGTCACCCATATTCTGGGGTTGAAGCTATATATCGTATGTCTCGGGTCCAACACTGTTGTCAGACGGTTCCACCGGACTTTTACTTATGAGGGACGTTACGTACGTCTCGACACCGACGGAGTTCGGAAGATGGTTGGGCCTCGTCATCACTCTACGGTTAATTATACCACGCATACCCTTTATTTGGCCCTGTTTATTGATTCCTGACCCCTATTCTGGTAAGATTATAGAGCTTTACAGCACACAGCTGGGTCCTTAGCTCATTTGGCTAGAGCGCCTCATTGACGTTGAGGAGGTGAGAGGTTCGAATCCTCTAGGACCCACCAAAATCATGTATAAACCGTCCCTTTGATCTTAATCAACAGGGGCGGTTTTTCTTTTCCCCACAGGCGTAAGCAGTTTTCCACTACCCTATTTACCCACTTTCCCCACTCACGTGAATTCTCTATATCATAGGCGGTATCATGGGTGGGTATGTGTATCATTGACATTACATAACCTTTATGCTACAATGAGTGCATGGTTAAGAAACAACAGATTGAAACCAACGAAAGTCCCTCAGCCCTTGAACGTTTTTCACTCGGTTTCGAGTACAACAAGACGCTTCAAGAGATCAAACGCGAAGTTCGTATTCGTACGATCTAAGCTATTACCTTAGTTTTCAATCCAATACATAAAAGACCTCTGGTAAAACGGAGGTCTTTTATATTGTTTTAATATTTGGAGTCTATGCTGAGATGTAGATCACCTATGAAGGAGATCGATCTAGAGGGATGCTAGGCTTTCTTCTTTTGTGCCTGTTTCGCCTTCGCGGCGGTCTCGTATGTCTCTTTATTAGTGACGTCGAACTTCGTCAGGTACTTACCAAGGAATAGTCGTCCCTGTGAGTACAAAGCAGATCCAGCACTATAGACGATAGCCGAGACAGGCATCAGCAGCCACTGTGCCAACATACCGATGGTACGGACACGCTTGTAGCGTTCGGGGCGAGGTGGCAACATCTTGAATGACAAGAAGACGGTAATAAACAGACCGATCAGGGCGATCCGCTGAATGTAGCTAATCACATCCGGTAACTGGTGCGCCACAACGTCGTGATATGCCTGATTATTAATGAATAACGGTACCCAGCCACCGATAGCAACAAGGATAGAAACACTCGCAAGTGTCAGGTGTCCATCAATCAGCCTCAGCAGCCGTGAGAGCCCCGCAAAGAACGGAACGTTACTCTTACGGCTAAATACGCGTGTTGCGACATACGGCACGTCAGAGGCGCCGTACGCCCAGCGTCGAAGCTGGATAAACTGCGCCTTCAGGGTCTTTACGTATGTTGAGTCGAGCACTGCGTCTTGGTAGATGGGAATAAACAGAGGAATCACATCATAGTTACCGTTAAAGTAGAAATAGCTGCGCCAATACTGGTGGCCGTCTTCCACGATGGTGCGCGTGCTCCAAAAGTCCATTTCAACCAATGCTTCCATCGGTTGTGAGTGTGATGCGAAGTTTCGAAGGGCGTGCGGACGCATCGAGCTAATAATGTTCCAGAACGAGTTACCAGTTGCGACAACACGCATCAGTGCCGGCACATCCCAGATATTGTTCAAAAACAGCGAGATAGGCTGGAACGCAAGGTGTTTACGGTCTTCGTGCACCACAAATTCATACATTGCGTAATCAAAATAAACTGCATGCGGGTGGTTGTCACAGTCAAGCGTCGTCACGAGAACATTTTTGTACTCAATCCCCTTTTCGTCACACCATTCTTGCATGTGTTTACCAGCAAAGGTAATGTTTCCACCCTTACCAACGACTTCATTGGGCAAGTCGCGTGGGTGCTTCACGAGGACGAAGCCAGCAAACTCCGAGCCAAACTCTTTTTTGAGTCGTTCGGCCGTCTTTTGGATGCCTTCTCCACCGCGCTCTTCATAGGCAAACGCAATGATAAGCTTTGACTTGTCATACGTCGTCGCAAGAAGTGACTGGATAGTTGGTTCAATAATTGCGTACGACTCATTATATGCAGCGACAATGACGAGGTTGTATAGATCAGATGGCTTTGGGAACGCAGCTGGATCGGCGGCAGCTAAACGCAGGTTGTCGATGTGATTCTGCATGCCAAAGGCTTTTGATCGGGACTTCAGACGTAATTCATATGATTCTTGCGGGTTTTCGAAGTCTTCAAGGCGTTCACGCCAGTCAATCTTTTGTGCGTGCTCGAGGTTACTACGCCCACCGATAGTGTGATACGCGATACCGACTGCTTTGACCAGCAGTGTCACGATAATCAGCATCAAATAGACCGCAGCCAGTAACGGTGAAACTAGTGACAAGACGATCAACAGAATCAGCGCACCGTAACTTAGGATTGCCGGTAGCATCTCAAAAAAACGATAGGAACGCGTTCGCTTACCCAACGGAATTTCAAGATCAATCATCTATCTAAACCGGAGACCATACATTAATAATTGAGAATGCAGTCACCCAGGCAAACATAATAATTCCGATGCCCATCCAGGCAAACATAATAGCAAGTGGGTGGCCTTTTGTGATGTACATCTTGATCGCAATCGTCACGTGTAAAAATGCCACAAGCAGCGCAAAACCACCAAAGGCGAATAGGTAATACCACTGGTCACGGTAGAGGTGTGTCACTCCATATGCCGTGTAGTGCGTCACCAACTGTAGCTCACTTGGGCGCACGTTCAAAAGGATGTACATAATAAATGCGAGTGCCAACCCTAGGGTAACAACAGTCAGAACCGTCAGATAACGGTTCGTAATAAGTTCTTTGAATGATTGTTTAATGGTGTTACCTAGCATATATATGGAGCCGTTGTCCGGGATCGAACCGGAGACCTACGCTTTACGAAAGCGCCGCTCTACCAACTGAGCTACAACGGCACGATTAAGCTCCTGCCATTATAACATGTGAGCAACGAGAGTGAAGATTGTGCTTGCAAAGGTGTCTCTTGTGGTTGCTATAAGGGTAAAAAACTGCTAAAATCTGTAGAGTCTTTGGCCGGACAACCACATATTGTGGGCTCGTAGTGAAGCTGGCCTATCACGTCTCCCTGTCACGGAGAAGATCGCCGGTTCGAATCCGGTCGGGCCCGCCAAGCAATTATTTACATAATACCATTTTTATGGTATTATTTTTATGTTCAAGCCATTGGACATCGCTGAGGGTCGTCACCCTCTCTTTTTTTGGAAGGAATACTGATGACCCACTTCAAGGATTTCAAGATCGTTCGAATCGGAACGCTGCACTTCATCCCCGTGAACAAGTCCACGAGAACCATGGATTTGTCGAGCTTCAACCCCATCGACCTGCCGAACTACGGGCAACCGTACATGATCGCTGCATCCGGTGAGGACCAGTTCCACGACGCCGATGGCGATCAGCACTGGGTCGTGATCGACGTGCCAGCGCTACACAACGGCGAAGAGCGCAGTATGGACGACGTCGTTCGTCATCTCGAGCCCGTTTTCGCCTACTTGTTCCGCGAGGGACTCGTACCGAACATCGAGTTCCCCGGCATGATCGTCGCCAGTCCGTTCGACCTCATCCCCCAGATGGCCTGAGCACTTGCCCCAACAGACACCCTCCTCATTCGTGAGTCGAAGGTGTCCGTTGGGGCACTTTTCATATCTACACAAAAATACTAATGATACGTTCCAATATATACAACTCCGTTACCACTCGCAACGTTCGTCACGACGTACTTCAATCCATCATTCGAGATTGAAGATCGCAACCAAAAGCCCGTTCCCAGGCCCGACATTGGTGTCCACGATACACCCGAATCATTAGAGGTGTAGATATACTGCGCATTGGCTGTGTTGCTACTAATCAGCTTCGTACCATCGCTCGACATTGCAATCGCTGACCTCGTTCCAGGCCCTGTCCGTGCAATCCAGGTTGCGCCGGAATCACCAGACGTATAAATAGTACCGTTACCAATAGCTGCCATTTTTGTGCCATCCGAAGACATTGCTACGTCAGTCCAGCTCCGTGAGCCCGATCCAGCAAGAGATGACCAAGTACTCCCCGAATTATTCGAGTACACTAACGGTGCCGGACTATCAGGTGCAGCAACAACCTTTGCTCCATCCGACGATGTTGCCACGGCATCAATGGTGTTACCGGCGTATGGCATAGTTATGACATACGCCCAAGTGATTCCCCCGTCAGTTGATTTCCTCACGCCACCGCCGCCGTAGTCGCTGTCAAAGTATTCAGACCCATACATCACTGATCCTGTCGTTGACGCCGCAAATTTCGTTATCTGTCCGCCGGCATTGCTCAGCGTCCAGCTCGTCCCAAAATCAGTCGAGACATACGTACTTGTTGACCCATTGCCAAATCCAGCGGTAATCACTTTACTGCCATCTGCCGTAATAAGGGCTGGTGACCTCATGTCTTTGTCAACAACCGGCCTATTACCGTTTGACCATGTTGAACCACTATCAGTTGAACGATACAGCGCCGTCGCTGTTAAATCAGCTGCCGTATTAGCCATAAACTTCGTACCATCACCGCTCATCAGCACTTGGTTCCAATATTTTGAAGCTAGCGTACTCGCAATGATCCAGGTGATATTTTGGCCTGGACATGTACCGGGTTGAGTCGTGCCATTTTGATCAACAAAGTAACTTGTCCCGCTGTTGGTCGCAGTTAAACAAAATATTTGAGGGTTCGTCGTATTATCGACAGTATACTGATACGTCGTCCCGCTACTTCCCTTGACGCCCGAAGTATCGCCTGGATAGCTTCCGGTTGTAGCCTGCGTCGACTTCAACTGTGTGACACCGTTATTTAAATCACTTTGAAGTGTCGCTATGACCGCCCGTTGTCGAATACCACTAAAGACGACGATAGTTATCGCCGCCAAGATTCCAATCACAACGATGACAACCAAGAGCTCCACGATAGTAAAGCCTGTGTTCATACGCTGCTTGCCCGTGAACTGTGTCATCACGCTTAAGTATAATTGAGCACTACCTTATTCGGAATAGCTATTTTTCAAGCTCAATCACCACATGTTGCCACGCATCAAGCGTCAAACGTGAACCATTTATGTACTCAGCCCAGTTAACGTGGCCTTTCGATATATCTTCGGCGTTTGTGACCTTTTTCAGATCAGCATCAAGGGTAACGTGAGCTTTTTCGGCGCTATAGTTCACTGCAATAATCGATGCACCAGTCTTACCAGTCCATTGCCACGCTAATACATGGTGTGACTCACGGTGCCAGAACCTGGAAGTGGCCATCAAGAGCTTCCACTCACCTTGCGCAAAGTTTTTCCGCGCAACGAACGCCCATAGCTTGTCATAAAAAAGCGCAACAGCTTCGTTGACCGGCTCATCGACGCGGCGACCCAAGTGAACAGGTAATTTAACGGTTCGGCCTTCACGTTCACCATCATAGTAAAGATGCGCGCCGGGCAGTGTTGCCGTAATGACAGCAGCTGCAATGTGCTTATCTAGTGGGAATTCTTTGGCCGCTCGCTCTTCATCGTGGTTCTCTAGAAATCGCAACAAATGGTTCTGATATTCAACAGGTTTTTCGAGGTGTTTCTTGATTACAGGCACTGAACCATGCAAAAGATGGTCGTAGAGGTCTTTATCGTAACAAAGACCAAAGCCTTGATCGAGCAAGTCTTGTTGCTTGTCCCAGTAGACTTCAGCGAGGAAGAGAAAGTCTGGGTGAGCCTCGCGGACAGTAGCAATGATATGCGGCCAGTACTCATCTGTCGGCATATCCCCCACACGCTCGCCCCAGGTGTGTTTAAAAATAGTGTTCATCATTAACATCGCCATGTCACAGCGAACCCCATCACTCATGCCGGCAATATACTGTAATGTGCCCAGTACTTCCTGCCGCAGAGCTGGTGAAAAAGCATTTAGCTGCAGGACATCAGACCATGGTTCAAAGTTCGGATCTTTACCTTTTGCAAAGATACCGCCTGGCGTTTGAACAAACGCTTCGGAATGCTTCGCTAATTCGTGTTCAGATCCCAACAAGAAATAATCAGGGTGTTCAGTCGCCGTCACCCATTCGTGATCGATAGCAACGTGGTTCGGGACGTAATCAAGAATAATACCAATACCACGGTCTTGGAGCTTGCCGCGTGCGACGGCGAGCCCATCATTACCACCAAGGAGTTCATCAACCACATACTCCTGAATGCTATAGGCCGATCCCAAGAGGTCTTCGTCCTGCATATCAGGCAGTGCGGCCTTCAGCCACTTTTCGCCCTTCGCCATATCTTTTGCAATCATACTTCGTTTCCAGACACCCATAAACCAGACGGTATCAATACCTGGTCTGGCAATCGCATCCCATTCATTGTCTGGCACATCTGCTAGTGTGACAGGATGCCCAACGCGCACGCCGATCTCACGCAAAAAGATTGGCGTATTAATTTCGTATATCGTCGGTGTAGAAGTATTTTTCAAAAGAAATTCTTAAATTATAAGTGTGCAAGTTGAGCGTATCGCTCGGCAGCAAAGTTCCAGTCGACTACATTCCAGAATGCCTTCACATAGTCGTCACGTTTGTTTTTGTAGTCCAAATAATATGCGTGTTCCCAGACATCAAGTCCAATCACCGGTTCAGGCTGCCCATTCATAAATGGTACGTCCTGGTTGGCGGTCGTTACGATTGAAAGATCAGGTTGCAACCATGCCCAGCCACTGCCGAAAACGGCGAGTGATTTAGCGGTAAATTCATCTGTGAATGCTCGATAAGAACCGTATTTTGCAACAATACCATCCAGCAAGGCGCCAGTTGGCTGACCGCCGCCATTCGGGGACATAACTTTCCAGAAAAGACTGTGATTATAATGACCACCACCGTGATTGCGGACAGCGACGCGAATATCTTCGGGGACTGCGTCAAGGTTACTGATCAGCTCTTCGATTGTTTTTTCACCTAATTCAGGATGCGTTGCAAGGGCTGCATTCAATTTATCAACGTATGTTTGGTGATGCTTATCGTGGTGCAACTGCATGATGTCTGCACTAATGTTTTCGCCAAGTGCGTCGTATGCGTATCCGAGTTCTGGTACTGTAAACATAAAATTCCTCCTATTGATTAGCTGGTGTGATATTCACTTTAGGAATCGTAATATATTCTTTAATCTTGTCTTGACCCTTTACTGCATCGAGCTGCTTTGTAAAGACAGTCAGCGGAACATGGACATACTCGTAGTTCACCTGCGTATCACTACTGTCGAGCAGTTTGATGTAATAGTAGCCCTCGCCTGTTGTCGATTTAATAACAGGTGAGATCTGACCTTTTTGAAGCTTCGATGCAGCAGTCGCTAGGCCACCATCCTGGTTTGTTTTTGGTACCCAGCCCAGTGCGCCGTAGACTACTTGTACTTTGGCGGTTTTGTTGACCGTTTCTGTCACACCCTTGAGGTCAGTGTTGCCTGCTGTAATTGTTGCAGCAACTGTTTTTGAAACCGTATCGGCATCAGTATCAACAACAAACGAAACTTTTTGACGTAGTAATTTTGTCTGCATTGCGTGCTGGTACTCTTCGGGTGACCAGCCGTAGTAATCAAGAATGACGGCGTCGTAGGTTGCTTCTGTGACTTCTCCATCGGTTGAACTACGTTGTTGTTTCAAGAACGTCTGCAGTTCAGCGTCGGTGACAGTCACATTGTGGTCTTTCGCAAGTTTCATCGCATAAGCATCGGCTAGTGAATCGTCCATTGCTTGTGACTTTACGAAGTCAGACTGACGTTTGCCGTCCTCTGTTTTGAGGTTCACGCGCTCTTTTGATTCGAGGTAGTGAATCGAACTGCGGTATTTCATCAGGTAATCACTATAAAGGACTGGCTGGCCGTCGATCTTGGCAACGGGAACAGGCAGTACTCGAGTCACGCGGTACATAAAGTCACTGGTATTCTGGGCTGAATACAGCTGCCAGTAACCGACACCAACAAGGACAATAAGCGTTGCAACGCTAATAATAATGGCATTAAAGACAAGGCGGTGACGGGCGTACTGAACAGGATACTTAAATCGTCGTCCACCAGCAAGGATACGTTCACGATGCTGCGCGATAGTCTCGGTCGTGATACGTGCAGACTCTGGAAGAGACTTTTTTCCTATACGTATCTTATTCAGTAATTTCTTCATGATCTCCTTGCTCGACTGCATCCGCAACGGCATTTTGTAACTTGTTGTATATCTTTTCTGGGTGTTCGACATTGCGAATCACCAAGTCGCCAACGAATGTCTGAATGACAATGGTTCCAAACCCTAAGATTTCACCAGTGAATCCTGGTATATTATAGCTTATGTTTTGGATCTTTGACAGTCGAAGCTCGACAACGTCCTTACCAAAAACACCCTTTTGGGTCACCTGGCGAATCCGTTGATTCGTTACCAGATAGATAGTGAAGTACCACATTACATAGTGATAAAAGAACAGTATAAGGCCAAGCGCCAGTCCCCCAACAGGCAGCAGGAACAGTTCAAGATTAGATTGCCAAATCAGCGGTGGGATTGCCGTAATCACCAAAGGGATCAAAAGCAGCCAAAAGCCCTTTCGCATCGCAATAAGGTGGCGTCGAAATACAAACAACACCTTCTCACCCGGGCGTTGCCCCTCAAAATCAAGTTTCGCTGGCTCTGTATCGTCTTTTGCCATAACTGTAGTCATAATACAGCAAATTCACGGTTTTGGCGACAGAGGCCAATCCCCTTATGGTACTATTCGTTGTTGTCGTCGAGGTTGACCCTAAGAGTGACCGATGCCGGACCAGCATTGGGATCAATGTTACGAAAGTTATTCTCCGTACTCCCCATCCATACTTGATTTTGGAATGCATCAGTTCGGAGCTTACTCACAGCGTCCAAATATACATATTCACCGCGTGGAGTTTTGTATGTTCTCTCCTTGACCACAGAGTTTGGATGAGCATCCTGTACGGGTGTGTACCCAGCGGCTACGATTGCTTTATCGAATAGGTCAAATGCGTCGGTAACTGTCTTGCCCACAACAAGTGTCTTCGAAGATGCATAACTTCTACTGGCATCCCATTCATATAGCCGTTTATCGCCGAAAATGTGATCGGTTTCATCATAGACGAGTGCTGGGCCTTGAATGCTACTAAAAATGTGGTTGATGCGGTTCAGTCGCGTATCGTTGATCACCTTAGGAATGATGATGAATGAAAAAATAAGTCCCAGCAGTACAGCAACAACGACAATGCTGAGTCCGACAATGATTCGGTGTCGTTTTTGATGCTTTTCGTGTTGCTGTTTTGTGTACTTCTTTGCCATGTATTAATAGTAGCATAAGCAGAAAGACTCCAGATGGAGTCTTTCATAATTTTGGTACCCCGGGCAGGAGTCGAACCTACAACCATATCCTTAGGACGGATCTACTCTATCCAGTTGAGCTACCGGGGCAAATTTTACGCTTCGATTATTCAACTGGATAGAGTCTACGATTTCCATATCGCTTCGCTGGGCCAGTTGAGCTACCGGGGCATAATCTCAGTTTAACAGATGTGGGACGGAATCGCGCCGTAGGCTCATTCCAACGACGCTTCACTCCGGGTCTTTCTCTGTTTCAGTACCGGGAAAGACTCGGGTTGCAGATGTCGTTAGAATGAGCCTCCGCCACAACTCCGCTGCGTTATCTTGTAAACTTTTCGTTCAGGACAGAGTAATCAAATAACTCATTTTCGGAGAACCAGTGAGGAATCTCTTGCTTGGCATCTGAAGCGTCGCCAGAGGCGTGAATAAGGTTCGGAATTCCCTTTTCCTGATCATCTCCATAGCCATAACTCATATGTGAGAAATCACCACGAATTGTTCCCGGTGCAGAAGATTTTGGCTCAGTTGAACCAACCAGTTTACGCACCAGTTCGACAGCTTCAACACCTTCGAGTACCATCGCAATGACCGGTCCTTCGTTCATCATAGCAAGTACATTATTGAATGTAGCTTCACCACGACGAGTGATGACTTGTCCGATTTCTTCGTAGTGTTTGTGGTAATGCTCCGTGTCTGGTGCAATCATTTTTGTTCCAACGATCTTAAGACCAACTCGTTCAAAACGGGTTAAGATTTCACCCACAACACCGCGCTGAACAGCATCGGGTTTAAAAAGAATTAATGTTCGTTCGATATGATTAGTCTTAGCCATGGTGGTCTCCCTGTATTAACTGATTAAGATAGCTTACTCGTTCTATTGTATCAGAAGAACGGTAGTCAAGACGACGACTCCCAGTACCACGCGGTACCACCCGAAGACTGCGAGGCTGTGGCGCTTAAGATAACTCAGCATAAATGTCACCGCAATCATACCTGCAAGGAAGGCAAAAATATTACTAACGAGTACCGTCGAAAAATGTGCAACTAAATACGCACGTTCGGTGTGTCCGGCAAAGAGTTTCAAAGATACACCAAGCATAATCGGCAGTGACGCCAAGAAGCTATACTCTGCAGCCTCTTTAGCGCTCAAACCGGAAAGACGCCCAGCGATAATCGTCGAACCAGAGCGCGATACACCAGGGATGAGGGCAAGGACTTGAACAATACCAATAATGAGGGCGCGCTTTGCCGAGAGTTCCTCGCCGTTTTTGACATGATGTGCCTTCGGTAGCATCTCAAGCACTATCATCACGATACCCACGACAATCAACCCAGTCGCAACAACAACGGCCGAACCAAAGAACCATGAGCTATTTATCAAGTCAGATAACAGGTAGCCAACGATTCCAGCTGGAATAGCGGTTAGCAAAAGGTTTCGTGCAAGGCGATAGTTACGGCCGACGAAAATATTGTGCAAGATTTCGTAAATTTTTTTACGGAAATAAATGATCAATGCCAGCGTTGTTCCAAGGTCAAGAAATTCGATTAATAAATGATCGGATGCCCCTGACATAAGTACCTGCGCTAATACCAAGTGACCGGAACTACTGACGGGGATGAACTCTGTAAAGCCTTGAATCAGACCGAGAATGATTGTTTGAAGAAATGTTAACATACGGTCTATTGTATCGTCCTGACACCTTTTAGGCTATGCTTATTATATGTATATGTCCGAATTGATTCTCGACTATATCGAACACCTAGAGGTAGAGGGTGGTCGTTCTGCAAAGACGGCTGAAAACTATCGCCTCTATCTTGAACGATTTGTTGAGTTCACCGAAGACATTAAAGTTGAAGATATTACCTCTGAAGTTATCCGTAAATACCGCCTCTGGTTGAACCGCTACAAGAACAACGCCGATGGCGAATTGGCGACTATTACGCAGTCGTATCACCTGATCGCGCTCCGTGGCTTCCTTGGCTATCTCTCGCGGCGTGATATCCCGACGCTTGCACCAAATAAAATCGTTTTGCCGAAAGTCTCTCGTAAACAAGTCACCTTCCTGCACTACGATGAAGTCGAACGGCTTATTTCAGGCATCGATATCTCCTCTGAGGCCGGTCTGCGTGACCGAGCGATCGTTGAATTGCTCTTTTCGAGCGGCCTGCGTGTCTCTGAACTGATTAATCTGAACCGTGATCACGTCAACACCAAAAGGCGCGAGTTCATGGTGCGTGGTAAGGGTCAAAAAGATCGTCCTGTCTTTATTAGCGAAGCTGCAGCTGGATGGGTAGACCACTACCTCGATATCCGCGACGATACGCTAGCTCCCCTCTTTATTAGCTACAGCAAAAACGTTGAACCCAATACGACCGGCGATTACCGGCGATTAACCGCACGCAGCGTCCAGCGTATGGTCTCGAAATACGCACGCCTTGCTGGTATCACCAAGCACGTCAGCCCACACACTATGCGTCATAGCTTTGCGACCGACCTTCTCATGAATGGTGCCGACATTCGAAGCGTCCAAAGCATGCTTGGCCACAGCAGCATCAGCACAACACAGGTTTATACGCACGTCACCGACGAACACCTCCGTGAAGTGTACGAAAAGTTCCATAGCGAGTCGAGCTAACTCTCCACCGAGAGGTTAATTACAGGTTGTCTGATCGACTGGAATTGTATTTGAGCTATCTGTCACAAGGAAATTCTTACAAAGGTTACCCGAGACATCGAGGGCAGCTTCTGGGAACGGAAAGTTCGTATCAATCAAATCAACCCGGCTTTCAACACGGCGATACTGATCGTTTGCACGACCGGTTGAGTCGATACTTGGCTGCACACCATCAAACTGCGTCGCCATTGGTGTGACACTAAAGTGCGTTGCCTTATACAGTGCAGTCAATCGAAGATATGCGGTTCGTGTCAGATCACCCGGCGCGTTCCCTATCGGAACCGGTAAGTTCAAAATTGCGCTACAGGCATAGCCACCACCACTGAGTTTGCCGG
Organism: Candidatus Microsaccharimonas sp.; assembly: GCA_036569465.1. Classification (GTDB taxonomy): domain Bacteria; phylum Patescibacteriota; class Saccharimonadia; order Saccharimonadales; family Saccharimonadaceae; genus Microsaccharimonas. The sequence continues at coordinate 19,812 of DATCQO010000012.1, forward strand.
AACAGGTCGTCCCTAGTGGAGTGCCGGTTGGTGCCAATCGACTGTCGCGATCAGTAAAGTTCCAGCTATCCTGTGCTGCACTAGCAACACCGGTTGTGCCGGTTGGGTATAAGAACAAGGTATTTGCATTACTGACACCGCTGGTATTACTGTCGAAGCTCGACAAGGTAAAGCTCGAGCCATACTGAAACATTTGTGTTCGCATGACTGGTGGACGCGTCGTCGGCCAGCTCGACTGCGCAAGCAATGGCAGGATACTTTGGTTAGTTCCACCCGGATCAACTTGTGGCGGTGTCGCCTGCAGGTCAACGCTCGTTCCTGTCGTCCCAAAGTCATCGGTGGTAAACCACTGTAATAATACCTGGCTAAAGTTGCCCGTTGTCTTGAGTGGGATAATCTTTGACGTGTTGGCTTCGAGGGTTCCGACATAATCATCGGTCTCAAGCTTCATTTTCACACAAGTATAGGACTGGTTCAGCTGCGTATCGTTGGCAGATTGAGATTGCTGCACATCAACTCCCTTTGCAGTAATGCTACTAGGATCCAAGACCCTGATAAGTCCCTGGTTACAGGTATCAGCATCAATCACAGCCTTTTCACCACTACAGTTGGCCGTCGTTGAGCAAAGTGTTCGATAGTATATCAGTGCACGTTTTGCATCCTCTGTCCCTGCGAGCGCTGAATCATATGCACTCTTTGAAAGGTCACTGACTGAAGCTTGTTGTTGATCAGCAATCATCGTCCGAAGGAAGCTCAGCGTCACAACCGTAATAAGAAGCATCGCAAAGATAACGAGGAATAACGAAACCGCACCCGACTCACGTCGTCCATGTTGAGTTGTAACCATAACCATTCTAGTTAACCCCACTTACTACCCGTAGGACAATAGTAAACTGTTCAACCGCACAATAATTCAGGTCAGACCCAGGCACGCCAGGGCCGTTACAGAGCGTTTGATCGGCGTTCAATGCACTAATATCGGCTGTTCCAATCGTGTATGAAACTTTATACAGTTGTTGGGCAGATAAAGCGTCAGTCCCTGACGGAAGTGAAGTCACTGTCATGCTATGCAGCACCAGTCCATGATCACCGGTGCGTAGTAGTTCAACCGCACCCGTTGGGTCAATCTTTGGATATACCCCGCCTCCATTCGGCACACAGTATGCCCCGCCGGCATCTGGTACTTTCACTAAACTTATCTCGTAACGAGTAACGCCACCAGTAATCACCGTATTACCGGAGGTTGCAGGGCCAGAATATTGATTACGATTCACGTCTTGGTTCGCAAGCGCCGTCCCGTAATTCCACACGTAGCTATATTGCCCTATACAAAGACGACCACCCCAATTGCTTTGTACATATTTGTTCGCAAGTGTAATACTTCCGCTGGATCGCATCGCCTGATTCAATTCATCTGAAATTGCTCGTGATGATGCGTTCACTTCTTTGGTAATAATGCCCTTGTTATAGATATTGGCAATCTGCACAATCGTTAAAGCAATCGTCAGCAGCAATATAGATATAAACGTCATCGCGAGCATCAGCTCGATGAGCGTAAAGCCTTTTTTCATCATCTTAGCTTTGTGGTTCATATAACCTCACTATTGTTCCAATTGTCATCGGCAACCCTTGGCCTGGACCGTCCCAACATGCATAAATATGGAAATCGATGTAGCGAGTATTCTTTGCGTTCACGCCAACCGATGCAGGAGAACGAATTGCCTCGATCCAGATACCTTGTGCTTGTTTGAGCAGTCCTGACGATGTGTCGTAGGTCACCTGCGCAGTTGTGACAGATGGAACTAACACACTACTCGAGCCTGCAATAAACTTGGCATTTGTGGGGTCAATAATAAAACTCCCCGAAGGCGGCGTCGAACATGCTGAGGCGGTACCAAATGATGATGCCGACGTAATGCTTCCTAGTGAATTCGACATCAACGACCACTGTCCGGCAGGTGTTGCTGGGTCATAGGTCGCGTTAGATTTAAACTGCGCGACATAGGCATCATGCAAGAAACGAATTCCGGTCGCCTGCGAGTCTACCTCATTACGAACAAGCGTGGTTTCAAGTGCGCGTTGCGATGCAACCGCACCTTGGTTCATGATTGTCAGCGCTCCGATAATGACGAGGCTCAAGACGGCGAATGCAAACAGTACTTCAATCAGTGTGTCACCTGCTTGTGAACGAAGCTGCTTTAACATTTCGTGTCTCCGCCCAGCGATTGGATGGTTGCATTGGTGCGCGTCTCAATTGCACTCGAATCACTGGCAGCCTGGCCAATATAGACAGCTATTTTCTCTGGTACTGTCACACCATTTGGATCAACACAGAGGGTTCGCTGTTGTTGGCCTGGTACAGCGCCCGTATTCACTACCATCATGGTTTTAAGTGCAGCCGATGTAATCGTTGTGATGTCGTAGACCGTGTCACTCGTGAACGTGTAGGACGTACCACTACTGGGTGAACGAATCACAAGAATCGCAATCGATCGCGGCGTGGTTGGACTTTTAGAGCCTGCACCACTGGCAGGCCATGCGATCGCTGATCCCCACTCTAGCGTCGACGAATCAATACTGTCTGTTGAAACACCAAGTGTGTAGTTATTGTTAATTTCTGCAACATCATTCGGCGCACTTGCGGTTGAATTCTCGTAACCGACGATCGCGGCCGACGACACATCTCCGCCCACAATGCTGATGTAGCGACCCAGCAAGACACAGTCAGATTGGCCCACGGCAGTACCAATAGCGTTCGGCACTGGTGTTGCACTAGAGCTACAGGTCCAGTTCTTACTGCGTGCATTACTGACATCACTCGCCATTGAGTACTGGCTTTGTAACAGTGATTTGAGTGATACAACAGAATCTTTGTAGCGCTGCGTATTGATTGAGGCGCCAATGCCTACCAGTAATGTCGCGATCAGTACCCCTGTCACAGCAAGCACCAGCATCGTTTCGATGATAGTAAACCCTCGCCGAGAGTCCTTTCGAAAGCTTGCTGTAGAGTGAATGCCCATTTGACGCCATTATAGCATAAGCGGCGTGCAACTAACCCTTTTGATGATGCCAGAAGTGCCCCAGGAAAGCACCTACATTAAACTGAGTGTATAGAACTCGGCGATGCCCATACCGACAAGCTTGGCGACGATCGCACCCGCAATCAGTAGTGGTCCAAATGGAACATGTGAGCTACGTTTCAGTTTGCCCGTTACCATCAAAGGAATCACGATAATACAGCCGATAAGATTCGCAAAAAACAACCCAATCACTGCAAGCTGCCAGTCCCCTAGCAGGAGCCCTAGGCCAAGTCCGAGCTTGATGTCCCCAAATCCGATCCAGCGGCCCTTCGAGATCAAATACAGGCCGTAGTAGATGCCACTGAGCACTGCAACAGAGCCAAGCACGTTCAGGAATGCACCCATATGGTTGTGGCTTTCGATAATCATCAATACTGCACTCACGAACCCGAGTCCAATCACCGCAAAGTTTACCTTGTCGGGAAGAAGGAACCACCTCGCATCGTAGGCGAACATAATCGCGAGACCCACACCCGAGATAAGCCAGATAATGAACTGCGCAACCTGAAGGCCCGTCGTGAGGTCAAATGGCCATAAGATATACGACAGGACAAAGAATGCAGCAGTACCGAGCTCAATCAAAGGCTCCATGATACCAATTGGCTTACGACAGTCGCGGCAGCGACCGCCAAGGGTAACCCAGCTCACAAGAGGAATAAGGTCGTACCAACGGAGTTCATAGCCACAGTGGAGGCAGCGAGAATGGTCTTTTGATAGCTTTTCGTGTGCCAGCTTCTTTAGCTTTTTATACTCAGCGTGATCAACGTGTTCACCGCTCTTTTTATCGGCAACGAGTTGCCTCGCCCGTAAGCGCCACACCGACGCTCCGGCAAAACTTCCGAATACCAGCCCAAACAATACGAGTGCAAGATATATGATAAAATCCATAACCATTATCATAGCAGACATTGATTCTGTCCCCTACCCTCATACAAAAATCACCCGCTGATGATAGCCGGGTGATTGTTTGTGCATGTAGCAGAGGATCTTTGCGAAGACTAGCTGTCTTGGCAATAAGAGGTGCCGCCGCCTGCTTCGAGGAAGGTCACGACTGCGTATTGCCTCGTTGTTCCAGCGGTGAGTGTTTCCGTTGCAGTACCGTTGTTTGATGCGCCAGTAGTGCCACACTTTGAAGACTGAACGACAACCATATCACCCTGAGTGACCGATTGGCTCGTCTTTGCTGCAACAACAAGCACATTCGTTGTGTTGTTTGAAACAGAGGTAATATACCCAGCAAACTTACCCGCTGAATCTGGATCACCCGTCGCACTACCTGTCAGTGCAGTTGTCGTCGGGAATGTCCCACGGTTGTTACCTGTGTACGATGTAATAGCTGAAGCAACGGCGCTGACGTCGTTCTTGCGTGCTGTGTCACGTTGGCTACTTTGAAGAGCTGGTAACGCGATAAATACCATCAGGAAGATAAGTCCCGCAATTGCGAGCACCAAGACCACCTCAATGATCGTGAAACCTTTCTGACCCTGGACTTTGTTGTTTTTGAGAACGTTCATAGGAATTTTTTCCACCTTTCGAATGAACTAATTTAATGCATTAAACTGCTTGTGTTTAATAGTAGCCGACCAGCACAGCTTTGTCTAGTTATTTTAGACATTCACACCGTTGACGAGTCCGTAGATTGGCAGCAAAATTGCCCCGACCATTCCTCCGGCTACTACCGCAAGAACCACCATTAGGATCGGCTCGATGGCAGTTGAGATCGTTTTGATCTGTTCATCCAGCTCGTCCTCGTAGACCTGCGCCACTTTTCCCAGCATCTCATCGATACGACCAGACTGTTCACCAATCTTAATCATCTGTGGAACAAGTGGCATAATAATTGCTTCTGGCTCAAGTGCGGTAGACAACGCTTTACCACCCTTTACCTTATCGGCAGCTCGGTCAATGGCTTTTGCAATCACGGTATTATTCACTGCTGTCGAACTGACCTTCAACATATCCAGCATACTGACGCCTGTACCTAGCAGCGTCTGCCCTGTTCGGGTGAAACGAGCCATGTAGAGCTTTTGGATCATCTTTCCAAAAACTGGCACGCGTAATTTGAATTCGTCTTTAAATCGAATCCCCGCGTCCGTTTTTGAAAACTGCAGCAAGAAATACACGCCGACACCAACAACGATAATCGCAAGCCACCAAAAATGTGCCAATCCATCAGCAGCCACCACCATCACCTTTGTCAGGATAGGTAGTTCTTTGTGAAGGTCTTTGTACAACTTTTCAACCTGAGGCACCACCGTAAAGAGCATGAATGCCAGTACGCCAAAGATAACGACAAGCACGATAATCGGATATGTTAACGCACCTTTAATCTTGGTCATCGTCGCCGCATCTTTTTCTTGTTGATTGGCGACGCGTAGCAATGAATCGTCGAGTGTACCCGAAAGCTCACCTGCTGAGATGAGTGAAATAAAGACGCCGTCAAAAACAGTCGGGTGTTTTCCGAATGCCAGTGATAACGCCTTACCGCCTTCAACGTCACCAACGATTTCCTGGATGACTGATTGCAGTTGTTTATTGCTGGTTTGCTCGAGAACAGTGTGCAAACTCTGGCTGAGAGGTAGACCAGCACCAATCAAGGTCGCAAGCTGGCGCGTAAAGACAACGCGATCTTTGGTCGTAATACGGCCGGTGATCCGTGAAAGAATCGAACCGTCACCAATCTGTTCTTTGATCGATAACGGAACAAAACCCTGCTTTACTAGCAGCTGTGCAGCAGCGTTTTCAGACTCTGCCTGAAGAGTTGCTTTGACGAGCTTGTTGGTTGCTCGGTCGCGGGCTTCATAAACAAACTTTTTCAAAGCGTTAGCCTCTCATTAACCTTTCAAACTCAGTCAAGTCAACAGCAAATTCACGGGCGCTATCATAGGTAATCGTTCCTGCTTGTACAAGGCTCACGAGGGTGCGGTCCATCGTTTGCATACCGACGTCAGCGCCAGTTTGAATAATCGCATCAAGTTGGTGCGCTTTTCCTTCACGAATGATGTTACGGACCGCAGGGTTGGCGATCAAGATTTCAGCTGCAACGACGCGACCTCCACCAATTGATGGGACAAGGCGCTGTGACACGATTGCCATCAAGATATTTGAAAGTTGCGCACGAATTTGTGGCTGTTGGTGAGGTGGGAAAACGTCAATCATACGATCGATTGATTGTGCCGCTGAGTTTGTGTGGAGCGTTGCAAAGACAAGGTGTCCTGTTTCAGCAATCGTAATCGCTGCTGAAATCGTTTCAAGGTCACGCATCTCACCAATCAACACGACGTCTGGGTCTTGGCGAAGACTTGAACGAAGCGCTGCCGAGAAGCTGTAGGTGTCATAGTGGACTTCACGTTGGACAATCACCGACTTTTTCGATTTGTGTGTAAATTCGATTGGGTCTTCGATCGTAATGATATGTTGTGATTTCTCGGTGTTAATCTTGTCGACAAGCGCTGCCAGCGTCGTTGACTTACCTGAACCAGTTGGTCCGGTCACCAGCACAAGGCCTCGTGGGAAATCAGCAAATCCCATGACGACGTTTGGCATACCTAGTTCTGTGACTGATTTAATTTCGTTCGGAATCAGACGAAGTGCGGCTGCCAGGTTTCCACGTTCGTGGAAGGCATTCACACGGAAACGACCAAGCGTTCCAAATGCGAAGCTAAAGTCGAATTCTTTATCCTTCAAGAGAATCTGGCGTTGATCTTGGTCAAGGATTGCGAAGACAAGTGTCTCGATCGCTGGCTCGTCTAGCGGATTAAATCCAGCAACAGGAATCAGTGAGCCATCAACACGAAGCATCGGAGGAAGTCCCACCTGAAGGTGAAGGTCGGATGCCTTTCGGCGCACGACTTCTTCTAGTAATACTTCGATTCGTAATTGTTGATTATTCATATTTCCCACTCATCCCTTTTTATACCTTAGGCCGCATCCGACGTTACCCTATTTACTTCATCAATGGTTGTGACGCCCGACAGTGCTTTGAGATAGCCGTCCTGACGCATCGTGATCATTCCCTGAGACACTGCAAGTCGTTGAATTTCCGAGCTGGCTGCTTTGGCTACAATCAGTTTTTGGATGTCTTGGTTCACATCCATGACTTCATAGATACCAGCTCGACCACTGTAGCCATGCGGTGTCTGAGGAGTATCAATACCTCTTACCAAAGTATAAGCGCTTTGCCCCGCAAGGGGAAGATCTTTATACCCTAAATCTTGAGAAACGCGCGCGACATCTTCCTTCGTTTTTGGCAGTAAATGTCCAATTGTCGCCATAATATTCTGTGTTTCAATCGGACTTGATTGATACGTTTCACGTTTGACGGAGACTTTACGCACAAGACGCTGACCAATAATTGTGTTCACGGTACTGGCGATAAGGAATGGCTCGATTTGCATATCAAGCAGACGAGGAAGCACACCAGCGGCGCTGTTTGTGTGCAGTGTACTAAAGACGAGGTGCCCAGTGAGGGCAGCTTGCACGGCAAGGGCCGCAGTCTCGGCGTCACGGATCTCCCCCACCATCACCACATCAGGGTCCTGACGCAGAATCGAACGAAGGCCGTTAGCAAACGTTAAGCCGACCTCGGCGTTCACTTGAATTTGGTTTACCCCATCCATCTTGTATTCCACAGGATCTTCGAGTGTCACAATATTCACACTATCGTCTTTGATTTCTTTAATCAGCGCATAAAGGCTGGTCGACTTACCCGAACCAGTTGGTCCAGAGGTCAGAATCATGCCATTTGGACGCTTGATTCCGTGTTTCACGACGCGCAGTCCACGACCGGTATACCCCATATCCTCAAGATCGAACGAATTGCCCGATTTATCAAGCAAACGAATGACAATTTGTTCACCCCAAACAACAGGGCTAATCGCGATACGAAGGTCGACTTCTTTGCCGGCAATCTTTACCGTAAACTGACCATCTTGTGGCACGCGGTGTTCGTCGATTTTAAGATTCGCGAGAATTTTTACACGACTCACCAGTGCTGGCTCGATGCTTTTTGGAAGTTGCATAATTTCACGAAGGACACCGTCAACACGAACACGGATCTTGAGCGTTCCTTCTAAAGGTTCAATGTGCACGTCACTGGCACGAGATTTAATTGCGTACTCCAAAATTTTGCTGAGTGCTTGGCTAATCGGTGAATCTTGAACGATCGTCTTTACGTCACTGGCTGACTCAGCGTTTGCTTCTGCCTGTGAGACTTCAGCGGCTTTATCGACACTTGAAAGGTCGGTACGATATTGATCAAGAACGTGACGGACGCCGGCTTCTGAGGCCATAAACACCTTCAGTGGACGCTGAATACGGTTCGCAAGGTAGTCGACAGCCTGCACGTTATTTGCATCGATCATGGCAACTGCTAGGCGGTTCTGGACTTCTGCTAAAGGAACTGCCATGAAGCGTTCAGAGATATCCTCAGGAAGCAGTCCCAAGATATTCTGATCAATCATCGTATTCGTCAGATTCACATATGGCACACCCGATACCTGCGCAATCGCATGCGTCAAAAGCTCATCATCAATAATCGCCTTTTCAGACAGAAGGCTAAAGAGTGGCTTTTTGTCTGCCGCCGCAGCAGCCTGTGCCTGTGTGAGGACCTCAGACGTCACAAGCCCCTCTTCAACAAGGAGTTTGATCAGTTTGTCTTGGATGTCGTCGGTCAGTAACGGCACAGTCTAGGCCTCCTAATGAGTTCCGTCGTTCGTCGTCGTAGTGGTTGTCCCAGTACTCGTCGTCGTGTCGGTGTTGTTAATATTGACCTCAACAGATGGGTTGATAGCATTCGTATTAAAGATCTTTTTGTCCGGTGTCTCAACAACGCTTGTTATTGGATCAATTGTCTTTACTTTGACGCTTTGTGAGCTCATTGTGCCAAACAAACTGTGGGCAACAAAGTATGCGATACCGGCACTGACGGCAGCAATAAAAACAATCATCGCTATATCGGTTTTTTTCATGGTTTCACCACCTTATCAAAGAGACTTACGGTCTTTACTGGCTCGTAAAAGGCACGGGCTTGAACGGTCATAATCTGCGTATTCCCTTGGTTTTCAATCCGAAGGCTCAGAATATCAATCGTACGAATAGAGCGCTCAAGATTTGCGAGGGCTTGGCGAAGTGCATCCGCATTGCCACTCACCGAGAAGTTAAAGGTAATTTGATTATCAGTCGCAGCCGCGGGGTTTGTACTAGCATCGATAACTGTTCCATCGGTCAGCGTTTCAACTCCTTGCACTGGGTCTACTTGGAGGCTTTCAATTGTCAGCCCAGGAACACCAGACAATAGCTTGTTCTGTAACGATGCACCGAGTGCCAGCGAGTTTGCGTCCGATGGCAGCGCATCAAGAATTACCTGGATGGCCTTGTCACTCGCATTGGCCTTCACAAGCGTCAGATCAGTGTTGGTATCAAGCACACGCACTGCTGTCTCTAGGTCAGGAACAGCTTTGTTGTCTTTATCGAGCGTGCTAATCGTCTTGTTCTTCTCGAGCAAAACCTTTTCGTTAAAGACAAGTTTTTGGCCCAAAAAGATTGACGTCACAATAGCAAAACTCACCAGAGCTGACGCCACCGCAATCCAAATAAACATCATACGGTTCGCATTAGAGATTTGCGTTCGCTTGCGGAGTGCTGTATCGTTTGGTTTCATTATTGTGTTACCCCTGCGTCAGTTGCGCGGTCTGTGAAAATACTTTTTGGAATACCTAGGTATGAGTCGGTGACATTCCCTCCATTAATCAATACGATAGTTGGGTCTGTTGTTCCTGGTGAGAACAGTTCCGGCGCATAAGTAAAGCTGACGGTAAATCGAAGGACTTTTGCCCCACTAGCGTCTTCACCGTAGCTGACATTAGAAATACTAAGGTTCGTCGCAAGAACAACGTCGGTCTGTTTTGCATTTGCATCTTTAAAGCGAACGTTCGCTGCGCCAATGGTCTTTTTAAATGCTTCTAGTGATGGGTAGCTTGGTGTCTGACCCTCAAACGTAATCGTACCAGCAGTCGCATCGACAGCCAGGCTTGAAACCTGTACTTCGTTTGGAGATGGTGGAATAATCGCCTGCAGCAAGTCAAACACGCGTGAGTCGATCTTTTTACTATCGTTCAGTGCGCTCATTTTTGTCAGCTGGTTCTGAATCGTCAAAATCTTTGAAAGATCATCAACGGTTGCAAGCTTGTCACTACCGTTCTTGATTGCAGTATCAGCCACAGCACTCCTGACAGTCTGAACACCAAAAACGTAAATCGAAAGCACGACAACCAATCCGGCTGCGACAATAATCGCAATAATCGCACCTGAAATCACCGCTGAACGAATCATTCGCGCACGGATGAGTTCTTGCTTTACATCTGGAACAAGGTTAATTTCAATCATTATTTTTTGTTCCTTCGCTGTGCAAGGCCAATAACTGTTGCGAATTCAGAGGCGACGGTCATCAGCTGTTGCTGATCGGCCTGAGACACGCGGACTTTTTGCCACGGGTTAGCAACACTTGATGGAACACCTGTTTTCGCCGTCACATAGTCACCAAATAGTGGCACAATCGCCGCGTAGCCAGAGAGGAGAATACCGCCGACCGGTGTACTTGGGTAACGAGTCTGGAAGAACTTTACGGATTTCGTCAGTTCAGTTGCAAAGTTCTCAAGGGTTGATTCCAGCGCACGGTAGACTTGGCCTTCGAGGCGGTCTGGTGCAAGACCAAATTTCAAGATAAACTGACGCGCCTGGTCTTCTTGGACGTTCAAGTTCTGAACTGCAGATTTAATCAGTGTCTTCACGCCCATAGGAATCGTACGAACTAGGCGTGGACTGTCGCCAAAGGTAATAGCAAGGTCAGTCGAAAACTCACCCACATCAATGATGAGGCGACCATCAGGGATGCCGGCAGGTAGCAATGAACGAACCATTGCGAGAGGATCTGGTTCTGAGGCGATGACATCAAGACCGAGACTTTCAATAAATTCGAGGCGTTCTTCGGCATAAGCATTCGACGTGCTGGCGAGCAAAATTTCTTGCTGCTTTGGATCGTGCAAAGAAGTACCAAGCAGTGCCCAGTCAACTTTTGCTTCGTTGGCAGCCATTGGAATATATTGGTCGATTTGGTATTTGAGGGTGCTCTTTAGTTCGGCCTCTGGCATCACAGGCAGTTCAATAACTGTTGTAAATGTTTTGCTTGAAGGTAATCCAATCACAACACTTTTTGATTTGATACCGCTCTGCCCTACTGCGGTCATGATAATTTCACCGAGTTTGCGGAGGCTTTCGGGTGAATTACTGGTCGCAGTATGCTCGTCCAGTGCGGCATATCCAAAGTGATCAAGTGACCAACTATCGGGGCCAGTCGAAGAAAGCTGTAGTACTCGTACTGCATTTGTTCCGATGTCTAGTGCAAAGAAGTCGCCCACGCCTTTTAGTAATGCCATATTGCCCCTCATTATACCGAAAGCATAAGCGTAAAAGCAAGTTGTTTTACTCTAGAAACGTGGCGGTAATTCGTGAGTGTAGACAGTTTCGAGGCGCCCGCTCTGTGCACTTTGGGCAAGTCCCCACAAATATGCGTCTGGTCGAAGGTTAAATACCTCTGCTGGATCGCCCGATTGATCAGAATCAAGTGACCCGGCAGTACGCCATAGCTGCACATCTTTTGCCATGACGGGGCCGTTGATCGTCAAAAGATTTTTACAATTATTAATCGTAATCGATGTTCGATTCACGTTAGAACAAGTGTTCAATGTACCCTCGGCGCTCAACCAACCGTCAACCTGCTTCACGTTGTCTTGGATGTTAATGTTTCCGGCAATCAACACCAGCTGTGGAATTTGACTACCCGTAGTCAAAGCAGCAGTTGTGTAGGTAATGTCGCCGGCAATTGTAATATCTGCATATTTTTTCGTTACAGCATTGTAGGTGTTGATAATAACAGTTCGATCCGCCGGGAGGGTTCCGCCGGTCAGTGTAATGTTTCCAGAGGTTTTATAAGTGCCACTCAATGCCGACACATCCAAGTTATTCCCGCTCAGCGTTGCCGCAGCGGAACTCACCGGAAAACTCGCCGCCACATCTGGAAGAGTGCGTCCTGTCTTGTACCCACCGTAGCTTGCGACAGGGGTCGATATACAGTTCGTGTTCGTTGCGTTTGCGATAGTGAGGAATGTGTAGCTACACGTGGATGCATGCGCGAGGCCGCGATCTGCGAAGGCTGAACCAGAACCAATACCCTTGATGATACCGGTTGCCATAACGCCGTACTCACCCCAGCTTCCGTAAATACGATCGGTCACTTCGAGCGTACGACAATCTGACAAATAGGTAATACCGTCATACGGAAGGTTGATTTGCGTCACATTGTTCGCAAAGACGTTGTTCACCTTCAAACGATACTTGTGATACGGCTGGACGGTAAATGTATACGTAGCTATCTGGCCATCACGTTCTGAACCAGAGAAACTATGCGCAATAGTTTTATTATCAGTCTCATCAAACACGCTGACAGTAAAATCGGTCGGTTGAACCCCAAGGTTGCCGTTGTCGCCGTCATATATCTTTGCGCTCACCGATTGGTTACCGACGGCCTGACACTGTGTACCAAATGGAAGTGAGTAATTGTAGTACTGGCCACAACCACTACTATCGTTACCATCACAACGCTTTGGAAGCTCGACTGCCGAGTTATTGGCGTTGGCAGCGTAAGTTCCGATGATTCCACTACCTGGAACGCTTAATTTCCAGTTAATGACATTGTAAGTACTGCCTGTTTCGCCGGTCATTTTGACAGTAATCAACGCGACAAAATACCCCGTATTAGGATCATATGTAAATCCTGAAAGTGGAAAACTCGTGTTGCTTTGGACACCGGGTCGCCCGTTGAATGACACGTCTGGGTGCGGACCTGCATGGTTTTCAAACGAGAATGAATTCGCAGTGACGGTAATGCTTCCTGGGTTTGTTGCGTAGTACACCGGAATGATACTGTCGGTCACCTTCAGCTGGGCCGTGTCCTCTAATGCGTACCGAGCGGAACTATTACCGTAGTCCGCGCTATCTGGACCACTATTAGAGAGCGCGTGCGCTGAATGCGATGCAAAAAGGCTGATACATACCATCACGAAGGCCGCGATAACAAATAGCGATAGTTTCCGTGTATGTACGTTCAATGTGTTCATATTCATAGTACTCATTATCGATTCTTCGTCGTCTGACTAGTTGTTATATCCGAGCCACTGGTTGCCGTCTGATCCGCAAAGTTGCTGCCTACCCTGATATCACCACCATGGACCTGGAACTTTGGACTCTTGGCAATCGTGACACAGAACGGCGTACTATGGCGCCAGGCACCATTCGACTGGCTAATCGGTTGTACCGACAAGGCATAACAGATTCTGGTCCCAATCGGGAAATCACCAATGACCTGACTGGCAACCGAGAGGTTTGTGACATTTCGAAGGAACGTCAGACCGCTGCCGTTAGCGATAGCAGCGGCGCTGTGTCCATAGAATGCTTCTGGAGCCGTTCCTGAATCTCCCCCACCTGGCACGGCAACACCGGGAGCGACGTTAAAGTGAACTACGCGCCACTGGATATTGCTTGTTGATGCAGTTGAACCGGTGTTGTTAATCGATGGATTGAGTGTTGCTTTGTTTGCACCCGTGCTATCGCCATCCGTATATGCTGGCGTTCCGGAAATAGTTGGTATCAGGTTAAAGTTAATACCGTCGATCCCCTGAATATCACCAACCGGGTTGGCACAGCGGTGAAAAATATTATATTGGTGACCACTGGCATCGTTAATACTAATGCCATCTTCACAGTGTTGCGTGCGAATCGTATCCGGATCTCGCGTAATATCCACTGGCCCATTAGCCGTTTGTGTGACCGACATCGTATTAATGCCGTTCGTACATACCGTTGTGTTCCAGTTAATAGAAGACGCATTCAATGTATTCGTCAGTGTTGCAAAGTCGGCATCAGAAATATTGCGCCCCCCATTGGCATTGGCTTGGTCACCATTTCGCCCCAAAATCGTCTGTACGATAAAGGCTGAACCTGCAACATCTCGCTTTTGAGACAACGATCCCGATGGTCCACGGTTCATTGATTTTAAGTACGCAACCGTACTGGCAACATCTGTCGTGTGAATACCCCCGGTGAGAACATAGTTGAGGAGTCTGCCATTAAAACGGCTCAGCGTAAAGTAACTGGCATTATTAAAATATGACTTGCTGACGCGAGGCGGATTACTAAATGCACGATTGTCCCACGGTGCCGCCATTGCTGTTTCGATAGGACCGATAATTCCTAATGTCAGCGCAAGAACAAAGACTAGGACGAGCGAACCGAGTCGCTTCCTCAAAGACATCACTACGAAGCCTCCAATTGCGTTGCCGTATCAAGATAATACTGTTTTTGCCCTACCGATGAACCGTCAGTGTCGTCAACCAGTGCAGCAGCTTTTCTGTAATACAGCGCTGCATTTACCTTGTCACCACTTTGCTGGTACAGCGAGGCAAGCAGTGATGTTGTGCCCAGTGTTTCACCTGCAAGCTGTTCGGCCTTTTTGGCAGACGCAATAGCACCAGATACATCACCGTTTGAAGCTTGAAGGACGGCTTTATTGGTATACAGCGCGACTTGTTCGTCTGTATCGCTATTGGCAGCAATCGCCTTGTCATATATGGCAACTGAATTCGCAGTATTGCCCTCGGACTTAGCCGCGTTTGCGGCGGCAGCGATGCTTGGATCAAGTGTTTGACCTGATTGTTTTACTAATTTTGTTTGCTGCGCAGTCAGTGGCGTCGCTGTGGTCGTATCGGTCGATTTAATGGAATTTCGCCATATCATGAACGCCGCAACAGCACCCGCAAGAATCACAAGAATAATAACAGCGATCACAATAGTGCGTTTCCCGAGACGTCCAGACAAACGGCTGGAGAACCGTGCGCTTTTATCGCCAGATTTTTGTGTCTTTTTCGCTTTTTTCATTGCCTACCTTATAGATAAAAGCATAATCGAAATTACGGTGATTGTCCACCTGATAAAACAGTGGTCGATTTGAGGTACCCCTGTTATAATAATGGTAATGAGTTTATCTATCGCAATCGTCGGCCTCCCAAACGTCGGCAAATCTACCCTATTCAACGCACTGACCGACAACAATATACTGGCGGCTAATTATCCATTCGCAACCATCGAGCCAAACACAGGCATTATCGCTGTTCCTGATGAGCGTCTAACTATCCTTGAAAAACTGTATAACGCCCAAAAAATCATTCCTGCAACCGTCACCTTTGTCGACATCGCAGGTCTTGTTGCCGGTGCCAGTAAAGGCGAAGGCCTTGGGAATAAGTTCCTTGCAAACATCCGTGAGTGTGACGCGGTCGTCCACGTTGTTCGTGCCTTTGATAACCCTGATGTGATTCACGTCGATGACGTCGTCGATCCTAAAAAAGATATCGAAACCATTAATACTGAATTGATCCTTGCTGACCTGCAAAGTATCGAAAAACAACTCCCCCGCCTCGAGAAAGAATCAAAAGCAAATCCGAGTGCCAAGGCTGAAATCGAACAACTAGTCAAACTACAGGCTGGATTGCTCGAAGGAAAACTCGCACACGAAATTCCTGGACTGAACACGGAAGTTATTCAAGGCTTGCAGCTGCTTTCAACCAAGCCTGTCATCTATGTCTTTAACGTTGATGAACTTGGGCTTGTGAATGAAGCGCGAAAGAGTGACCTTTCAGCCCTTGTCGCCCCTGCAGCCAGCATCTTTATCTGTGCCAAGATTGAAGAAGAATTACAAGGTGTTGCAGCGGCTGACGCCATCGAACTGCTTGATGCATACGGCATTCAGGAATCTGGCCTTGGGCAACTTGCTCGAACAGCCTATGAAACCCTTGGGCTGCAAAGCTACCTGACTGCAGGAGAAAAAGAAATTCGTGCCTGGACCATCCATAAAGGTAACACTGCCCCGCAAGCGGCTGGTGTGATTCACACTGACTTTGAAAAAGGTTTCATCGCCGCAGCTATCGTTGATTTTGATGATCTAGTGACCGCAGGAAGCGAAACAGCAGCCAAGGCTGCCGGAAAAATGCGCACCGAAGGTCGTGACTACGTGATGCGTCCAGGTGACGTCGTCGAGTTCCGCTTTAACGTCAGCAAATAGAAGCTAAGCGGCATCAAATAACGGTCGTTGTAACTCAAACGCAAGCTGGGCGCCAATCACCCTAGAGTGCAACTGTGACTCTGTTTCAGCCCGCGCTTCACCAGCTGTTGTAATTGCCTGGTATAAGTTAGGGCGCTCAAACGGCCAAAGAACAGTGCGTTCAGCAACCTCGGCAAAGGGCGCATTATTGCTATTAATTAAGTGCAGATCTGCACGCATCACTGCAAGGCCAGTATTGTACGCAGCACCCGTCACAAGCGACTGAACCAGTTCGTATGCAGCAAAACCCTGCGTAAAAGAACGATACTCTTTCGGAGCATCATCAATTCTAATATTCCTTAGCCACAAGGCAAGCTGCGCCAGTTCAAATAGTGCGCGCTGATGTTCAAATAAACGTTCGGCCTCGCCGTCAAGCCCTTCGGTATGGCGTAAATAGTATGTGCCCATCATCTCTGCGTTACTCGTCGATAGGTCTTCACCTGGAAAATCAGGCTGCGCCTCAAGGACAATGACTGGTTGAACTTGAGGGATAATAAATTTTGGCTGTTCCATGGAGGCATTATAGCCTCTTTTTTACTTTTTCTTCTTAACTAATAGATAAAATCGTTCTTGATTGCCTTTTGCACCAGCAACGTCACTGTCGCGCTTTGCCTGAATAAAGAATAAATCTTGTGCCCACATTTCGAAATCTTTTAAAATCTGGCGTCGTACGGCGTCGTTTTTAATGACACCCTTATTTGTCTGATCTTTACCGGCTTCGAACTGTGGTTTCACCATCGCAACAATTTGAGTGTGCTCATCTGCAAGTTCACGCGCGATATGCGGCAATATCTCGCGAAGACTAATAAATGAGACGTCGATTACGACAATTTGCGGTACTTCTTTTCGAAGGTAGAAATCACGAATGTCAGTTTTTTCGTGCAAATGAATTTGTGGGTGCCCCTGCAAACTAGGGTGCAGCTGGTCCGTCCCAACATCAACGGCGAAAACTTTTTTGGCGCCGCGACGAAGCGAGTAATCAGTAAATCCACCCGTACTACTACCGACATCGAGGACAATTTTGTCCCGAAAATCAAGTTTCAATATCTGGGCAACACTCGCAAGCTTTAAGCCAGCGCGACTCACATACTGTTCATCAACATCCATCTTAATTTGGGCAGTCGGTCCAACAAAAAAACCAGGTTTCAAGATAAGTTGACCGTTTACGGTAACTTTGCCGAGTTTAATAAAACTCTCTGCCTGAGAACGAGTCGGAACAAGTCCCCGACGGGTCATTTCAGCGTCGAGGCGCTTTTTATCCATTACTCGTGTCCTAACGGAAAACTATCAATGACACGGTAATCTTGATGCTTGTCCTCTGTGCCAAATACCGCCACTGAATCAAACGAAACACGCTTTCTGTAACCAAGGGTAAAGTCTTTAGTGTCTGAAATATGTGGGACGAATGCGTCTTTATATAGGTCGTCCTCGTCAAAGCTTCCGATACTTCGTATCAGTGCGTGGAGCGCAAACCATTCAGGATTAACAAACCTATTATTGCCCTCTTTGTCGGCGCGCACCTTCACTGTCTCGATACCATTTACGAGTCGTACAGGAACGGGATGAGCTGTATCGCCAAACGATGCCTTGCGACCACCTATCGTCTTATCAAACACAGGCTGATCGGTAAAAAAACGATCCATCGCGTTTGCAAGCCGAAACCGACGATTTTCCTGGAGGTTAAACCAACGAACCACCGTCATGTGCGGTGGAATTTCGTGGAATGTCTCGCCCCGCTCTACGCTATCAAGCGTTGCCGCAATGATCAGTCGTTCACCGGGGAGTGACATGGATCTATTTTTTCCGTTCGCGGTATTCGCTAGTTGATGTATCAACAGAGATAATATCACCAGTTTTGATGAATGCCGGCACCTTTACTACAAGGCCAGTTTCCAGTGTTGCGTCTTTAAGGACGTTACTGGTAGTATCTCCCTTTACGACATCTTCACTGTAGGTCACTTCAAGGAATACGTTCTTTGGAAGTTCGACGTTAATAACGCGACCATCAAAAAACTGAAGGCTTAGTTCATCACCTTCTTTTAGGTAGCCCTTAACGTCGTCGACAATATCAGCAGAAAGCTGGAACTGTTCGAACGTTGTTGGATCCATAAAGAAGAAGTCACTACTGTCGTTGTACAAGTACTGCACCTTTTGGCTATTCACTTCGGCGGTATCAATCTTTTCCTGACCCTTAAAGGTCTTTGGAATGACCGATCCATCGATCAAGTTCTTGATCTTGACGTTCACGATGCTTCCACCGCGGCCCATAACCTTTTGGTTATAGTCGATCACACGAAAAGGCTTGCCGTCGATTTGCACAACGACACCTTTTTTAAGATCTGTAGGCTGGTAGTATCCCATCAGGAATTATTCTCAACTAACCTTGAGATACGAATGGTAGTAACGCAAGGTGACGAGCACGCTTGATAGCAGTCGCGAGTTGACGCTGTTGCTTTGCACTGAGGCCAGTCTTACCGATTGGTTCGATCTGTCCGTAGATGTTGATGAAACGCTGCAAAGTTTTGACATCTTTGTAGTCAAAATATACAGGTGTATCTTTCTTTAGTCGTTTTGGCATTTCTTATTTCTCCTAAGAATTAATTTCTCGTTTTATTAGAATGGAATTTCACTTAAATCAATTGGTTTGTCTTCGATGTCTTCAATGACGACATCATCAGATTTGCTTGAACTGTTAGAGTTCGAGTTTGACTTCGAATACGAATTTTGTGCAGATGGGGCTGAGCCTTGGCCATCAGACGGTCCATCAAGGAAGGTGACGTCAGTTGCGGTAACTTCAACACGTGAGCGCTTTTTACCGGTTTCTTTGTCATCCCAGCTATCTTGGCGAAGTCGTCCTTGTACAAGTACACGTCGTCCTTTTCCAAGGTACTGAATCACGAGTTCACCGAGCTTTTCCCAAGCGGTGATTTCGAAAAAGTCAGCTGCGTCACTATCACCACCGCGGTCAACAGCGATGCTGAAGCTTGCGATAGTTTTGCCACCACTAGTGGTGCGTTGTTCAGGATCGCGGGTCAAACGGCCCATGAGAATTACTTGGTTGATGCTCTTCGCCATAATTGTATACTCCCCTTGTTCTTAAATGTTCTCTATCTATTCTTTGGTTGCGGTGTCGCTGGTCGCAGTGTCTTCAACGCGTGCTTGTTCTGCAGCGAGGGCTTTTCGAGCTTTCTCGTTGACGGTGACAAGTAGGTAACGCAGGACTTCGTCAGTAATATTAAAGATGTTACTGATCTTTAGCGGTGCATCGGCTGGAAGTGATACATCCATGTAGATGTAGATACCAAACTCTTCACGACGGATTGGGTATGCGAGTTTTTTCTTGCCCCAGTTGTCTTCGCGAACGATGGTACCACCAGCGTTTTTGATGATGTCACGCACTTTTTTCAGTGGTGTTTCGAGATCTGCTTCCAGATCAGGGTGAATCAGAACGGTAAGTTCGTATTCTTTCATGTAGTTCTCCTTTTGGAATTCAGCCTTTCGGTTGAATGCTTGTACTCCATTAATTCTATGTTTAAATCACACAAGCTTGAGTTATTAACCCTGTTATTATACCGTAACTGGCCCCAATTGACAAGTGGTCGCAAGGTGTTAATCAGCTACGTCTACACCCTAGCTTAACTATCAAAAAGAGCCAGTGCAATACTGACTCGTTTTTGGTTAAGTAGTCGTTAAGAATTATCCGAGACTTTAGCCGAGATCTTCGCCGTTTATATCGGCAGCACCGCCCTGTGTGCCAAAGACATCATCAAAGCTGCCTACGAGGACTTCTCGTGGCCGTGCACCATCGGCTGGACCAATGATCCCCTGCTCTTCCATATTCTCAATCAGGCGGGCTGCACGAGCGTAGCCAACGCGCAGACGTCGCTGCAATAGACTAGCACTGGCCTTACCAGCGTCAATCACGACACGGACAGCGTCGCGGTACATATCATCGTCACCATCACCGTCACGATCAAAGTCCATCACCACACCGCCCTTACCGTTCAAAGTCACAGGCATACTGACGACTTCATCGTTGTACTGTGGAGGCGACTGCGCACGGAGGTGATCGCTAATCTTGACCACTTCTTCGTCGGTCACCCAGGCACCCTGGATACGTTTCGGCTTACTCATTGAAGGTGTCAGCATCAGCATGTCACCTTGACCAAGGAGCTTTTCGGCACCAGCTTGGTCGAGAATCGTTCGAGAGTCAATTTGTGACGCCACTGTAAAGGCGATACGCGCTGGTACGTTGGCCTTAATCAGACCGGTAATAACGTCGACAGATGGACGCTGCGTTGCAAGTACCAAGTGGATACCAACAGCACGTGCCTTCTGGGCAAGACGCACGATCAGCGCTTCGACGTCGCGTGAAGCAACCATCATCAGGTCGGCCAACTCGTCGATCACAATCACGATATATGGCATTGCGCCGTCGTGGTGTTCTTGAGGAATACCCTCTTCGTCAGCAACGGTAATACGCTTGGTGCCAGACTGAATCATTTTGTTATACGTCGCGATGTCACGGAACTTGTTCTCAGCCAGCAGTTTGTAGCGTCGCTCCATCTCGTTGACTGCCCATTTAAGGGCGCTAATCGTTTTTTCTGGTTCGTTAATGACAGGGGTCAGAAGGTGTGGAATATCTTCGTACGGCGCCATTTCAACTTGCTTTGGGTCGACAAGGATCAGCTTCATTTCACTTGGGCTGTTGTGATACAAAAGGCTAGTCAGCAAAGTGTTAATCATTACTGACTTACCTGACCCGGTTTGACCGGCGATCAAAAGGTGGGGCATCTTGTTTAGGTCACCAAGGGTTGCTTGGCCAGATATATCTTTACCAATCGCAAACTTCAACGGTTCAGTGTCGGCTTTCCACTGCGGGCTGGTCAGGATTGAGTGCAAACGCACGTCGGCCGCCTTCCGGTTCGGCACTTCGATACCAACGGCTTTTTGACCAGGAATAGGCGCTTCAATACGAAGACTCTGGGCAGCAAGGTTCAAGGCAATATTAGTTTCGAGCTGTGTAATACGGGTCAATTTCACACCTGAAGGTGGTTTCAAGGTGTACTGCGTTACCTTCGGGCCAATGTTTGCGCCTTCCATATCGACATCGATATTAAATTCGCTGAGTGTGTCTTTAATAATCTGAGCATTCTGTTGGACGTCACCGGCATCAGCTGGTGATTGTTTCTTTTCAAGCAGATCAACAGATGGTGCTTCCCAGTTAGGGTCGCTCACGGTGACGAGAGCTGCGCGGTCTTCGGCGGCTTTATCCCGAGGCGTGGCACCCTTGAAACTTGAGAGGCGCGATTGTTTCTTGTCTTCTTCATTACTATCGAGCGTTGGAACACCGGCATTCAATTTGAAATCAGCCGCCAATGTCGACCTTCCCTTCCCAGGCGCATCGAGAGCAGCGGCGTTACGCATGACTTTAACATTGGCATCCTGTTCGCTAGTGTCGCGACGAGCTAGTTCGTACAACTTCTTGATAATCGTAATTGGTGAAACGCGAATGATAAATAGTGCGGTGATAAGAATCAAGAGGATATAGACGAAGGCAGCGACGCCCTTATCAACCAACAGCAGCATTGCGCTATTGTTCACAAAATCACCGATGTAACCGCCAGTTGTTTTACCATCAGCGGCTTTCAATAAGCCGAACAGGCCTGCAAACCAAACCAATGACAGTACCGTCGCCAGCTTCATAACGAATGGAAGGCGGTTATCTTCGGCTCGGAAAGTTTCGACAGAGACATAAATAAAGACGAGCGGAACGACGTAGACAGCATACCCAATGAGGCTTATTGACGAAGTGTAGAGCCAATCAAGGATTGGGCCACCAAGCCCGAACCAACTCAAAATAAGCAGTAACGAGAACGCAATCAAGAGGATAGCCCCTACCTGTGCCCAGAACCCTGCCGGCAACGTATGCTGCGGTGCCTGAGGAGCCGATTTCTTCCTACTGTGAGAGCTTCGTTTTTTTCTTTTAGCCATAATCTTTTTTATTATAGTTTATTTTAGGCGCTTTACCGCCGTTTCATAAAAGTTATTATAGCAAAATTTACTACATTTTGCAATAGGCTTATGGTTGGGATTGGGATTGCCCTGTGTTCTCCTTTTGAAACACCTGCAACCCGAGCCTATCCCGGTACTGAAACAGAGAGAGGCCCGGAGTGAAGCCGTTTCAAAAGGAGAACACAGGGCAATCCCCGCCCACAAAAAAAGCCCCGCAAGATGCAGGGCTTTTTTTGAGTTCGTTTCGACTAGTAGCCGCGAGCTTCAGGAGCTTTTTTAGGTTCCGCTACTTCGGTATCAGGTACCTGTGGTGCTGGGAAAGTTTTCGTTTCAAGGCCAAGTGCTGCAACTGCTGGTGCAGAGGCTGGGTCTTGTGGTGCTTCGTTACGAGGCGGGAGTCCGACGTGCTCGGTGCTATCGTACGGACGATTTTGGTTAGGAGCGCCGCCACGGCCTTGTTGTTGACGTGGTTGGTGCCCACGGTTTTCGCCGTCAGGTTTTTGACCACCGCCGCCACCGCCACCGATTTCATTGATCACAGGAATCACGATTGGTGTACGTCGAGTCTGGTCATACAGAACGTGCGTTAGCTCATCCTTAATTTCCTTCTTCACGGTATCAAGGTCAACGCGGCGACCGTTAAAGGTACGCGCAACTTTTTGCTTTAGGTACTGGCGAATGACACCCATCAGCTCTTCGCTATCACGCAAGTAGATAAATCCACGAGAGATGATATCAGGGCTAGTAAGCAGGCGTCCGCTTCCCTTTGAAACAGTAAGGATCACAACGAACATACCTTCGGTTGCCATGTGGATACGGTCTTTGAGGACGACTTCTGACACGATTGCGCCAGAGTCATCGTACATAACACCACCAACCTGGACACGGCCGGCTTTTTTCGCGCCCTCAGTGGTCACTTCGATGACATCACCGCTGTCACATACAAAGATGTTTGAACGTGGAATACCACCTTCTTTTTCAGCAAGCTCAGCATTGTGAACCAACATATGGAACTCACCGTGAATTGGAACGTAATATTTTGGATTCAAGGCATTGATCAGCTTGACGTGGTCGTCGTAGTAGCCGTGTCCTGAAAGGTGAAGTGGGCCGATACCAGTAAGGTGTGTTTTGCCGTTTTGGATGACAGCACTTCCCTCTCGCATCAAACCATCAACCGTACGAACAACGTTCTTTTCGTTACCTGGAATAGCATTTGAGCTAAAGACGATAATGTCTGAGTTTTTGATCTTGATGAATTTGTGCGTACCAGAGGCCATACGGTTAAGGACGGCGCTAAATTCACCTTGTGAACCGGTACAAACAATAGTGACTTTTCCGTCAGGGAACTTCACGATGTCTTCCATCTTTACGATGACGTCTTTCGGAACTTTAATCATGCCAGTGCGGAGCGCAACTTCAACGTTTTGGATCATGCTGTACCCAGCGAAGGCAACCTTACGGTCGTGCTTCTTTGCTTCGTCGAGGATGACCTGCATACGGTGGATCTGGCTAGAGAAACAACTCAGGATAAGGCGACTTTGAGGATATTTGTCCATAACCTGACCCATACTGACCTGAATATCGAACTCACCGTGGGTGTGTCCACCTTCAGATTCACAGTTGGTTGACTCGTTCATAAGGACAAGGATGCCTTCTTTTGTGGCAATTTCAGTCAAACGATCGAGGTCAAACTTTTTACCATCAACTGGTGCATCTTCAAATCGCCAGTCACCTGTATCAATAACAACACCAAGTGGTGTACGAATAACGACAGCGGTCGCGTCGGGGATTGAGTGGTTTACTCGAACTAATTCAATGCTAAAGCTATCACCAAGTTGCACACGTTCGTGGGCTTCTGGGTCCATGATGTTATAGACAGGCTCATACCCAGTGGTTGCCTCTTCCATCGTCTTTTGAACCATGGCGAGGGTGAATTTACTTCCGTACACTGGTGCAGGAATCTTGTCGATAATGTGACGAAAGGCACCAATGTGGTCAAGGTGTCCGTGCGTAAAGACAATACCACGAATTTTGTGCTTGTTCTCTTCAAGGTAGGTTGTATCAGGAATAATGTAGTTAATGCCTGGGTAATCAGAACCTGGGAAAAGGAATCCCATATCGATCACGACAATGTCATTCTCGTATTCAATCGCCATCATGTTTTTGCCGATACCCATTTCACCTAGTCCACCTAATGGAATAATGCGGAGTTTTGGACCGTTCGTGCGGGGCACTTTCTTGTGATCAGCCAGGCTGTACTGTTTGCCGTCGTAGCCGTTAAAGATCGATTTGTTCACTGGCACGTTAATGATGTGCTGTGACGCACGGAGGTTTACACCTTCGCTGGTGCGTCGCTGTGCACGAAAGACTTCGCCGCGGCGAGTCTGTGTTCCGGCAAGAATAGTATTATTCTGTTTTGGACGTGGGTTATTCCCGTTATTGTTGTTACCGCCGTTGTTCCGGGGTGGTTGTTTAGAGGCATCGTCAGATTGTGGCGCGCCGAGTCTTTGTTGACCCATATGTTTTTATTCTCCTTCTTAGAAAATAGTTTTATTTCTTTGTTAATTAATTTCTATAAATAAATGTTACAAATTCAAGTTCGAGAGGTTTGGAATGCAGTAATCAATTCAGTGATTAAAGATCTTATTCACAGATCCCTCTCTGTTCAAGTGAGCTTATTATAGCAAACTACACGTCACTACGCAATGTTTCAATCTGTTTAATGATGCCTGGAACTGTGAGAAAGTCATCAATAAGCGTCTGGCGCAAACTACCGTTATACAGGGCTGCGGCTGGGTGAAAGAGCGGCATCAGGACGATATCGTGGCCATCAAGTGTCACAGTCTTTGGCTGGCCATGAACCTCCCCTATCTTCATATCAGGCAGGAAATATTCCATGCTGTGGCGCCCCAGCGTAATGACAACTTTTGGATTAATAACCTGTAATTGCTGCAACAAATACGGCCAAAAAGCAGCTTTTTCATCTGGAAGTGGGTCGCGGTTATTCGGTGGACGATACTTTACGATATTCGTAATATAGACGTCTTTTCGTTCCAAGCCGGCTGCTGCAAGCATTTCGTTTAAGAATTTGCCGGCAGCGCCAACAAACGGCAGTCCCGTTTCATCTTCTTTTTTACCGGGTGCTTCACCAATAAAAACGATATCGCTATCGAGGTTACCATCCCCCATCACAAGATTCTTTGCCTGTTTGGCCAAATCTGGGCAGACATTCTTGTCTCGAATGTCTGCCGCAATTTGTTCAAGCTGGGCTTGTTTTGTCTCCATACTACCTACTAGCATAGCAGGTTCAAAAGACTAAAGATGACTAGCTGTTTGATTTTTTAACGAGGAGGTCACCAAGTGCATTTGCAGCCGTCGATGGGTCGATGTCGTCAGAGTGCTTGCTGGCGTTTGAGCTATAGTCTGATGCTGCAGAAGAAATTTTGTCTTGGATATCGTAGCCTTGGTTACGAAGGGCAGAATACTGGGTGTACTGCTTGCCATAAGGGTCTGTGATAGCGGCAATCTGCGTTTGGATATCTAGGTATGCTTTGTACTGAGTCTGAAGCGTCGTGACAAGTTGTTTCAAGTCGGCATCCGGAAGGTCACCAACATTATTCAGCGCAGTCACACATTCGTTCAGAAGTGTCAGCGTGCTGGCATCTTTACATGACGTTGCAACCTTACGGAAGCTTTTGAGTGAAGTCACAAGGTTCGTTGCGTAGGTAGCAAATGAGTTTACTTTACCTTCATACGTCGCATATAGCTTTTGACCATCGCCAACCTTCACTGCTTTCATGGCAGCAAGTTTCTTGTTCTCGTCTTGGAAGGTCTGGAGTGATTTTGTGACTGAATCGCTATCGTTTGTGAATTCAGTGTCTGTCGTTGAACCACTGATGTCATATTGCAGCGTCGAGGCATCCGAATTGAGCTTAGAGTATGCCGACGAAACAATATTGAACTGTGAGGCAGCGCTACGATAATCTGCTTTTGAAGGGAACAACAGGCCAAGGACAACAATTGCGATGATACCAAGGACAACCAGTCCTCCAACAATAGCAGCGATCAGGATGATCAGCTTTTTCTTCTTGCCGTTACCTAGGAAGTTTTGCACAGGATTGCTATTTGGTGACGATCCAATTGGCGCGACTGGTGTTGCAGCAACTGGTTCAGAACTCACCGGTGCACCGCCAAATGGATTTGGAGTGACTGGTGCAGGTGCTGAATCAACAACTGGCGTAGCGGCATAGGTCGTTGGTTCGATGGGTGCTGCTGGCTGTTCAGGCGCTGGTGTTGGTGACTCGGGCTGTGGTTGGCTTGGATCTGGGTTCATATGTGTCTCCGTTAGAGTACCTGAGAGTACGCTTTAATAAACTGTTACTTCTCAGTATACAGATTGAAAACGCTTGTGGCTAGTAGGACTTCTCTACTGCTCGATATCTTTAAGGCTGAGGCTGAATCGGCCACGCTCGTCGATGCCGATAAGCTTGGCTTTGACAACCTGTCCTTCATGAAGGACATCTTCAACACGCTCAACACGCTCGTTTGAAAGCTGAGAGATATGCGCCATGCCGTCTTGGCCAGGCATGATGTTGATGAAAGCACCAAATTCTTTAATGCTCACCACTGTTCCGGTGTAGATCTTGCCCACCTCTGCTTCTTCAGTCAGTGAACGAATCCATTCGATCGCTTCTTGAATCTTTGCAGCGTCAGGACCAGCAACGGTAATGAGACCGTCTTCCTTGATGTCGATACTCGCTCCGGTATCAGCAGTAATGCGGTTGATCACTTCTCCACCCTTACCAATAACTGCACCGATTTTTTCAGGATTAATCTTGATCTTTTCGATACGTGGCGCAAATGGACTGAGTTCTGTGCGAGGCTCTGCAATCGTAGTCAGCATATGCTTTAGGATGTGTGCACGACCAACTTTTCCAGCCAAAAGTGCATCGCGAAGGATCTCAACGGGTAATCCGTGAACCTTCATATCCATCTGCAAAGCGGTGAGGCCATCAGTAGTACCAGCACATTTAAAGTCCATGTCACCAGCAAAGTCTTCGGCATCAGCGATGTCGGAAAGGATGTATGGCTTGTCACCGTCCATCATCAGACCCATCGCAATACCAGATACAGGCGCCTTAATTGGCACTCCGGCATCCATCAGTGCCAAGATTGAGCTACAAACTGCAGCCATCGAAGTTGAGCCGTTCTGACTCATAATCTCGGTGACGCTACGGATAGCGTAGGGGAAATCTTCTTCAACTGGAAGGATTGGTAAGACTGCACGTTCAGCAAGATAGCCATGTCCAATTTCGCGTCGTCCTGGACCACCTAGGCGTTGGACTTCACCAACTGTGTAGCCAGGTGCGTTGTAGTGGTGCATGTAGCGGCGCTCACCGTCACTAATTTCCATCGTATCAACCATTTGTGCGTAGCTAAGTGGTGCAAGTGTCACAATGTTCAGGCCTTGTGTCATTCCACGAGTAAAGAGTGATGATCCGTGTGTACGAGGTAATACCCCTACTTCACTGGAAAGCTGACGGATTTCGTCGAACTTACGACCATCTGGACGAAGGCTGTCTTCAACAATGCCGCGACGGACATCTTTGTGAACTGCAGAAGTAAAGGCTTCATCGTACTCACCCTTCAGGGCTTTGTATTCAGCTTCGCCAATTTTCTCAACCATGTCAGTGTGGAGTGCCCAACGAAGTTGATTCACCAGTTCGTTACGTTCAGCGTACGGCTTGCGGATTGCTTCGCCTAATTTACCGTGAACCCATTCGTTGACAACTGACTGGATGTCTTCGTTCGGGAGCGTAAGTGTGTATTCTTGCTTTACAGGAGCAATTTTTGCAGCTAATTCTTGTTGGAGTTTAATTGCAGGTTGGTAGTGTTCGAAGGCCCACGCAAGTGCGTCAGCAACGACTTCTTCAGGTACTTGGTCAGCACCAGCTTCGACCATCGTGATACCACTTTCGATACCAGCAACGACGAGGTCGAGGTCGCTCGCTTCGCGCTCTTCAGGAGTAAGGAAAGCCTTAAATTCACCGTTCACGCGGCCAATACGAAGTCCAGAAACAGGGCCGTCAAATGGTGTTCCGGTCAACATCAACGCTGCACTGGCGGCGATCATACCGATCATGTCAGGACGGAATGATGGGTCCATCGAAAGGACGCTTGCGACCACTTGGACTTCTTGGCGGTAGCCTTTTGGAAATAGTGGACGAATTGGGCGGTCAATAATACGACCGATAAGAATCGCTTCGTCGGAAGGACGACCTTCGCGCTTGATGAAACGGCTGCCGCTAATTTTACCAGCTGCATACATTTTTTCTTCATAGTCGATTGAGAGTGGGAAATAATCCAAAACAATTGGGCGAGTTCCAACCTGGGCGGTACCAAGCACAACAGTGTCACCGTAGGTAACGAGTACTGAACCAGTACTTCGGAAGCCGACGCGGTTTACTTCGAGCGTTAAGGGGCGACCCTCAAACTCTGTTGTTACTTTAATAATATCCTTGCCGTAAGGGTTAATTGTTGCCATTTTCTAGGCTCCTTCTTTTTAAAACATGTCCGAAGGTAACGGGTGTACACATTCTTTGTTAAGAATATCTGCATCCAGCACCTCATCCATGCACGTTTACCTCTTTATTATAGCATCTTGGCCATGGTATTATATTGCTACTATGATCCGTTACGTCAAAAGATAGGATCCTCTACGCGCATACGTTCGGACGGCCGAACCAATCGCGCTTACTTACAACACAATATAATAGGAGGTTCTTATGAACACAAATCGACGCGTAGCAACACGGGGTATTATGTATCGTGACGGCAAAATACTTGCCTCAAAGCAAAAAGATGACGATGGAAACGAAGCAGAAAACTGGGCAACATTCGGCGGTGGGCTCGATCCACAAGAGTCATTAACGGACGGTCTGTACCGCGAAATGATTGAGGAAACAGGAATTGTACCAAAAATCGGCAAGCTTCTATTCGTCCAACAGTTCACTGACCCAAACGACAAAGAAAAAGAAAACCTAGAATTCTTTTTCTTGATCGAGAATGCAGCCGACTATGAATCAATAGATCTGAGTGTCACAACACATGGCGCAGTTGAAATTGTGCGATCAGATTTCATTGATCCAAAGATACACAAGATACTCCCTGCCTTCTTGCAGACGATAGATATAAAAGATTACGTCGAAAATGATCGACCAGTCTTTGTCTATAACAATTTATCTACTAGCGTTTAGTAGTTATTCAAAAAGCGGACTTCGATAGCAAGGACACCGTAGCTAGCTTGATCGTCGGCCGAATAATACTTTGTATATGCATCGGCCGCGTCCTTCGCAGTTTGTGCAGAGGGGATAACATTTTTGTACCCCTCTGCCGTGACCATACCGAGAAACGTTTCGTAAGATCGGATGCCAACAATCTCAACAAGTGCTGCATTCGGTTCACCATCCTCCAACACACCCTGGGTATTACGATAGTCCCGGCGAAGACCGACTGTGTCACCTACTGCGTACCGTGCGAACTTATCCCTATTAAGGCGCCCTTCAATCGTCTTTCTTCCCGCAATTATATCGTCGAGAAGTCCTGACTCCCGTCCTGACTGCCACTGGGTCATCGCAGCTGACTTTCGAACATGCGGAAATATGCACCGTGTTTTTGAACAAGCTCGGCATGTGTCCCCTGCTCGACAACAACGCCGGCCTCAAACATATAAATAATATCTGCCTTTTCAACAGTTGTCAGGCGATGGCTAATCGTAATGATCGTCTTCTTTTTATCGGCGAGGAGGCGTTTAAAAATACGTGACTCAGCAAGTGCATCAATTGCGCTGGTCGGTTCATCCAAGATAATAATCGGGCTATCGCGGTAAAAGTTACGCGCCAAAGCCAACCGTTGCCACTGTCCACCCGAAAGATCGACACCGGATGTTCCGTCTTCATGCTCCATCCATTGATTCACATACGTATCAACACCCTTTGGGAGCTTTTCGAGAAATGTTTTTGCTTCAGCACCCACAAGTGCCTCATTAAATCGTTCGTCGCTATAGGGACGTCGTACGTCACCAAGAAGCACGTTATCTTTTGCAGTGGCGAACGAAAATTGAGTGAAATTTTGTTGCAGAACGCCAAGGTAGCTGTGCCAATCTTCAAGATTAATCTCAGAAAGACTCACTTCATCGGCCATCACCAATCCCTTTGTTGGATTATAGATTCCTAGCAGAAGTTTAATGAGCGTCGACTTGCCTGCACCGTTCTCACCAACAATCGCGACGTGTGCACCTTTCTTAATTTCGAGGGATATATTCGTCAAAACATTCACGTTGTTGCTGGGATAGTGGAATGATACGTCTTTGAACGAGATTCCAAGTGGTTGTTGTCGCAGACGTTTCGTACGATGTCTTGCTTGTGGTAGCGCCATGAATTCGTTGTAATCAAATAAGTTAGCGATGTCTTCATCAAGACTATTCAAGGTCGACAAGAAACCACGCGCTCCACTAAGAGCTCGCGATACGATTTGCTGGACATACAAGAACTGCCCTATCGGTTGAGCGTGCGCAATAATCTGCAACGCCGTATAAACGAGTGCCGAAACTTCAGCGCCAGCCTCAAGAACATCAGCGCCCAGCTTTTTGAAGATGTACTTTTGTTCGAACTGAATGCGTACCTTTTCATCCTTGTCCTTCAGTTGTCGACGAAGGACTAAGAGGTGCTTTACCATTCCATAGATGCGCAGTTCAGTGATTGCCGAGATCTTTAGCATGTTCCACTCAATCATCTCGGCCATACGACGCGTCTCGACATTATCATTCCAGTGCGCTATCTGTGCTTTTGAAAGGCGATATTGAATAATGATTCCCGGAATAATCGCGGCAATCAAGATTAATCCAAGCCACCAACTGACGAAAACAATCGCAATAATCCCGGCTATCATCGTAATAATTTGCTCAAGTACACCCGAGAGTCGATCAAAGACATAGCCGAAGAACCGTGAAAATTGTTGCGCTTTATCAAAGAGATCAGCTGTCTTTTTGTCGTCATACCGCCAGAATTCGAGATCAAGAAACTGCTCGTATAACTGGTCATTAATCGCTGCGTCTATTTTATAGCGGACAAGCTGATCTATATATTGCTGGACACTTGTCCAGGCGATGAGCACAATCCCTAGTGCAGCCGTTATGATCATATATTCTATCGCCTGCGCGCCAGCACCTTGTGTCCCAACGTATGCACCCGCAAGAGCTGTTGTCGTCAGTGCCGCAAAGTATGTCGTCACAATTGGCAGGATAGAGTTCACTAAAATACCAATAATCTTCATAAAGACTGCAAGTGGTGAGGCGCGATACGTAATCTTTGCGACTCTTCCGATCGCAAAAACTCTTTCCTTAGGAGAAAGTTTTCGTTTTGCCTCTTTTGCTACTGTATCCGTCATCTTGTATCACTGTACCAGAGAGTTCGGTATTAAGCTTTTATATCGCGCCGACGGAAGAGTACAATCGCCACAACAAGCGGAATAATAATGAAACCGACATAGAATAAAATATTGCCAACCTCGACTGTTCCCTTTGCAATGTCAGTTGCTGGGAAATAGTGCAAGAACGAGAGCCATTCATAACCTTTGAGCCAGTCAACTGATTGTGAGAATGTTGTCAACAAAAAACTCCCGACAGTCGCAATAATTCCAACAGTTGTCGTGAGTGGTCGACTCCCGGTAGCGAGACCAATCGCAAAGATGATCGTTGCCAACGAAACGACAAGCAACCAGCTAAGGACACCGAGGCGCATCAGCACCGACTGGTCGATTGACTCATCTATTTGTAATATGCCTATCTCAATACCGATGATCATTGCGATCATTGCCACCAAACAAATAAACACAATCGCCCACCATTTTGCGATGACAATATATGTTCGACTGAGAGGCAAAGAAACGAGGGTTCGGAGTTGCCCCTTATCTTCCTCTCCAACCGTTAAGCTCGTCGATAACAGAATCGCCAAAACGCTCACAAAAATAGGAAGACGCACATCAAACAATTGGCCACCTAGATAGGTTGGGAGTTGTTTCAAATTTTGTAAATTACCCACCAAACCTTGGAGTGCCGGTGGAAGATTTGCCGCCAGCGCATCAATAGCACCTCCGTGAAAAGACGGGAATAAAATAGTGATAAGATAGCCCATCGCCAATAAACCAAGTGACCAACCTAGACAAAAGAACCGTTTATCCCACAAGGTCTTTCGAAAAAGATTAAACATCATTATTTGCCTTCTCGTTATACAAATCCTCGAACGTTGCCTCTGGGTCATGTTCAGTAATAGCGATGTCTTGAAGATTCGGGAGGCTCGTCACCCACTCCTGCAGGCGAATCACCTTATCTTTATAGATGAACTCCAGTATGTAGCCATCCGCTTGCTTTTGGCGCTCGACCGATCGGGCAGACTTTGGTGGCTCGACCTGTCGGGTCGTTATGACTCGCACTAATTTCCCAGCTGCCATACCCAGCTCAGATGTTGGTATATCTTTCGTCAGCCGACCCTTTTTAATCAAAAGGATTCGACTGCAGACATCAATGACTTCATTGAGATAATGCGACGACATAAAAATAGTCGTCCCTTTTTCGGTTTCTTCTCGGATAAGTTCCAGGAAATACTGCTGCATTAGGGGATCAAGTCCACTGCTTGGCTCATCCAAGATCACTAGTTCCGGCTGAGTCATAAAAGCCGCAATCAAGGCAATTTTTTGTTTATTTCCCCTAGAGAGCAAACTGATCTTTTTATCCAAATCTGGATCAAACCGTAGGCAAAGCGCCTTATACGCCGTCATATCGGTCAAGCCGTAGGCACGTGCAATAAAAGAGTGGTACTGATGACCAGTCATACTATCGAATAAACTCATATCACCGGTTGCAAACCCGATCCGGTGGTGACTATTGTGGGCATTCTGAGGTGTCAGCGGCTCGCCAAAGAGACTTACTTTGCCAGCCGTAGGATTCAGGAATCCTAAAAGAATATTAATCGCGGTCGATTTGCCCGCCCCATTCAGTCCAACAAAGCCAACTATTTCACCCTTTGTGATAGTGAAATCAACATTGTCGACCGCTGCAACGCCGGCATATTTCTTGGTCAGTCCCTTTACGGCAATAACGGAAGTATTTGTCATACGACTAGTATAGGCCTAGAGGGTCAACAAAAGTAGCCAACAAAAAAAGAACTCCGTATTATTTACGGAGTCCAAGTTTTGCGACGGTCGCTTTATACGCTTCGAAGTCTTTGGCTTCGAGGTATTTCAGAAGCTTCTTTCGACGAGCTACCATTTGGATCAAACCGCGGCGACCCATGTGGTCGTGCTTGTTTGTCTGCAGGTGTAGCGTCACTTCTTTGATACGAGTCGTCAGCACAGACGCCTGAGCTTGTGGGCTCCCAACGTCGGTTTTGTGTGTCTGCGTCAGCTTGAAGGCTGCTGCTTTGTTATCTGCTGTAATCATCAGGTGTGTATTGTACCAGATTTCTTTCACCCTTTCAAGGGGGGTATTTTTGCAGGTTTTTCAACGTTTCTATTTTCATGCTGAGAGTCGGCTTTTAGCTCACTAATAAATAACCGTAACCATTGACTTTTAATCTGTTCTATGCTATTATTGTCAACGATATGGAACGAGTGTGGTCCACTTCGCGCCGAGGGTTCTCCGTGCGAAGTATCTTAACGTTTGTCTTGACCGTGTTCATCACGGCCTTGCTATGGGTAACCTTCGGTAGTCATACTTCTACTCATGCTGCCGACTCCCCTGCGAGCTGGAAGGGTGCAAGCATCCTTTATAACGGCCACCAGTACTTCGCCCAGGGTGATGTAAAAGACGGTGATAGTATCGGATTACCACAAGGTAGTCACTACTACCTCTACACACCAGATGCAGCCACTCAGGATACCGCCACTCAGACAAACACAACTGCGGCACCAAAAACTCAAAAAGCATTTGTCATCTATTTCGCATCTGGGACGGATCCTCCTAAAGAGAAAACTGCCGCACTTGCAACCTACGACTATTCAGCCAGCAAGGTATTCTCACACCAAACAGACAAGCAAACAATTACTATCACCCCCCAAGGTCAAGAAAGCACCTATAGTTCTTGTACTATTCAAGGTATCGGCTGGATCATCTGCCCTATTACAACCTTCCTGGCAGATGGCATGGACAATATCTTTAATATCGTGAAGGGCTTCCTGGTTGTACAACCAGCGAACACTACCAACACGAACAACGACCTCTATGTCGCCTGGAACATCATGCGTGGCATTGCCAACGTCGCATTCACTATCGTCTTCCTTATTATCATTTACTCACAGTTAACAAACGCCGGTATTAGCAACTATGGGCTCAAAAAGCTCCTGCCTCGACTGATTATTGGTGCAGTCCTCGTGAACTTGTCATACCTTATTTGTGCAGCTGCGCTGGATATCTCAAACATCCTTGGCTACTCATTACAGGATATCTTTGTTAACATTCGACAAAGCACCTTTAATATCAGTAACGATACCTGGGCTAACTCCGACGGCATGGGCTGGTCAGCAATTACCGCCTTTGTTCTTTCGGGCGGTGCGGCAACAATTGGCATTCTCATCGCAACCGGTGGAACAATTGCTGGTGCGGTCTATCTGCTGATTCCAATCCTCCTTGGGTTGATCCTGACAATTCTTATGGTGCTCCTGATCCTCGCAGCCCGCCAAGCGATTATCATCATCCTTATCGTCATCGCACCACTCGCCTTCGTCGCCTACCTACTCCCTAATACCGAGCAGTGGTTCAAAAAATGGCGCGAGCTGTTCATGACAATGCTTATCTTCTTCCCTGCATTCTCACTCGCCTTCGGAGGCTCACAACTAGCTGGTGGCCTTATTATCCAAAACGCGACATCGATTATTGGCGTGATCTTCGGCATGGCTGTGCAAATCGCTCCATTAGTGATTACTCCGTTCCTTCTCAAGCTCAGCGGTGGCCTGCTTGGTCGCATCGCTGGTATCGTCAACGATCCCAAGAAGGGTCTACTGGACCGCACAAAAGCCTGGACCGGTGACCGAGCGGCAGAGCACCGTCAGCGTGGACTACGTGACAATAACCTCAAATGGTATAACGGCGCACGTAAAATTGCTCGAGCACTCGACAACAATAACCGTAACGTCAAGAATCGAACTGCCCTGTATACAAGCGAGGCTGATAATCGCTATAACCGAACACATCGATACGAAAAACTGTATGAACAGACCCAAGGTGCTGAGACAGAGAAAAAGCGCATTGAAGCAGTGCATGAACGTAATTACCGCACGAAGGTCAGTACTGACTCAGCACTCTTGAAGCGTGAAATAGATATGCGCACTACAGTTGATGAAGCATCGGATGCAGGCGAGCGCCTCAACCGTGTGCACGAAGGTATTCGAGCAGGACTCGATATCAGTACAACTCAGAACCTTGCTGCGTTCACCATACGATCACAAGATACAACTCGCAACCTTGCGCTGAGTGCAATTTCTATTCAAACTTCAAAGCGTATGCAACAGAATCAACTTTCTGAAGCACTCCTCAAGAACACTGCCACAATCGATGGTCTTAAGGTCCGTGAATGGGCTGGTATTACTGATGCGGCGAACGGTGCTGAGTCTGCCCTCACCTACGCCGTCAACTTGAAGCGTGAAGCTGAAGGCAAATTGGTTGCTGAACGTACACAACTCATGAAGCACTTCAAGCTGGATGGCTCAAACCGTCAGAAGCTTGCAATGGGTAACGACGTTCCGAATGTCGCCGACTCTAGTGGTTACACTTACACTTTCCGTGCTGCCGATGAGTATGCCCGTGAGGCTGCAATTGAAATGCAACTCAAGACTGGATCATTCGACGATATCAAAGCAATCATCGAAGACTCTGGACTTGGTGCATTCGACTACCGTACAACTATCTCTGACGCAATTCCCGCAAACGGACTTCCAGCCAAAGCACTGTTCTTTGGTGGGCGCTTCATCAATGAAGTTGGACTTGGTAACGTTAAAGGTCCTGATAGTCTTACCTACTGGGCAGCTCAAAGTATCGTTGGTGGAAAGATTAAAGCCGAGGACCTTGCGAATAACGATGCCGGTGCACTGGCAATCTACCTCGATGCTGCTCGCAATGGCATGCAGTACATTGAACCTGGACAAGCTGCTGCGTTTACAGAGAACGTTCGTGCACTCAAAAAGACTGCTGCTCTCATCCTTGATCCTTCAACAGACCTTGATCGTCACGCAACGCAATCTGCGAAAGAGGTCCTCAAAGATATCGAAAACCTCTAATAGGTTTCGTATTCACTGGTCAACACAGAATCGTCGATTGAAAAGTCGGCGATTTTTGTTCGGCGAAGTTGCGTACAGTAGGCACCCGTTCCAAGGACCTTTCCTATATCCTCAGCAAGGGTTCGAATATACGTTCCACTACTGACGTGGACACGAATCTTAATAGCGGGGTATGTATAGTCAACGAGTTCAAGACTAAAGATAGTGACAGTGCGCACAGGCATTTCGATAGTCTCAGCTGTGCCACCTTCCCTTGCAAGTTTATACGCACGCTGACCATTAATCTTAATCGCGCTGTAGATTGGTGGCGTTTGTTGGATCTCTCCTACGAACTGCGAGAGCGCTTCGTTCACTTCATCAAGTGTTGGCTGAACGTCAGAAACATCCACAATCTCACCCTCAGGATCGCCCGTAGAGCTCGTCTGACCCAAGCGGGTCGTCGCTTCGTAGACTTTATCAAGTTTCGAGTACGTCCCCGCATTACGGCACTCTTTGCCGGTCACAATAATCATCAGGCCGGTTGCGAACGGGTCGAGTGTTCCGGTGTGTCCTACTTTGGCCTTCTTGCCAAGTTGCTGCGATAGTTTTCGACGGACACGCGCAACAACGCCAAAGCTGGTCATGCCGCTTGGCTTGTCAATCAAAAGAACACTATCTTCTTGCATAGAAGGGATTATACCTTAATTAAGCTGTATGAGGTGAGTTATTGCTGGCTGGGCTGCGTAGGGATCTGGAATTGACCAGGATCATTAGAAGGAGGCGTTACCGGTGGAACTGGTGGTTGTGCAGGCGCAGGAAGTGTCACAGGCGACTCTGGGGCTAGGATATCACCAAGAATTTCAGGTTGCGGCGCTGGTGCTGCGTCGAATGCGTAGGCTGATCCCGCCGCAGGCTGTGCCGAAAAGTCTGGCAGTGCTGGTGGCATCGGCAGTCCCAGGTCAACAGGCGTTGAAACGATTGGTGCTGTCGGCGGTTCGATCACCAATTCATGTCCCATTGTTTCAGGCTCGGCTGCTGCTGATGCGGCAGGTTCTTCGGTTGTTGCTGCTTCGTCATGTCCTAGAACATACGACGATCCGCCGCCTGTTGCAGAACTTGGTGATGCTGGTGATGAGTCAAGATATGAATGTGTCAGAATTGTTTTATTCTGATCGCTCTCTTCTTCGCGGCGAGTATCTTCGGCTGCTTGTTCGGTTGTTGCATTCAGTGTGCCACCAAGTGATGGAGCAATTTCTGGCTCAGAGGCCAGTGCATGCATGGCGACAGGTTCTGGTTCGACAACTGGTGTTGGTGCAGGTTCTGGGGTTGGTTCAGAAGTTGGTTCTGAGATCACTGCGGGTGCAGGTTCTTCCTTGTGGGCATCGTTATCAAAAGCGTACGCACCAGCAGCATGTGTGTTACCGGTATGTTCACCCCGTTCGACAGTTAATGCCTCGTCGGCAACAATCACGGCTTCTGCTTGTTCGGCAGCTTTGACGCGCTTGTCCATCTCTTCGAGTGTCTCGGTCGATTTGTGACTAATAGATAATGACTCTTTTGGTTGAGAGGCCTCTTCTTCAGGTGCTTCATGTACTTCTTCGTCTTTTGTGACGTCGAGGTTCCCAATTTGATGTGCTTCTTGTAGTTTCGAAGCAATCAATTGCTGATCAGCACCAGCACCCATAAGCTGCGCTGCAACGCTCATCACACGAGATGTGGTGTGTGTATTACTAAAACGATCTGTCTCGGCGACAATTCCGGTTAGGAACGCAGTCGCAATCGACGCATCAAGGAGTGATTTGTTCTTGTCACTCTTTAAGGCTTCGGCAAGGCCACTCACCATTTCACTGAGGCTACTTGCTTGGTCGTCGTGCCAGTCAATACCACCAAGGTTACTGACTTGTTCACCAGCGGTTACGGTAATAATATCAGCATCGTGGAGGATCTGCCCGTGTGATTCCAGGGCACTATCAAGGTGCTCTTGAACATCAACACCAAGCGCAATCACCAATTCGACGTTGAAATCACCTTGGCTAAACTGCAGGTCATCACTGGTAATCGTCGTTTTGTACGGCGTAATAAATATTTTGACACTATCACCTTCTACCTTGTAGCGTAGGTGGTCGGCTTTTTCTTTATCAAGTGCAATAATGAAATCACGAAGACTATCGGTTGTTTCGTCGAAGGTTTCCTCTGGCTTCAGGAATGAGATGGCTGGTGGAACGTCACCGCTAAAGACAGCGGTTGGGTGCTTTTCGAGCTTATCAAGGAGTAGTGTTAACCCTAGTGCTGCCGACAATGCATCAACAGAAGGACCGTTAGAAACAGTCACAAGAATATTCGTCGCTGACTTAATCTTCTCGACTATCTGTTGTTTGGCTTTTATATCATCCATATGATTGTGTTTCTTTTTTTGGCGTTAACCGTATGTTTATGGGATTACTATACCATAAGGGTTTTAAGGTCGTCAACAAATGCTACCAACACTTTACAATTCACGCGTTTTCCTCTATAATCACCCTTTGAATAGATTATTAGTAATGCTGGTCCAAGATCAACGCATTTATAGAGACAAAGGAAATCAATGCCAATCATCAAATCCGCTATCAAGCGAGCAAAACAAACTATCAAGCGCAACGAACGAAACGTTGGTGTTAAGCGTGATATCAAAGACGCTGTAAAGGCGTTCACTGCGAACCCAACCGCTGCTACCCTCTCGAAGGCACAGAGCGAAATTGACACAGCTGTTAAGAAGAATCTTCTGAACAAAAACACTGCGTCACGTCGTAAAGCGAACCTTTCAAAGGCTGCAAAAGCTGCCGGCGTAAAGCTTGGTACAACTAAAAAAGCCGCACCCGCAAAAGCCACTGCAACTAAGCCTGTTGCTGCAAAGAAGCCTGCTGCGAAAGCTGCTCCTGCTGCGAAAAAAGCACCAGCTAAAACTGCTGCTGCAAAGAAACCAGCCGCTAAGAAATAGTTTTCTCTCGCTGATTAAAATAACCTCTCATTTTGAGAGGTTATTTTTTTATATATCACTGGCTTATAGAAAGTAATGTTCGTTCGATAAGCAGCCACGGCTCGCCTCGTGAGCGTTTCATGTCCGCGTCAGTCTGCGCA
Source organism: Candidatus Microsaccharimonas sp. (assembly GCA_036569465.1). Lineage (GTDB taxonomy): Bacteria > Patescibacteriota > Saccharimonadia > Saccharimonadales > Saccharimonadaceae > Microsaccharimonas. The sequence continues at coordinate 59,541 of DATCQO010000012.1, forward strand.
AATGCCGTCAAAATACGCGCCGCGCCGCGTGCACCAAGCCTATTGCCGTGGCGTGACAATTTACCGGCAACATAGGGATGGATACCAAACTCTTTCGCAGGATTATCCTGTGGCCCAGCGCTTGCAACAGCCGCTAGTTGAAATGCTTGTGATGACAATAGTGCAAATAACTTGTACGGATCTTCGACGAGTTCAAGTGTTCGGATCATGTCGTGGATCGCATCGCGGCGACTATCGAGTGCTAATTCAAATAGTTGAAAGACGTTCTCGGAAGCATTCGGCTCGATGATGTCGTTGATCGTTTCCGGCGTCACTATCGCAAGAAGTGAAATCTTTTCGAGGCTATTTGCTAACCGCCACTGGTCGAGCCCTACCCGTCCCACAATGTGGTGCGCTAGTTTTTTATCCAGGCTTAGTCCAAGGCTATCTGCATGTTTCAACACCCATGCTTCGGCTAATGCCTGGTCACGCTCACCCCACACGGGAAATTCTTTCAGTACAACACGCTTCTTTACTTCTTTATAGCCAGTGGTTCGCTTGTCGGGTTTACCATCGATCAAGATGACGTCGATGTCCTCCGAGATACGGTCAATCCATTCAGGAAGCTTTTCCCAAACGTTGCTGTTCTGCGAAAGATCCTTGATGATTACTAATCGTTTTTCAGCAAACAATGTACCACCCATCAAAAGGTCTGGGATGTTTTTTAGTTCTAGTGTCGTTCCGTCGATTCGTTCAGCGGTGCCATCAAACCTATCAGTCGCAGTTTTCACAGCCTGCTGAATATCAAATGTGTTCTCTCCGGTAAACCACGTAATCATCACTTTAGTATAAACTATCGTATAGCCGATTTTATACCGTAGGTATCTGACAGTGTGGGCAGACGTGCGTTCCTCGACCAGCAACGCGTAGTTTCTCGATTGTTGTGCCGCAACGTGGACACGGCAGGCCTTCGCGCCGAAAGACACGAGCAAAGTCCATATAACTCCCCTTCTTGCCTTCAGCATTCACGTAATTCCGATTCGACGAACCGCCTTTCTCAATGGAAAGATTCATAACTTCGCGAAGTTCCGTGTAGAGTTTTTTGAACTCAGCGGGTGTAATCGTTTCAACGAGTCGCTGCGGATGAATTTTTGCGCCCCATAGTGATTCGTCGGCATAAATATTACCGACGCCTGCAATAACCGATTGATCCAGTATGGCCGCCTTAATACTCGTTCTCGCACGGCGTTTAAATCGTTCGGCAAATTGCTGAGGAGTAAAGTCTGCCTCCAATGGCTCTGGTCCGACCTTCTGCATGAAAGACAAGTTCGGGATCTCGGCTGTTGGCATCAATAGAACCCAACCAAATTTGCGTTGATCGTTAAAAAACAGCCGTGAACCATCGCTAAATTCAAGTGTGACGCGCGTTGACTTGTCCGGTAACGCATTCACTAAACTATCATTCGGATGACCTGCACCAAAGCGTATATCCTTGTCTACAAAGACGAGCTGCCCCGTCATTTTCAAGTGAACAACCAGTGAATAGTCAGTCGACAGATCGATCATCAAAACTTTTGCCCGACGACGAATAGCGGTCACACGAGCGCCCACCAAAAACTGCCGCACGTCAGTATCAGCGTTCGGGAAACTCTTCGGAGTATCATGGGTTGCGCTTGCAAGAACCTTGCCGATAATAAGCTCGGAAAGTCCCTGGCGGACCGTTTCTACTTCGGGTAATTCAGGCACGAGATGTGCTCCTTCTTCTATTCGTTAAGAACTTAGAGATTGATCTTTTTAATCAGTGCATCGGCACTCGGAATTTGTTTGACGAACAAACTCGTCAGCTGTGTGACACTCGCATCTAGTGATCCTTTTGAACCACTACAGGTTGATGTCCACAAATCTTTCACATCCGTTGTTCCGTCGTAGATCGTAAAAGTATAGACATCTCCAGTTGCACAGACACCACTCGTATCATTCTTGTCGGCTGTTAACTGTTTACCTTTCGTCAGGTTTGCCTTGTCGAGTGCATTCACGAATTCAGTATATGAGGCGACGTTATTTCCCAATGAGACTTGATCAACAACAGTATCGAGGTAGCCTGTATACGTTACAACCTGACGATTATTTGGCGAAATGTCGATCTTGTACGAGTGGAACGCTTCATCTGCGACGATTGGTCCGCGAACGGTCATTGTCACGCTGTGATTCACTGTTGTGTTCAGAAGTGCAGCTTGGCTGACATCGGCCTGCGCCGTATTACTGGTTGAAGATCCAGAAAAGAAGACAACCCGTGCCAGTGACACAAGTGATGCAATTGCGATAATGATAATAACGACAACGAGGACGACGGGAATGATGCGAGATGTTCTGTAATTAGCCATAATTTAACCTTAGTAGTTTTATGCTTTCTTGTCAAATCCTGTACTGCCAAATCCAGCTGCACCGCGGGTCGTTTCCGAAAGTGCTTCGGCGAGCTGCCAAGATACTTTTTCATACCGACTAATGAGCATCTGTGCGACACGCATGCCGGGTTCTATCGTAAACGATTCTTTACTGAGATTTATCATCAGCACACTGAGTTCGCCCCTATAATCTGCATCAATGGTTCCCAAACCGTTCACCATCGTGATGCCATGCTTGATACTCAGCCCGCTTCGTGCACGGATCTGCATTTCGTAACCCTCAGGAATCTCAAATGCGAGTCCCGTTGGCACCATAAATCGTTCTAAAGGCTCAACTATCATGGGTTCATCCAAGCATGCGTGAATATCCATCGCCGCGGCGTGTTCTGTTTGATATACAGGCAGCACTGCGTTTTCGCGCAACTTTTTTACTTTGACTTCCATTACTTGTTCTCTTCTAGCAGTGCTTTAATTGCCGTGATTGATTCGGGAATATTGAGATACGTAAACGTCTTGATACCAAGCGTTGCAGCCACTTCAGTAAAGGCTGGGATATCGTCGATGAACAAACATTCTTCCGGTTTGAAGCCCAACCTTTCGACCGTCATTGTATAAATTTCTGGTGCAGGCTTGTCCCATCCAACTTCACCCGATGCAATCACGACGTCAAAAAGTTCGTCTAGTTCGCCCGGCAGAAACCGTTGATCAAGCGAGTAACGGCTGGGCACATTTGTCAGCATTGCGAGTTTGTAGTCACCCTTTAATTCTTTGACGAGTTCCATTGTTTGTTCAATCTTGGTGCCACGCATAATATCAAGAACGACGCCGAAGCAATCAAAAATAACGGCTTTTATTGCCATGACTATAAATCTCCCCAGTTTTTGCCGCTACTAACATCAACACGCAGTGAAATACCAAGTTCTGGCGCAATCTCTTCCATCGTTGTTTTTAGGATTTCAGCAACTTTTTCGGCGTTCTCTTCGGGACATTCAATAAGAATCGAGTCGTGAATCTGCAAAACCTGTTCACCCAAGTCCCCTAGCCGTTCATCAACACGAATCATCGCAAGTTTCATCAGATCGGCTTCGGTACCTTGAATCGGCATATTGGCAGCAGCCCGTTCAGCACCAGCCCGCACCATAAAGTTACTACTTTGAATATCCGGTGTCGGACGACGACGGCCAAAATAGGTTTCGACGTAGCCTTCGGTTCGGGCCTTTTTCAAAGTATCATCGATAAAAACACGGATCGGTGCACGCAGCTTAAAATACTGATCAATAAATTCTTTGGCTTGTCCAAAAGTCATGCCGGTTTGCGCCGCTAAACCATGTGGGCTCATTCCATACAGCACGCCGAAATTAATCACCTTCGCATCACGTCGCTGACTTTTTGTGACATCGTCCATTGGAATACCGTACACTTCACTGGCTGTTTTTGTGTGAATATCAACATCACCGTTAAAGTCATTGATGAGACTTTTATCATCAGCAAGCACCGCAGCAAGACGAAGTTCAAATTGTGAGTAGTCGGCACTGACCAGTACTTTATCGCCATCAGCAATGAACGCTTCACGAATCTTTCGTCCTAATTCAGTACGAATTGGGATATTTTGAAGGTTTGGATTTGTGCTACTTAGACGACCAGTCGCGGCGACATCTTGATTGAATGTCGTGTGAATTCGGTTATGTTCATCGGCAAGTTTCGGAAGTGAATCAGTATAGGTATTCTTTAGTTTCGCAAGCTCACGCGTCTGCTCGATTAGCTCGATAATCGGGTGCTGACCACGAAGCTTATCAAGCTCTGCTTGTCCGGTACTATAACCAGTCTTACCTTTTTTAATACCCGTTGTTGGAAGTTGTAATTTCGTAAATAACACTTCTGAAAGCTGCGCTGGACTGCCAATATTAAACTCGTATCCCACCATTGAATACATTTCTTGTTCAAGCTTTTTGTGCGTCTCACCCAGCTCATCACTCATCTTGTGAAGGACGGCCGGATCAACCAAGACTCCTTTATACTCCATGCGAAAAAGTGTGTACGTCAGCGGGAAATCTAAGTCATGTGCGATACGCGCGATCTTCGGCACTGCCTCAAAAAAGGCAACTTGGCTGTCGTATACAGACCATAGCCCAGCAAACAGTTGTGTCGGTTCAGGGTCTTCCTGTCCAATCAATGCCGCAGCCGATCGATCACGCAGTAATGGATCGATCAGGAAGGCGCCTTGACGAATATCATGTACGTCAGAGAAGCGCGGAAAGGCATTGAGCGCCGCAAGTTTATGATATATATCCTTCACGTCGTAGCTAATAACGGTCGCCATTTCGAGTGCAGTCCAAATGCTCGAATCGACATCCTTCACCGGCTTGGTAGAGACTGTTTTTTGGTCCGTTGAAACCCACAGCGTATCTTCAATCACATCAATCAGTACCGGACCATCAATGCGTAAAGTATCCGGCCACTGGGTGATCTCGAGGCCGACAATTTCTACTTTTGGTTCTTCCACTTCAATCACTTCTTCACTGTGTTTCATGTGCTTGGGCAGTCGAGCAACCAATGAGTTGAACTGATATTTATGCAGTACTTCACGGACTTTGTCGACGCAGGTTCGTTCAATACTGGTTTCTTCCCAATCGATTTTAATCGGAGCATCCACAAAAATCCGCGCAAGTTTTTGACTCATGTAGGCCGAGTCTTTACCTTCAATAATATTTTTCTGTTGTGCGCCCTTTAACTCATCCGTATGAGCATAGATACCGTCAAGATCACCATAAGCGGTCAAAAGGCTCTCGGCAGCCTTTGGCCCAATCTTCGGAACACCTGGGATATTATCACTGCTATCCCCCACTAATGCTTTGTAATCAACGAATTGACTGACTTTGATGCCGTACTTATTCTCAAAAGCTTCGTCATCGTAGCGTACGAGGTCTGTGCTGCCTGTTCGAGTAATGTAGACGCCAGTATTATCATCAATCAATTGCAAGAGGTCGTAATCGCCCGTTACGAGACAAGCTTCGATACCATCTTCTTTGGCTTGGGCGGCAAAAGTTCCCATGATGTCGTCAGCTTCGTACTGATCCAGTTCATAAAGGGGCCAGTTAAATGCTTCCAGTACTTCGCGCAGGATCGGCAGCTGCGCATAAAAATCTTCGGCAGGTTTGGTACGACCAGCTTTGTAGTGTTCGAAAATTTCGAGGCGTTTTGCAGCACTTGTCCCTTTAATGTCCCAGGCAACGGCGACATAATCAGGTTCTAATTTCTTTATAAGTTCAATTGCAATCGATGTAAAACCAAAGACACCTCCGGTTGGCGTTCCGTCTGGAAGCGCAAGTCCAGGCATCGCATAATACCCACGATAAAATACGGATTTTCCATCAATAACTGCCAGCCGTTTCATAGCCTTATTATAGCAGTTTTAACCCTTTTAGTACCTATACATCTACCTGTTTTTGTTCTCGGTAAGAATATCGTAGAGCTTCGCAACCTTCGAGGCAAGCACGAGCACCATATCTGGTACAATGACTGTATGAGCCAACACGAAAACCTGAAAATTCTCGCCTTTGTCGGTCTGACCGGCTCGGGCAAAACAACTGCTGTCGAACACTTTACTGAAAAAGGATTTCCAAAAGTATATTTTGGAGGCATCATCTACGAAGCCATGGCCGAAGCTGGTATCGAAAAAGGCGAAGATAACGAAACCAAGTTCCGCGTTGAAATACGCGAAAAAGAAGGTGTCGATTTTGTCGTCAAACGTATCATCAAGCAAATCCACGACCTAGCGGATGCCGGACAACACCGCATTATCGCCGATGGCATTTACACCTGGGATGAATACAAAGCAATCAAACATGAGTTCCCTGGTGAAACAACCGTCGTTGCAATTACCTCTCCAAAACATATGCGCTACAACTGGCTAGAAACCCGCGAAGATCGCCCACAGACACCACAAATTTCTGCCGCACGCGACACGCACGAAATCGAGACACTACAAAAAGGCGGCCCAATTGCTGCAGCCGACTTTTTTATTATGAATAATGGATCGTTAGATCATTTTTACGATCAGCTTGATACTGTCGTACAGTCACTAGAGTTCTAGGAGTTGATCGGCGCTCAGGCGCTCTTTGCCACCGCCCTGCTTCTCAACTTGGAATAGTACTTCCCTTCCGTCCGGAAGTGTCGGTTTCTTTCGTGCAGCAAGCTTGAACTGAGCTTCAGTCAAACCGTGACTACGTGTAAAATACGGTGTTCCATTGTTATAGAGGACACGAAGCACACCAACGTTTGGCACTTCGATCGAACCTGGTGAGCGGCGTTGCAATTCACGTCGCGCGCTTTCGTCAAAGTAGCGGTTAATCGTAATGTTCTTACGGAAAATGTGCTCACTAATACGGCTCTCAATTTCAGTCATCGTACGAGTACTCTTCGCGAACTCTGCGACGAGCGCTTCAATAGTCTCACTTGTAATATCTTCTGGTGCTTTTGTCTTTCGGTAGTGTGCAAGCATGTCATCAGGGAAGGCGTTTCGATACCATTCTAGCTCATCGGCAATATCGCGAAGGGCTTTTTGTGGCTTGTCGGGTTTAATGAGAGTACGTTCAACGAGAAGTGCCTGGCTCGCTGTTGGAATAAGATCCGCAGTCGTGCGTTTTACAGGAGTTCCAACAGGGATTGAACCAAACAGCATCTGTTCACGTTCAACCACCTGAACACCGTCCATTTGTGGCGCGAGTGCATGTCCCACGAGCAGCTCGTTCTTTAATGCATATGATCCCACAACAACAGGATCAACCATCAGTGTCATTTCGATCACGTCGTGTCGCTGCAGGCCGTCCTTTGATTGCTTCTCGTACCAACGAGGAATACCCGCAACAAACTGTCCCTTTTTAGGCTCAGAGACACTACGCTGACTCAACTCACGACGTGTCGCTGTTTCATCACCATGAATATTCTTGTAGAGCGTCTTGCGATATGACTTGCCCGCTTCTTCGTAGACAAGATCAATCATACCGGCAGTAAAGTCGGATCGAAGTGATGTTTCTTCATCGGGCAGCGGTGAGGTAACAATAATGTTTTCTTTGGTCATCTTGAACACCTGAAGGATCTTGCGCGTGACCTTTTGGGCACGCTCAAGACGCTTTGGATGGATACTATACTTATCCATGAAGTCGAACATTTCTTTTGGCTCAAGTTGATCAAGTCCCTGCGTTTGTGTCATCAGGTCAAGCTGGGCAACAAAGTCGTCGCTAACATCCGGACGGATTAGCTCACGCCACGTCTTTGGCTTCTTGGCCGAGAAGTCCTGAAGGCCACCCGCTTCAACGGCAGCAGCAATAAAGGCAGCGCGCGCAAGGTGCATCGCTGTTCGTTCGCCACGAAGTTCTGCTTCCTTCGCCTCAACCAGCCCACGAGACAGTTCAGGACTAATAGGAAACGCATCCATTTTTCGTCCCGTCGGAGTAATCGCATCTTCATCATTTAACGCACCGAGGCGTGAAAGCGATTCCTCTGCGTTAATAATCGCAGATGGTGCAACGGCGTGTGGAATATACTCGTTAATATCGCTAAATCGGCGATCAAGTGATGCGACGCTCAGCACCACTCGAGATAAGTTGGTGTGATAAATTTCTGGCGGTGCGTGCTGTTCACGATCCGCAAATAGCAAATACTCCATCTGAGGCATTTCCACTTCCTTGCCACGTTTTCGAAGCTCGTCGTCCATGACCGTCGTTGGGTTAACAATGATACCGATACCGCCAGGAACGTCGCGTCCTGCACGTCCAATTTGCTGAATAATTTCACCTTGCGAAAGTTGATGTCGGACAAGTCCTGGAATACCATCTTCATCAAGTTCTTGGCGGTTAATCGTTCCGTCTGTCAGTACCAACGTTACACCTGGAATCGTAATACCCGACATACCAGCCGGTGAAGAAACAATGACCAATCGAGATCCCTCAGGAACTGGATCGTTAATGTGCGAAAGCTCAAATTCACTCAGTTCGCCGTGCAGTTTTCGGAACACAACATTTTTTGAAGCAAGCGGATCAGTCTTGTTTAACTCTGCAATTGTTTCATCAATAATGTGATCGATCTCGCGTTTTCCGGACGTAAAGAGCATCGATTTCTCGTGATCTTTTCCAAACTTTGCGTACGCTTCCATCAAATTCACACCCGGCTCTTCTTTCATCTCAACGCCGAAAGGACGACCTTCGATGTTGATCATCGGAACGAAGCTCTCTTTGTTGAGAGTCTGGAATGATTTTTGCAAACTTTCAGAGTTGTGTGTTGCGCTCGCGGCAATCAGTCGCCATTGTTCGTTATCCTGCACTGCCTTTGCCGCAATACCAGTGGCAATTTCAGTGAACAAGTTAGCTTCGTGGATCTCATCGGAAATAATCGCAACTTTTTTGTCGCCAAACTTTTCGCTCAGTTCTTTCTCCATACGGTTGAAAGTGTTCGGAGTCATCACCAAAACATGGTTGTCTTCGTGTAGTTCCACGCGCTCACCGTGGACGATACCCACAAGGTTCTCTGATTCATCTGCGCCCAGCTGGTCTTTAAATTCTTCACGAATACGTTCGCCTAAACCATCAGCAATAATACGACGAGGCACGAGGATAATCGTCTTGTCGTAACCGGCTTCATAGAGGTACTGAGGTAGTTGTGTACTCTTCCCACTCCCCGTTGGGCCACCTAGAATAACTGCCTTGTAGGCCTCGATGTTCGCGACGATTTCTTGTTTATGTTTGTAGGCAGGTAACGACTTATTTCCTAGGTCGGTTCGTTGAAGCTCTTCCGCACGCGCCAGTTCAATCTCGCGGCGCCTGGCAAGCATTTTTGCCTTTGCCTGCTTTGACTGTTCCTGACGATACGCAAGCACTCCAACATTCGCTGGCACCGAGAACACACCTCGACGTTCACTTCCGTGATCGCGGCGCCTAAAACTCGGTGGTTGTCGCTCTGCTCCCATTAGGGTCATAGTAGCACCTCTACCTCTGTTTTGAAAGCATAAGAAAAACGCAGGACATGCCTGCGTTTTTTATTGCCGGAAACCTACTTTTAGTTAAGGTATTCGTGGAGCTTCTTTGAATCTTTGTGCTTGCGAAGTTTCGCGAGTGCTTTTGCTTCAATTTGACGAATGCGCTCACGGGTGACGGCAAATTCCTGTCCGACTTCTTCGAGGGTGTGGCTCTTGCCATTTTCGAGGCCAAAACGCATCTTGATGATCTTTTGTTCACGGTCTGAAAGGGTTGAAAGAATTGCTTGGACTTGTTCTTTTAGGAGTTGTTGAGCAGCTGACTCTTCTGGGGTCGCGCTATCTTCGTCTTCGATAAAGTCACGAAGCACTGAATCTTCATCGTCACCATCACGGCCAACACCAGCGTCAAGTGACGTAATGTCTTGTTTGATCTTCATGACGTATTCAACTTTTTCCGGTTCCATTTCAAGCTCTTTTCCAAGTTCTTCAATGGTAGGTTCACGGTTCAGTTCCTGAGTCATACGACGCTGCGTACGAAGCAACTTGTTGATGGTTTCCACCATGTGAACAGGGATACGAATTGTACGAGCTTGGTCGGCAATCGCACGAGTAATCGCCTGACGAATCCACCATGTTGCGTAGGTAGAGAATTTAAATCCTTTTTCAGGGTCAAACTTTTCAACTGCGCGTAGGAGTCCGGTGTTACCTTCTTGGATAAGGTCAAGGAAATCAAGTCCACGACCGCTATAACGTTTTGCGATCGAAACAACCAAACGCATGTTTGCTTCGGCCATCTTGTCTTTAGATTTCTTGTCTCCAGTAACAACCTTCTTAGCGAGGGCTAATTCTTCTTCGGCGTTGAGTAGTGGAATTTTACCGATTTCGCGTAAGTACAAACGAACACTGTCATCACTGGCATCGTCAAAGTACTGGTCGGTACTGAGGAGGTCTTCACTATCATCGACTTCTTCTTCCTCGAGGTCTTCAAGCGCTGGTTCGTCGATATCAGTCACAAGTGCACCAGCAACTGGCGCACCATCAGCGGTTTCGTCGTTTAGTTCTTCGTCAATAATTGGTTCTTCGGTTTTCTTACTTCTGGGCACGAGGTATCTCCTTTATAAGTTCATTGAGCTGGTGTCTGATCTCGGCTGCACGTTCGTCTTCACCGTTTTGTTCGGCTTCTCGAAGTTGTGCTGTCAGAGAGTCTTTTGCGATTTTCTTGTGTTCTGTTATCAGTTGGCGGACCAGGCGGGCAGTTTCGAAGTAACGATCTTCGTCACTCCACTCCCCATAGCGAGCATCGGCCTTTAATAATACTATTTTCACATACGTATCGTAATTTTGCAAGTCGGCAGGCACGTCTGCGAGGAGTTCTGAACTATTCTTGACGTATTCCAGCACCGCTTTCTGTTCATCTGTTGCAAGCATATCTGGTTGTACGTCTTTGAGCAGCTCACGGACCGCTGGGTCGATCAGTGCAACTGCGAGCAGATTCTCTTGATACCCATTAGGGTCAACTTTGACTGGTGCAATTGATTGAGCAACTTTTTTAAGTATTTTTTCATCGGGTTCATCAGTACCGGCGAGCTTCTCTTTCAATGTGTCCATTGATGAATCGGTGTAGGTCGAGACTTTCTGAAGGTAATGTTCTTGTTCAACCGGATCTTGCAGCGCACGGATAACACGAAGGGCTGCAGTGGTAAATTTGCGCTTGCCTACCGCGGTTGTTAAGTCTTCTCGTTTTGAATACTGTGACAAAATCCAATCAACCACAGGTTCGGCTTCATCAATCGCCTTTTGCCATAGTGCGGGGTCTTTTTGAATGAGTTCATCGGGGTCTTTCGCGTCGTCTGGGAGGTTAATAATCGTCAGGTCGATACCAACCGATTGTGCGATAGGAATTGCTCGTTCCGTCGCGGCAAGTCCAGCAGCGTCACCGTCAAAAGCAAGGCGAGCGTTAGGCGTGAGGCGTACCAAGGCTTTCAAGTGACTTTCGGTCATGGCAGTTCCGGCAGTTGCGACAACTTGCGACACAGCGACTTGGTGGCTACTGACAACATCGAGGTTACCTTCAACGATGACCGCGTAATCAACTTTACGGATCGCCTCTTTTGCTTGTGACAGTCCAAAGACGTGACGACCTTTGTTATACAGCACTGTTTCCGGCGTGTTCAAATATTTCGGTGCGTTTGGTTCGTCCTCCAGAATACGTGCAGTAAAGCCGATCACCCGGCCAGATCCGTCCATCAACGGCACCATCATACGACCACGAAACAAGTCGCCGCTATAACGGTTCAACAGCCCGGCATCCTGCGCTTCTTTTTGAGTAAAATTTTTCACTTTTAAGAAATTAACTAATGCATCACCAGATGACGGTGCATAGCCAATACGAAAGGCTTGCACAATCTCTTTACTCAGGCTTCGCTTGCCAAACACGTATTCAACAGCATGTGGATTTTTTAAAAGACTCTGCTGATAGTACTGCGTCGCCAGTTCAAGAATTTCGTATAGGCGATTTTTGCGCTTTGCCATTTCCTGCGCCCCAGCAGAATCGTACTGCGCTAAATCGACACCGACCCGACGAGCAAGTAGTTCCAAGGCACCGCGAAAATCAATCCCTTCGACTTCCATGACAAAGCTAAAGACATCACCGCCTTTATTTGAAGAAAAGTCATGCCAAATATTTTTATCTGGACTGACATAAAAGCTTGGGGTTCGTTCGCCCGTAAAAGGACTGAGGCCCTTGAAGTTACGCCCCGCTCGTTTGAGCTGAACGTACTCTCCGACAACGTCCTCAATATTGAGGCGAGACCGGACTTCCTCTTTCATGTCCTGCATGTGCCTTATTATAGCACCCTTTACCTCTGTTATTGTTTGTGCTTAAATTGGGGCAGTATGTATCCTAATCAACCGCCGCAGGCACCAACGCCAACCCCAGGGCCATTTCCCCCTCAAGCACCAGCTCCGGTGCCCTATCCTCCACAACCTTCGGCACCGACCAACCTTCCAACTGATTATCTCAATCAAATAGCTCCACAGGCGCCAAAAAAGCCCCTATTCTCTTTTGGTATCAAGCAGCTACTGATTATCGGTGCGGCCCTCGTCGTGTTAGTTATCATCCTTGCGGTCGTTGTAGGTAACGTTGCCAGTGGTAAAAAAGATCCTCTCGAACACCTCTCAGCCCGTCTGACGGCCACACAGGCTGTTGTCACTGCATCGCAACCAAACCTCAAAAGCAGCGAGCTGCGTAGCCTCAACAGTAACCTCAACCTCTACATGACAAATACTAATCGTGATATTACTGCACCACTCACCTCGGCTGGTATCAACGTCAAGAAACTCAGCAAGCCCATTGTCACCTCAGAATCAACCACTGCCCTGTCGGCACGACTAGAAGATGCACGACTCAATGCCGTCTTTGACCGAACCTATGCAAGGGAAATGACCTATCAACTCGGCACACTCATGACACTCATGAATCAAATTTATACATCGACCAGCAATGCAGCGCTCAAGACTTTCCTAGAATCAGCCTACAATAACCTCAAGCCAACCCAAGAATCGTTCGCAAACTTTACAGCGACAGATTAGTTCGATTGATTACCGGCAACAAGATTGTAGCTCAGACGAGCAAGGTCTTTAATCTCTTCGTCATCTAATTGGCCTGAACAAATAATAGTGTTCCAGTGTTTTTTGTTCAGGTGATAGCCGGGCACAACTGTTTCGTATTTTTCCCGTAAAGTTTCGGCAAGGTTAGGGTCGCACTTTAAACTGACGCGCAGCGGCTTACTGTCTTCTTGAATAATGGCGTATATTTTGCCTTCACCAGTTTCCTTATGGCCAATTTTATAGACCGCAGTGCCTTCACCAAATGGATAATCAAGCCAAGTATTCGAAAAACTCAGGAGGTATTCTTCTAATTCCTTGTGGTTCATACTTTCACCTTTCCGAGGTAATATTTTAGTTCCATAATACTGCCGCGAATGTCATCAAGGGCACGGTGATTCTCTGGCTTTGAAAACTTCTTTTTGTACTTACCTTCAAACACAACTTTGAATGCGCTGACATCGAGCATACGGTAATTAAGGCGTGCATCAAACGCTTTCCACCCATTAATGATAAAGCGTCGATCCATATGGATTGAATTACCACCAAGCAGTACAGGAACGTCTGCATCGAAATGCTTATCGATTAACGCGATAAGTTCTTTCTCGATTGTTTTAGAAGGCCGTCCTTTTTCATCATTTTGCTTTATCAGTCCATTATATGAATCGGGAAACTTCAGCCAAAAGTCCTTCGAAGGTCCTTCAACCATCCGTTTTTTCATAAAAGTATGCGGCACTTTTACTGCACCTTCGTACACACCAAGTTCCGTAAAGTCCCAGTCAGTCACAATTGCGGCAACTTCAAGAATACGATCCTCTACGGGATCAAGTCCGGTCATCTCTAAATCAATCCAAAGGATTTTTTTGCTCGTTTTATTGCTCATTAGTCTCTATTATACCCTGTATGACTATTGTTCAGCGTCTTTTGGGGTAAACGTCAGGCTGAGCGAATTAATACAGTAGCGTTGATCGGTCGGAACACCCAGTCCTTCACCCTCAAAGATATGCCCAAGGTGTCCTCCACAAGTTGCACAGGTGACTTCGGTTCGTTTCGTAAACAATGAGCTATCATCACTAAAGACAACGGCACCGGGTTTCGCATCATAAAAGCTTGGCCAGCCACAATGCGCATCAAATTTCTTGTCGCTATCAAAAAGAACAGTACCACAGGCAGCACAAGCATACTCACCCTCGGCAAAAGTCTGATCATATTCACCGCTAAAAGGAGCCTCCGTCGCTTTGTTAAAAAGGACGTCATACTGTTCGTCGGTCAGCTTTGCTTTGTAGTCTGCTGGGTTTGTCATACTACTAGTATACCTCGCTTATGAGGCGAGGTATAATCTGATCGAAATATGTTCGGAAGAAATTAAGCTTTCTTTTTGTCGAGCTTATCGAGTTTTGCAATGTGCACCAACCAGTAAATCACGAATGCAGTGGCGATCAATGTAATCATCGCTGAAAGAATTGCACCCCAACTAAGCACGAGGCCACCAGTGCCGTCAGTGTGCGTTGAGACAATCACCCATCTCAGCTTGGTGAGATCAACACCACCAATAAGGAACCCAACAATCGGGTTAATAAAGCCGTCAACGATTTGTTTCACCGCGGCACCTGCTGCGGTACCAATTGCTAAACCAACGGCCAGTCCAACTACACCCTGTTCACGAACAAAGGTAATAAAGCCGCCAGCTTCCTTGGCACCCGCACCAACAAGTTTTGAGGTCTCCTCTTTTGCGAGCAGGAAGACTTTCGGTTCTTTAATCGGTGTATTTTTTGCTTTTGTTATCGCACTCTTGGCGGCAGTTGTATTGTCTTTCGTGTTTTTGGCTATTTTAGCTTTTGACGGCATTGTTCGCTCCTTAGATGGGTCACACCCGGTTTGTATATATCTATCATAATGCATTTTGGAAAAAAGGAGGAAGAGGTGGCCTGGTGGCGAGGTGTCCCTGAAGACACCCCGCCACCGAAATCGCCTACTGCTCGATGAATTTCATACGATACGGCCGCGGGTCATTTGTACGCCATCCGCGATCTCGTTCACCAACAGACTGTAGGATGATACGAGGTGCCGACTGACCGTCGTTGCCGCGGCTGGCGAGATACTTGCACCCATTCTTGAACAATCGCATGCTCATGTCGCCAAGTCCGAGCTTCTCGCGAAGCTCACGCCTGGTTCCGAAGATCTCGCCGAGCGGGATCAACTTGCCCAAAATCCGGGCTCTGGCTTCATCTTTTCTTTGCAGACTCGCCTCCTGATCGAGATCTCGATCAACAGTACGAGGAGTTCCAGCTCCAGGTCGAAGCATTGCAATCATCTCTTCCTCCAAATTGTAAAGATATGGAACGGTTCCATATCTTGCTACCGTAAGAAACAAAGAAGTGTCGAGACGTCGCCTCGCCACTCGTCTTTTCCTCACGATAAGTCACCATTTTAACGCCTCAAAGAAGAGATGGCAAGTTACATGTGGTCGGGAGCTTGAATACCAAGAAGGTTAAGGCCGCTTTTTAGAATTCCAGCATAAGCACCAACCAAACGACCTCGAATGGCTTCGCGGGGGTCATCAACAATTCGACTTGCTTCGTAGAACCTATTAAACGTCTGAGCAAGTTCATATAAATATGTACAAACAAGGTGCG
Source organism: Candidatus Microsaccharimonas sp. (assembly GCA_036569465.1). Taxonomy (GTDB): domain Bacteria; phylum Patescibacteriota; class Saccharimonadia; order Saccharimonadales; family Saccharimonadaceae; genus Microsaccharimonas. Next base: position 75,140 of record DATCQO010000012.1, read on the forward strand.
GCGCAAGCTGCTTAGTTGCGGCCTCAATGACATCACCAAACTCAGTCATTTTTACCAGTAAGCTTCGCTCGCCGGCATCAAACTCATCAGTCTGAGCATTCAAATAATCACCCGACAACTTCGCAAGAATCGAGACAGCACGTGCATGTGCATACTGAAGGTATGGCCCGCTGTTCCCCTGTAGTCCTACCGATTCATGTGGATCAAAGATAACGTCAGGCCCAATACGATTTTTGAGGAATGCATATTTGATCGCACCTAGTACTGGCGCATCGTCACGATTCCCTTGTATCTTTTCGTTTTCGTCAGCTGCAATATTCAACACATCAACTGCACGAAGGAAATTTCCGATACGACTACTCATCTTGACGCCGCCCGCTAGTTTCACATTTCCATGTGTCATGTGCAGTGTTCGTTTCGCAAGTTCAGGCTGAAATTGTTCAATACTTTTTAACACCACCTTCATATACTCAGTAATGTCGTTTCCAGTAATAATCACTGATTCATCGAAGTGATACTCTTCCCACTTTTTGATGCTTAACCCAACATCTTTGGCTTCGTATGTTGGCAGCCCCTCTTTGTTGACGAATACACGAGTGTGTAATCCATACGGTTCACCCTTAAAGATGACTGCGCCTTCACTATCTTCGTAGACACCCTTTTCTTTTTGTTCAAGGACAGTTGCAAGACCAATTGGTGCCGTCTCACTCTCGGGGTAGTACTTCTCGAATGAGGTGCCAATGCGCTTATAGAAAGCATTAAAATAATCATAGCTCCACTCACGACCAGTCCAGTATATTTGGGCAAGTGCAGACTCATGGTCGTTGTCGGTGTGTATCTGGTATATTTTTTTGTTCAGTACAATAATGTCGGCTTTTGCCTGTTCATTCTCTTCATACGCACGCGTTCCCTCAACGTAGCGGGCTGCGAGCCATTCTGAACGCTCATCCTCAGGCACGTCAGCTAATTTTTCGGGATACTCACCACCTAGCTGCTGCGTCACTGCCCAGATTGTTTTACCGACATGTAACCCTACGTCGCCACCAAAGTTAACTCTGTGTACGTCGCCACCTGCCCATTCGATTAAGTTTGAGATGGCATCACCAATAACGCTCGTATAAAAATGTCCGGCATGCAGTACCTTGAATGGATTTGGGTCAGAGTATTCAGTAATCACTACCTTGTCATCAAAAGCATGTGATCGACCATAATCGGGTACGCTCATACTCTCGAGTTCCGATTGAAGCACAGACTTACTTACTCGGAAGTTAATGAATCCAGGCCCTGCTACTGATACGTCGCTATACTCACCGGATGCACGGAGTCGTTCAGCAATCGAATCAGCAATTTCACGAGGGTTTTTCTGAAGGCGTCCTGCAAGTTGCAGTGCAATATTTGTCGCATAATCACCAAACTCTGGCTCGGGACGAGTCAATTGAACTGGGACGTCGATATCAAATAATGATTTGATCTCTTGAGAAATTTTTTCTTCCATTGGGAATAATTATAACAGAGGTAATAAAAAACAGCCCCATTGCAGGGCTGCCCTTCTTATTTACCGGCGGCCGCTTTAATCAGCCCGACAAACAAAGGATGGGGGCGATATGGACGACTCTTAAACTCTGGGTGTGCCTGTGTCGCAACAAAGAAAGGATTGCCCGGTGCTTCAATGTATTCCACCAACTTACCATCTGGTGAAAGACCACTAATCCTCAGGCCACCTTTTTCGATGTCCTTAAGGTACTTCTGGTTTACTTCGTAGCGGTGACGGTGGCGTTCAACGATTTCAACTGCGCCGTACGCTTTTGCGGCCTGTGAACCTTTGACTAATTCAGCGGTGTAATCCCCTAGCCGAAGTGTTCCACCAGTTGATTCTTTTCCTGCCTGGCCTTCCATAATATAGACGACGTTGTGCTTGGTATTTGGATCGAATTCAGTACTATTTGCATCTTTCAAACCAGCCCGACGTGCGGAGGCAATAACGGCAATTTGCAGCCCGAGGCACAGACCAAGATATGGTTTTTTGGTTTCTAGCGAATACGTCGCGGCACGAATCTTACCCTCAATACCGCGTCCACCAAAGCCACCAGGAACCAATAATCCGTCCATTTGTTCAAAATCAGCCGTATCGCATTCTTCAGCATTAATCCAAACAACTTCCAGCCCTACCTTTTCCTGCCACGCAGCAGCCTTTAAGGCTTCAAGGACAGAGATATAGGTGTCTTCGTTATCAAGATACTTCGCCACCATACCAATACGAACTTTTTTGTCATAGGTTGCTTCTTGCGCATCGGCAAGCGCACGCCATTTTGAGAGGTCGGCCTTCTTTGTATTGCCAGTAAACCGTTCAAGCACCGAATTAATACCACTAGCATCGATTGTTAAAGGAATCTCATACACCGTCTTGGCATTTGAAAGTAAAATAACAGCATCTTTTCGAACACCGCTAAATGCAGCGATCTTGTCTGCAATCGCAACTGGTGCAGGATCATCTGTTCGCACCACGACACAGTCAGGTACGATACCGAATCCACGAAGATCATTCAACGCGTTCTGCGCCGGCTTTGATTTAAATTCTTTACTGGTCTGAATGAATGGAACGTAGACGACGTGCACATACAGACAGTTTTCACGACCGACGCGCCCAGCAAATTCACGAATTGCTTCAACGTAGCTCAAGCCTTCGTAGTCCCCGACCGTTCCGCCAATTTCGACGATGTGTACTTCTGATCCATCGGCGGCTTGTTCAATCGCATCCTGAATCGCGCCCGTGAGATGCGGCACCAGCTGAATCGTTTGACCGTGGAATTTACCGGCACGCTCATCGGCAATAAGCTGGCTCAGCAATGCACCAGAAAGCGTTGCGTTCTTCTGTGTTAATTCCAAATCCAAAAAACGCTCGTAATGACCAAGATCAAGATCCGTTTCAGCACCATCTTTTGTGACGAAACATTCACCATGTTCTTTAGGATTCAAAAGACCCGCATCTACGTTCAGATACGGGTCACATTTTTGAATAGACACCTTAACGCCTTTCGCTTGGAGTATTGCACCAATACTGGCCGCGGTAATACCCTTACCGACTCCCGAAAGAACTCCCCCAGTTACAAAGATATACTTCTGTGTTGTTCCCATGTTTGTTTTCACCTCCATGGGATTTTATTGTAGCATCATATAAACCCATGACGCTAGATGCAGGGTGTTGTATTATTGTCACTACACTATATATAGCGTTTATTAAGTATTCGAAGTGACTTGATCGATTGTAGAGCCGGGGGCATATATCTTGAGCGGTGCATTATCCATATTCCAAGCTTCCTGAACTGGCTTCACAATTTCCCAGGCACGTAGCAGTTCTGGACTTGTTGTAAAGATAGACTTGTTCCCCTCAATTGCTTGTACGAGTACGCGCTCGTAAGCATCAGAGAATATCACCTCACCTAGTGGCACTTTGCCTTCTTCAAGGATCGTATTAGTGCCATCCTGAAACGTCACCGTAATAGACGATTGCTTTGTATGAAGGCTTTTACCAGTGATGAGTCGGAGCGGAACACCTTTCCACTGCGTATCATTGCTATGAAGCAGCATACTGACAAAAGTCTCCGTCAGACTACCGGGGTTTTTCACCTCATCCTGATAGCCTTCGTACTGTGCACGAACTGTTTCCAGTGGATTCGCTGGATCGAGGGCATCGAGCGCCTGAGTTTGATACTCTGAAACTTTTTCAGCATCAAAATCGTCAGGAATAGGCATCAGAATAAGTGCAAGAAGCTGCATCAAATGTCCTTGGATAAAGTCGCGAAGCGCACCAGTCTCTTCGTAGAACGTTGCCCTATCTTCGATCCCAATAGCCTCTGCTGCAACGACGTCGATTGAAACAACGGTTTCGGTATTCCAGGCATGACCCGGTCGAGAACGAAGCCGTACAACTTCCTGGGCGATCTCTTTGGCTGCGTAGTGATCAATACGATAGATCTGTGCTTCTTCAAAGTACCGTGACGTACGGCTGATATAATCTTGAGCTGACTCAAGGTCAAAGCCGAATGGCTTTTCGAACAATAATTTTACATTTGGACTGTTCAGTCCAGCTTGTCCTAGGAAATCAACAATGTCTGCAGCGGCACTTGGTGGAACGGACAGATAAATAAGTGCTTGTTCATCATCCTGAAGGTCGACAAACGCTTTCAGCCCCACGTAATCGCTTGGTGTTGCAAGATCCATCGTAAAGACCGAGACGCGGTGAGCAAACGAGTCATTACCGACAGAACTTTCGAGCAACGCAGGTACATCGACTTCACGGCGTGATACACCAATAATCGATATTTGATCATCCCTCGCAAGTATAGACCCTAATGCTGGTAACAGTTTTCGTCGGCTCAGGTCGCCGGTAATTCCAAAAATAACGAGTTTTGTTTTCATTCCTTTTATTATACCCTATTCGATACTTTATTTTGTATAGTATACCTTTGACATAAGTGAACATAATTGGTATAATATGCTTGTTTCACTGACCAGTGTGACATCCCCGATCAAAGGATACAACATGCAGACAACGGAACTGCTCGATGAACAGCTCAAGGATCCCCTCGACCAAGTGCACAAGCACACCATTGCAACGGAAGATCTGCGGCTCATCATCGAAAACAACCCCGAAGACCTCCTGCCAAATGTCGTGTTCGGCCCTGGCTACGGAGACGCTCTCGCGAAAGTAATGAGCAGCACCATCTCCGTCAAGTCGGACTCCGGTTCGACCTACAAGATCGACTTCATCGGTCCTACCCAGGAGAAACAGTACTACGCAGGCACCACAAAGGTTCGCCGTGCCAAATACACCCGCACCCAGGCCAACGGCAAGCAGAACGTGAAGTTCGAGTACATCGGCCTCTCGGCCGGCAGCATGCTCCGTCTGATGTTCTTCTCGAATATCGAAGACGAATCGAGCAATGACGACGACGAGCACAGCATCTTCAGGATTCCCTCCTCAGATGTTCTCGACCCGGAAGCACAACTGGTCATCGACTGGAACAAAGAGTGAGCATCAGCTCACGCCAGGCCGCAAGACCTGAAGAGCCCCCGAATGCGATATGCGTTCGGGGGCCTTCTCTTTTAAAACGAATCTACTTATTCAGATTTAGGTGTGCCAGCATTCACTTCGTAAGAAGTGTTGGTTGCTTCAAAAAAGTTCACCAACTGCAACGTGTCGTTTGCACCAGCCATCCACTTCGCAGGGTTTGAAACCTTGTAGTGCGGTTCAAATCCGAGCTCTTCCAGGCGACGGTCAGCCAAATACTTCACGTACTGGTTGATATAGTCGCTGTTAAGCCCAAGAATACCGTTAGGAAGGAGGTCTTTATTATAGTCCTCTTCCATTTCGACACCATCAATTACCATTTGCTTGATTTCATTCGCGAATTCTTCAGTTTGAAGATCTTCGTTCTCTTCAAGGACGGTCAGGATCAGGTTGATACCGAACTTGAGGTGCAGCGACTCGTCACGAACAACCCAGTCGATAAGACTCGCGAAGTTTCGAAGCAAATTTCGTTGTCGGAATGACAATGCAACCATAAATCCGCTGTAGAACCAGATACCTTCAAGGATAACGTTATAAGCAACCAGGTTACGAACAAAGTCCTTCTTGCCTTCGGTTGTCGTAATGTCGAGCGTTTGCTCGGTCATACGCTTGATGAAGCGAGTTTCAAATTCTTCTTTACGTGCCATCGAAGGGGTCTCAATGTGTGCATCGTAAGCTTTTTCGCGGTCAATTGGGAATGTCTCAAGGACATACTCAAATGACATACAGTGGTTGGCTTCTTCCCACATCTGCTTTGCGAGGTACAAGTGACACTCGGCAGCATTCACATAAGGATACACACCAAATGCTAACGCTTTATTAACTAATAGTTCATTCGGGTTAAAGTAGCTCATTAGAAACGTCACCGCGTGGCGCTCTTCTTCGCTCATTTTCTTCCAGTCAGAAAGGTCTTGGCCTAATTGGATTTCATTTGGAAACCAAGTGTTCGCCACGGCCTGATTGTAAAGGTCCATCGCCCATTTGTACTTTACGGGCTTCAAAAGTAAGCCGTCCTGAATACCTGTTCCTAAAATTCCTGCCATATTCCTCCTAGTTTATTTCAACAGTCTGGATAAGTGCAACCTTAGCCATTATCTCGTTATCCTCGAATAGTCTTGGATGTCCGTCGTGTTCAAATGTCGCGTCTTCAAATAGTTGTTCACCGAATGCCATATTCAAACCCTTACTGACAGCTGTCGCACATTGTTAAGTCAGCTGGATCAAGTGGTGCTGCAGCGCTAAAGCCGTTTGAGCGTGCGTCGTCGTCAGCTTGTGACTGTGCGTTCGCCATTGCAGCGTCGATTGCTGCAAGTTTTTCGTCTAATGTCATTGTGTCGTTGATAATTGTTGATGCGTTCATTTCTGAATTCCCCTATTTTTTTACTATATATTGTGTTGGTTAAGTGTAGCTGTGAGTGTTATGTCTTGATTGCCATAGGCTATACACCGACCTCTTGTTTTTTCGCGAATCCGAAGCCAACTTTTCGTGCGCTTCCGTCTAAACTTTCAGCCTTATTGACCTTGGTCGTCGATTGTTCAGCAGAGTGACGAGGTTTGACGTGCAGATAGTATGTTGTCTTGAGTCCACGCTTCCATGCTGCGCTGTAGATAGCGACCATGTCATCGATATCTCGTGTTTCAAGATACATGTTACGGCTAATCGCTTGATCAACCCATTTCTGCGCCCGGGCCGCTACTTCGATGAAGGCGTACGGACTCAGTTGGAAGCTCGTCTTGTACACATCCTTAAGTGCTTGTGGAATGACGTCGATATTCTGAACGTCACCTTGAGCGATCAAGATCTGTTCCTTCACATCATCCCAAAGGTTCAGCGCCTTTAGGTCGTGAACAAGGTTAGTGTTCACTTCGAGGAATTTACCGTTCAATGTTGCACGAGAGAAGATCTGTGCAAACTGTGGGTCAAGTCCAGGAGTTGTTCCGGCAATGTGCGCAATGTTCGCTGTTGGCGCAATCGCCATCAGTGTTGCATTACGCATACCCTTTTTGACCTTGATGCGAAGCTTGTCCCAGTCGAGGCGAGTCTTGCGGTTTACTTCAACCTTGACCTTACGGTCAGCAGCAAGTTCATCGATAGTATCGATAGGAAGGATTCCCTTACTCCAGCCACTTCCCTTGAAGGTTGGGTATGATCCCTGCTTTTTGGCAAGTTCAGCCGATTCGTCGATTGCGTAGTAACTAATGAACTCAGCAATTTGATCGACAAGGTCGTATGCTTCTTCAGATTCGTAGCTAAAGCCAAGCTTTTCAATCACATCCGTGAAGCCCATGAAGCCAAGCCCCAGTGCGCGGTTCTGATTGTTAGAATGCATTGCCTCTGGAATTGGAGTGTTTGTGATGTCGACAAGGTTGTCGAGCTGACGAATTGCACTACGGCTTGATTCGGCCAAACGATCCCAGTCCCACGTCTTGTCAGCATTTAAGTGTGCTGAAAGATTGATACTGACGAGGTTACACACTGCCGTGTTGTCCTTGTCTTGTGGCAACGTGATTTCTGTACATAGGTTTGAAAGGTGAATCGTTGACGTGTTGTTGTTCAGTGCCCGAACATTGATTGTGTCTTTCCAAGTGAGCCATGGGTGGCTTGTTGCCTGTAGGGTGATCAGAATCTGACGGAATTGTTCTCGAGCTTTGGTCTTTACAAAGTCACGCATTTCACCAGCTTCAGCCTTCTTGACGTAGTTCTTGTAGGCTTCAGAGAATGCTGCGCCGTACAGTTCTGGAAGGTCTTTTACATCGGCTGGATCAAACAAGTACCAGTCTTGGTCTTTTTCAACACGCTTCATGAATTCGTCGCTAATGAACACCGCAGTGTTTGCAAGACGAGTTCGAAGGTATGGGTCACCAGAGTTCTGCTTGAGGTCAAGGAACTGAGGGAAATTCATGTGCCAGTTCTCCATATAGAGTGCTGCTGCACCTTGCTTCTTACCCTTACGTGAGACAGCAAATAGTGCCGTGTCGATCATTTTCATAAATGGAATAGGGCCAGTCGACTCTGTGTTAGTCGTCTTTACCGGAGACCCCGCTGCTCGGAGCTTGTTCAAGCTGATTCCGATTCCCCCGGTACCTTTAGCAATCCACATGACATCGCGAACACCTTTTGCGATTGATTCCATGTCGTCTTGAACTTCAATAAGGAAACAGTTTGAAAGCTGTGGGAATGAACCACCAGCGTTTACTCGAGTTGATCCACCAGGAACATAGTCGAGGTTAGCCATGTGCTCGTAAAAGTCGAGTGCACACGCCGTTGGGTCTTCGGCGTTAAAGCTGAGTCCCATCGCAATACGCATATGAGTAAACTGTGGAACCTCAACTGGTCCCCCACTTTGCTTGCGCAGTGCGTAACGGTTCTTGTTCGTGACCACACCCAGGTATTTAGATAGTCCGTCTTTTGAAGGATCGAGAGCTTTTGCTAGTTTCTTAAGGTCGAACAGCTTGCCGTTCATACGCTCATCCAGAAGTCCTTCTTTAACACCTGTCTTGAGGTATTCGGTGAATTTGTCTTCGTGCAGCTTCTTTAATTCTTCTGCAGTGGTGTATTCACCAAGGATGTTTTTATAAATGTTCTTTAGTAGGAGCCGAGTTGCGATGATGTCAAAGTCTGGATCATCTTTTACGTTCTGGAGTGCCGTATGGATAACTGCTTCGTCGAGCTGTTCTGACGTGATGCCGTCAAACAATGTTAACTGAAGTTCTGATGCAACTTGAACGACCTTGCTGATTTGGTCTGGAAGGCCCTCACTTGCCTCTACCAATGCAAGGTTGATCTTGTTCGCGTCGAATGGTTCGCGGGTGCCATCGCGTTTTACCACTGTGATTGCGCTCATTGAATTCCCCTATGCTACTTATTTTGTTTATTGAACTTTTTGGTGACATCCACACCACCTCCCGAGTGCCCCTATGAAGATGATTCAAGGGGTGCAAGAAGAACTCCGATCACTCGGTTAACCGTTCTAAACTTGCTAAATGTGTATTTTGATGTCAGTACTACATATGTAGTGCTTATGTAAGACTATATGCCCCCACATATAGTTTTTCAAGCGTTTTGTGGGGTTTTTTTGACTACATGCAGCATAAGCGGTATTTTACCCTTTAAAACTATGGATGGTGTTGTAAATTAAAAACGGACGCTATATGTAGCGTAGTGTTTCTAATTGTTTAAATAGTCTAATAGCCGCAAGGGAGCCTGAGAGCTCAACCTAAAGCATTACTCAATAGTATGACTTTCTAATAAAAGTGTTGTCCGTAATTAAGATATGCTCATGCTTGCCACGCTAACTGAGGTGGGCGCATAATATAAACATTTAATAGTAAAGGGTTAAAGATAATGACTATGCAGCCGCCACCATATATGATGAGTGTAAAGAATGTTCCAGCTATGTTTGCAAAGATCAAAACTGCCGGCACTCCGCCTAAATTTACAGTTGAGTTCCTAAAATCTAGTCTTGGTTTTGCGAGCTCGGGCGACAGGGGTATTGTCGCACAATTAAAATACTTGAAATTTCTCACCGAAGACGGTACCCCAACGGATCGCTATAACCAATATAAAGGCACTGGAGGAAACGCAGTCCTGGGGCTTGGTATCAAAGAAGGATATTCTGAAGTCTTTATGGCCGATCAAGAAGCAGACACAAAAACAACGCAACAACTCACGGAAATGTTTAGGTCACTAACAGGTAAAGGTGATACCGTTGCGCTAAAGATGGCGACAACTTTTAAGGCTATCTGTAACTTAGCTGATTTCTCAACTTCTGAAGAGCAGCCAGCCATCCCGGTCACTAAAGACCTAGAGGAAATAAACAGTAAAAAAGAGAACGAGGCAACGCGTACAATCAGCCAACAGCCCCCATTGTCACTAGGTGGATCTTCATTGACGTTAAGGCATGATGTTCACGTACACCTTCCGGCTACGTCTGACGTTGCTGTATATAAAGCAATCTTTCGGGCTATTAATGATGAGCTTGCGGATTAATAAGCCCGACCTTCGAAACTGGTTATTTAAAGGCTTGTCTGTTGAGTCACGCCTGGATGAACTTGAGGTTGAAGGCGTGTCTGTAAGAGCTGCGACAGATCCAGGTGCCTTGCAGCGAATCATGCCACTCGAAAACTTCTCTTCGACTATCAGGAAGGCTGCGATGCGCTCATTACCCGCCTATATGGCCTTTTTCTGTTTAGAAAATGCCATACGTGAATTAGTTACAGATCGTATGCTAGAGCTTCACGGCAATAAATGGTGGGAAGAAAAAGTTTCTACAAGCACAAAAAGGAAAGTAGAAACACGTCGTGCAAAAGAAGGCGACAACAGATGGCACGTACAAAGAGGTGCTAGTGAAATTTTTTATACAGACTTCGGCGATTTATCGACAATTATCCAATCAAACTGGGCGGATTTTGAAGACCTTTTCCCTGATATGCAATGGGTCGCAAGTCGGCTAAGCGATCTTGAATCCTCAAGAAACGTTATTGCACACATGAATACACTTGATGACCGTGAAATCGACAGAATTACTTTATATCTTGAAGATTGGACTAAACAACTAGGTTAAAACAATACTAGTCCGACAAATAATTTCTTGGCAGCACTACCGACATAACCGTTGGAACAAAAGTCTGTGAGACCAAGTAGAGAAGCTAGTCAAAGAATAAATGCATGAAAAGAGCCCGACACTGCGGTTGAATGACTCTTCGGCAAATTGCCGGGTCTTTTCATCCACGGGTGCGGGCTTATTTTTTGGATGGGCGTCGTGGGCGAGATGTAACCGATTCGATACCGATCACTCGGCCTCCTGGTAGTAAGGTGCCTTGGCCTGAACCACCCTTGAGCACCGTTGTCCAGAGTGGACGGCCAAGCTCAAGAGAGCTACTCGACCAGCTCTCTCTCGATCCACCTGCGAGTCGAAACCGGAACAATTCTACTATCTGCTCGTCAGTGAACGCATCCGTGGAAAGTGCTCCTGTAGACCGGCACTTCGAGATAAGCTCTGCGAGACGCCGACTGGGTGCTTCGTTCCAGTCCAAGACGAGTCGAGGGTTTTTAACACTTCCGGCTGAGTACTGCTCGAGCTTGAAGTAGTACCAATCACCCTCCTCGACGGTGACTTTGAGGTGCTCACGACCTCCAGCCCTAACAGAGCTCCAGTCGATGTACGTTCCGAACACTGGTGAGAGTGTAAATGGCATAGCTCACCCCAATCGGGGCCAACCCTGTTCCCAGGGGCCCCACGATCTGCGGTGACTGCAAATAGTTATGAAGCAAATGATCAAATCTGGCAAGCATGACCAAAACAAAAAAGCCTGCGATTGCAGACTTTAATGAATAATACTCATGTTTGGCGGAGAAGATGAGATTCGAACTCACGGTACGATCACTCGCACACACGCTTTCCAAGCGTGCGCCTTCAACCACTCGGCCACCTCTCCGTATCATTTCAGTATATCAGCCGTCTGCTTTTAAAGGGTTGTCATTTCCACGCCATAATTACGGTTGTATCGCAAGCGCTCTCCTCTCATAATGGAGGAAATGGCTAACAATACAAAGAAACCTAAAACTGAACCCGTCATCGTTCTCAAAGACCTCAAAAAGAGGTTTGGTATTGGTAATGCCGAGCACTACGCAATCGACGGCATCGACCTGACTATTCGTAAGGGTGAGTTCATCGCTATCATGGGTCCCAGCGGCTGCGGCAAAACAACACTTTTAAATATTCTTGGGTTGCTTGATAGCAAGATTGAGGGCGAATACGACCTAGAAGACAACCCTGTCGCAAGCCTGAGTACTCGTCGTCAGGCACGTATTCGTAGTCAGCAAATCGGCTTTATTTTCCAAAATTTCAACCTTATCACCCGCCTCAACGTTATCGAAAACGTTGCGCTGCCACTTGTATACAAGGGAACGACACAATTAAACCGTCTCAAGCAGGCTAGTACGATTCTGCACAACTTCCATCTTGGTGAACGTGAATACTATATGCCCTACCAACTCTCTGGTGGGCAAACCCAACGCGTCGCAATCGCTCGTGCACTTGTCAACAATCCTTCGATTATCCTCGCTGATGAGCCGACAGGTAACCTCGACTCAGCGTCGAGTCACATTATCATGGAAGAACTCTCCGACCTACATAAACGCGGCAATACTATTATTATGGTGACGCACAATCCACGGCTCACGACCTATGCCAGTCGCGTCATTACGATGCTCGACGGTAAAATTGACACAGATACGGCCACACCAAACCGTAAAAAAGATCCCAATGAAAAGAACCCGTTGGGGAAAGCTATGAAGAGACGCCGTAGAGCAAAAATGAAAGGAGTAAAAGCATAATGCGCTTCCTATTCCTCAACCACATCCAAAACGCACGACAATCACTCCGCAGCAATCGTATGCGCAGCAACTTAACGATGCTCGGGATCACGATTGGTGTTGCAAGCATCACAACAATCCTTTCACTCAGCGGTGGTGCAAGTAAAATCGTCAGCAACCAAGTGGATGCACTCGGTGGCAACATCGCCGTCATACGCCCTGGTTCAGAGTCCGAATCACCGTTGCAAGACTTGGCACAGTTCCCCGCTCCACAGCATTTTGCTGCCAGTACACTGACCGTTAATGACCTCAATACCGTCCGGGCAATCGATCACGTCTCAGTCATCGCACCGATGATGGTACTGTCTGGCGCAATAAAGGCCGAATCGAGCGCACCGGTGAATACAGCAATTATCGCCTCAACTCCGTCACTCGCAGGCATTGGTGGCCTCACCGTGCAAGATGGGCAATTTCTCGATGAGAACCTTAGCCCATACACTGCCGTGATTGGCCCGCAACTGTCTGTCGACGTCTTTGGCACCGAAGCATCAATCGGTAAGAACGTCACAATTAGAGGCCAGGCCTTCACGATTATTGGCGTCTTGAAACGACAAAATACCCCGATCAACTACAATGGTGTCGATTTTGACGAATCGGTTATTATCAGCCAAGCTGCTGGGCAAGCACTCAATCAAGGCTCACTACAGATTCAACAAATCGATGTACAAACCGATACGATCAACAACCTGAGTGGAGCCATTGTTGCTATTAATAAAGCACTCCTTAAAAATCATCTAGGTGAAGCCGACTTTACGGTATTATCTGGTGATCAGATCGCACAACCAACCAACCGCTTATTTACTGCCATCGCAGGCACGACGACCGCAATTGCGGCGATCTCACTACTGGTTGGTGGCATCGGCATCATGAACATCATGCTCGTTAGTGTTGCCGAGCGAACACGCGAGATTGGTATCCGAAAAGCCCTCGGGGCAAGCAACCGCGACATTGTTGCGCAGTTCTTGATCGAATCACTAGCACTGAGTATTGGTGGGGGTATTGGTGGCTATATTATCGGGTACGTCCTCGCCTTCGCTATTAGTAGTTTCCTACCGTTCTTCCCTATCTTTACCTGGGAAATTGGCGGTATCGCCATTGGTGTTTCATTAGTCATAGGAACACTCTTCGGAATTTACCCTGCAATTCGTGCATCGCGAAAAGATCCTATCGATGCATTACGCCAGTACGACTGATGCTATTATGAAACTATGAATGAACGGCTACACTTACCACCCTCTGATAATCCAATACCCAGTCATAGCTCACTCGTATTTCTGGCTGGGCCAATTCAGGGATCGCCAGATTGGCAAACTGCTACTGCCAAAAAACTCCTTGATCAACTTCCCAACACCCACATTGCCTCCCCTCGTCGCGTCGCCGAATCTCACGACGAGTTCAAATACAACGAGCAAGTCCTTTGGGAATTAAATCACCTACGGCGGGCAAACAAGCTTGGCGTTGCTAGTTTTTGGTTTGCAGCCAGAGACTTTTCACTCCCGTACGAAAAAGGCCGTTCATACGCAAAAACAACTCGCAACGAAGTAAATCGTGCCTACGGTTGGTACGACTTTCAACCGTTTCCCCTTGTTCTTGGATTTGACCCAGACTATACCCCCACTGGTGGTGAAGGTGAGCGGCATATTGTTGCAATGGCAAACGAACTAAAGCTTCCAGTGTACGATTCACTCGATGATGTGATTAGCCAGACGATCCTTCAACTTCCAACGAAGCACTAAAGTTCTTTTTTGAATTTTTCGATAAGTTCAACAGGCGTTGGGTCAACGCCGTTAAGAATGGCGACGTAAATACTGACATAGTCAGCCAAGATTGAAGCCCACAGCAACTGCGCAATAACTGAGTCACCAACAAGGTTAATGACCGTTGCTTTGGGTCGCATACCGCTCAGTAGTCGATCAGAGATTTCGAATCGCTTTATGATCTGTGGGTGCTCCAACTGACTAATCAGATCAAAAACGGCAAATGGCTTTTCGACTGGATGTGAGGTCCAACCGAGGAATTCATTGTGGTTAAATTCTGGGTATTCGTTCCAAAACGCGACGTTTTTGGCGTTCTCGTTAAAACTGATCTTCCATTTATAAGCAACAGGCGCAGTTACTGCACCACCATAAAAGACAGGCGTTTTACCGACAGCTTCTTTGGCGAGTTGCTTGGCATAGTTCCGTTCGGCTGGGACGGTAGGTCCCCAGGCAGTCGTTTGCTCGCCAAGCCATTGTGACAATGCTTCAATTTCTTGCAACTTGCCTTCCACGATACTAAAGTTCTCAAATAGTGCGAGGAGTGCACGAAGGTTATAGATAACTGCCATGCGCGGTTGTAATCCGGTAGGAAGTGCCACATGAGCGATTCCAGAACCACTGGCGATTTCAATCAGCTTACCGCCTGATGCAATAACGCCGATCTGCGAGCCCTTGCTGCTGGCTTGTCCTAATGCACTGACTGTTTCTTCTGTGTTACCAGAATAGCTACTGGCAATCACCAAGGTGTGCGCATTCACGTATGCAGGCAAGTCGTAGCCACGAATCACTTCGAATGGGATCGTAATGTCGTTTTTCAGCCAAACTTTCGCAAGCAATGCAGCAAGCGCTGATCCACCCATACCGGTCACGACAATACTTGTGATGTCACGACCATCGTTTTCTTTGTTTTCTACGACTGCATCAAAAGACGCCTGCGTGAACTGCTCTGCGGCAACTTTTAAAGCCCCTTCGGGGTCTCGTTGCGCCAAAATATTTTCGTTATCTAAAGTATCATTCACTAGTATTGCCCTACCCTTTGAATCTATGATACAGTATTTTTAACGAAGCATAAGCATAATAGTTAGAGGTGGGCATGGATATTATTCCGCAGGACGAACAGCAACAACCAATTAGTGACGATCAAGAACTTGCAAAAGCACTTGCAGGCGTACTTCCTGACGTTCCAGAACCTGTTGTAACGACTACAGCACCTGACCCAACACCTACGCTGCCTCCTATTGAAGAACCGGCCGAACTTCCCCAGCCTTCTTTCGTGCCACCTGCACCTGAATCAGCCTTTACTGCAACTCCTGCAAGTACCGACCTTGAAGGCATCAAGAAAAGTGCACTTGGCGAACTTCGCCCACTTATCGATAAGGTAGACCTTCCTGCTGAAGAGAAGTTCGACACCTACCTTATGCTCATTCGTAGCACCGACGATAGCTCATTGATTGCACCCGCTCACGCAGCAGCTCAGGGCATTACCGACGAGACTCGCCGCGCAGAAGCCCTGCTTGATATCATCAAAGAAATCGACTACCTCTCTCGCAATAACCAAGCGCCAACAGCTTAATAGCTTAACTGCTTCATTCGGGGCACAATGTACGGTACAATTAATGTAATGTCTGTACGCTTTGCCACTTCTGAAGAAATCTCAACTTGGGATGCTCACATTCTCAAAAATCCAGATGGCGGCAACGTTTTTTCTAGTTATGAATATGCGCAGCAAAAAGAAACCGGTGGCTACAAACACCGGTTTCTTTTTGTGAATAAGCTTGCAGTAACAGTCCTTGAAAAGAACACTCCCCCACTCGGGAAACTCTGGTATCTACCAAAAGGTCCAAACGTCACTAGTTCTAAGGCCCTATTTGATACATTAAAACTTCTTGAGCCATTCGCGAAAAAGCGCGGCGTCTTCGTGATTCGTATCGAAACCGAGTTGCCTCGAACACAACAACCAACGTTGACGCGCCATGGATTAAAAAAGGCTGCGCCAATTATCCCTAATCCATCCACCATTACCCTCGACCTTACACCAAAGCTCGACGACATTATCATGAACCTTCCACAGAAGGGTCGCCACGCTATTCGCCGCGCCGAGCGTGACGGCGTCATAGTCGAACTCGTCGAAGCAACAGATAAGAATTGCAAAATAATGTACAAACTTCTCAGCGAAACCGCCGAGGGTCAATTCGGTATTCGTAGTTATAATTACTACAAGGCTTTCTGGCAGCACTTCGCCGAGACGGGATACGGGCAATTATTCTTTGCATCTTTCGAAGGGAAAATCGTTGCTGGTGCCTACGCAATGGTATATGGCACAAAAAGTACCTACAAAGATGGTGCTTCAATTCGAAAACGAACCACCTACGGCGCAAGCCACTTCCTCCAATGGAACGTTATCGAATGGGCGAAATCTCACGGTGCGCTCATTCACGATTTCTGTGGTTCTCCACCTAGTGACGAACTCGACAATCCCGACCACCCCCATCACGGTATCGGATTGTTCAAAACTGCGTTCAACAAAACCGTCACCGACTATATTGGCTGTTATGACCTAGTGATTAGCCCTGTCAGGTACAATGCATGGACGAAACTTGGTGAACGCATCTATCGCCACTTCTACTACAAACGCACTAAAGATTACTACTATTAAAAAATAGAGACGAAAACCCGGAGGATTCCAAAAATGACACTTATCAATCGTACTGTTCTCATGTCTGATGCCCAACATTTTAGCGCCGAGCAGGCCATTAACCCCTATTACGATGATCAAAATGTCGACCTCGCCAAGGCAGTTTCAGAACATCACTTTATTACTCAGGCACTCTCTGCCGCTGGTGTAATCATAGCCGCAGTCCCCTCACCTATCGACAGCCAGGACGGCGTATACACTGCTAACTGGGCATTAGTGCGTGGTGACAAAGCAATTCTTGCGCGGTTACCAGATGTCCGTAAGGCCGAAGAAGCCTACGCCAAGCAAGTACTCGAACAACTCGGTAAAACGGTGATCGAAGTACCAAAAGGCCTCAAGTTTAGTGGTCAAGGTGACGCACTGGCATGTGGTAACTTCCTCTTTTGTGGCCAAGGCTACCGAAGCGACGAAAAAGCCCAAGCATTCGCTGCAAAAAAGTTAGGTTACGAGCGCATTCAGCTACAAACCGTCCCTGAACTCGACGATGACAACGTACCGATGAATAACGCCGTTTCTGGCTGGGCTGACAGCTTTTTCTACGATATTGACCTAGCACTCTCTATCATCAAAGCCCCCGAAGATGACAAAAAGGGCTTAATCGCCTATTGTCCCGAGGCATTTACCGCGAAAAGTCAGAAAATATTAGCGGAATTCGATGGTGTTGAAAAAATAAGAGTATCACTCGACGAAGCGATGCGCGCTTTTGCCTGCAATCTTGTTTCAACCGGTGCAACGGTCATCATGAGCGCACATGCACCGAAATTAAAAGCTTCACTTGAAGCTCGCGGCCTCAAAGTCTTAACACCAGAAGTTGCCGAACTGGCAAAAGGTGGTGGTTATATTCGCTGCACCACACTCACGATCGACTGATTCCTCGGTTTACTTGCTTTGTTTGAAAGCCTGCAACGCCGCCCGGGCAACGTCGGCTTCATTCCAAGGATATGTCCCGTCGGCGCGTTCGATGGTCAACTCGTGACCTTTTCCAAGCAATACCACGACATCGTCTTTTGATGTTGCCTGTGTCATTGCAAATCCAATAGCTTCTTCACGGTTCAAGATAAGGAACAGGTCTTTTTCGTCTACTTTGCCAGCATTCCTGGCGCCAACAGCAATTTCTTCCATAATCTGGTTACCGTCGATATCACGATCATCTTCTTCTGTCACGATAACAATATCGGCGTTTTGTCCGGTAATGCGGCCTTGTACCGGTCGCTTCGCTTCGTCGCGCCGCCCAGCAGAACCGAATACAGCAATCAGTTTACCTTTCGTGAGTGGCCGAACACTTTCAAAAAAGCGCTCAAATGCATCTGGCGTACTCGCGAAGTCGACAATAACCTGGAACTTTTGTCCCTCGTTAATGACATTCATTCGTCCTTGCACACCTTCAAGCGCGGCGATACCTTTTTCAATCTCGGCTTTTGAGAGGCCTAGCTTTCGTCCGACTGCAATCGCAGCAAGGCTATTGCTGACATTGAATTCACCAGGAATATTGACCTTGATGTCATAAGAGTCGTCGTCAATCGTAGCCTTGTAAGACGAGTGGTCTGCAGCAAGTTTTACGTTCGTCGCTGATAATTCACCCACTCCAATGCCATATGTTGTCGAGTTTGCAACAGTTTTTACAAACATATCAGCACTTGGGTCTTGTTTGTTCACGACACCGTAGCGAAGTCCATGTTTATTCGCGATTTTGAACAAACGGCGCTTTGCCTCAACATAGTTTTTGAATGTTCCGTGATAATCCAGGTGTTCATGCGTGATATTTGTCATGACTGCAATCTCGTAAGGCACACCCCATACACGATGCTGCGCAAGTGAGTGACTTGAAGTTTCAACAACAACCCATTCAACACCAGCATTGGCGTATTCTCGAAGTTTGCGTTGCAACACCCCTGCTTGCGCGGTTGTAATGTGTTCCGACTGAGGAATAATGTTGTCACCAATCCCGTTCGCAACTGTTGTTAGTAAAGCAACTTTAATGCCCGCTTCATGAAGCAATCGGTGAATCAAGAAAGATGTTGTTGTCTTGCCATTCGTTCCAGTAACGCCAATAATGCGCAGTTTCTTTCCGGGAAATCCGTAACGGATGTTCATCAGTACTGCTTCCACAAGGTGGCCGTACGGCTCCACCTTCTTAAACAACCCTGTTGGTATGAGTGTTTTTACTATCTTTCGTAGTGATGCCATACAGCCATTATACCTAAGAGCTGGGTTTCGCCCACCGCTTCGAAACAAGAATCGCACAAAGCGTCGATATACCAGTGGCGATCAGTACCGCTAACCCGAACAACACCCAGCCTACAGATCGCGCACTCTCCTGTAGATAGGCAATGGCTGGAGATACAATTTTCTGTACACTCAGCCCGACTCCACCAGTTGTATGAACTCCTAGCACATTGGCAAGATTCGATAGGTCACCCACATTTCCCTGTTGTAATACAACCGTAGGAATATCCGGCGTATGTTGAAGGTAGCCAATATCACTCCCGTCTCCACTATCGCCATCACTCATCGTAACCACATCACCCGACTCTCCAGTTGTGACAAATTGATACATATCAATGTCATTACCACCCCTATTCATCGCCAGTAGGTGCAGGGTATGAAATCCCTCTCCAAGTGACGCCGGGAGAGTGACAGTTCCGTGCAAACCCCCTTGTTCATCCACTATAAATGTCGCGAGTCGCATCGGTTCAGAATGAATTTCTACTGTTGCAATAGAACCAGGTTGCAACGTTCCATCTGGCACCTGCACTGTGACGTGCTGTGCATCCCCAGTGTCCGCGTAGGCAAAATCTGTTGCAAAAGCCGATCGTTCCGCCGCAAGACCATCAACTTGCCAGTAAGGCGACGGTTCAATATCAAGAGTGCTTGCATCCATTGGGGTACGAGTCATCCCGGGATACTCCGACAATATCGTGTTTGCTATCAGGGTGTGTCCATACGGTGTCGGGTGAAATGTTTCTGCACCGATAATCTTGAGCATCGGCAGTGCGTCTATCACGGCAATATCATCACCAATTCGCACACTATTCATCGATGTTGGTGAGGTGCTACTGCATAGGTTTGTCCCGTCGAAACTATGCTCCACATCAACATAAGCAAAGCCTGCCTTATCAGCTGCGCTGTGAATAACTTGATTCAGATAGTGCATACTATTTTGTATAAATACCCTTTCGGAATGATCCATCAAAAAGGCCGTCGCCGAATCACACCGTCCGTCTGGCTCAATAATATCTGGGTATCCGACAATAAATACACGTGAAAACTCCACCTGATCAGCAATCGTAGAGAAAAAAGATCCAAGCGTATCGTATAATCGCCGAATCTCTCCAGCCGTCTCTTTCAAACCTGCGCCCTCCGCCCACTCACACGTGTCAGGCATTGCACACGTCCGTAACTTTCCCATCAACCCGGCATCATTACCTCCAACACCAATCGTGAGGATCTCGGGGGTATAGCGTTCGATAAAATTCGATTGTAAAGCTCTTCCTGGCTGAAAATTATCGACAGCTTGTTCCTTCATAGCCAGAATCTGCAATGCCGACAAGCTTAGGCTAGCGGCTCCTAAACGTCCCGCCTGACCTTCATACTCATCACCGGGTCCGATAATGTCACCGATCTTCGCACCAGAACACGCCAGATTTTTTGCATCAGCGTCATTCACACCCATCCCCCTTGCGATCGATCCAGGGTATGCACGGGTACTGACATGACACTTATCAAACCCTTGGTTTGTCCCAGGCTCGTAATAGCTATCATCAGTCTCCCCCTCTCCACTTGTAAACGAGTCGCCCAAAGACAAGATTTTCAATTGATGCGCAATCGGCGTTCCGTGTGTCACGAAGGTTACCCGTTGCGTGCCTGCCACCCAACTTTTCACAATTAACTCTAGCTGATGCCCGTCGCCATAAAAGCGCGGTCGATGAGCAGATGCAAAATTCGGAAAAGTTATTCCTACCCCAAGATCGGTTGAAGGACAGTTCATTGTCGTGCTGAGTCGTGTCAGGTCACCAACTAGTTGCTGACCACATTCACTCGTCACATCAAACACATGGAGTCCAGCATTTTGACCAGTCACTGCCACGCTTTTTCCATCATTTGAAACCGCCAACTCTTCGGTTGGATCCATGCCGCGACCGTAAAGATAGCCATCTGTTGTTATCTGACGCGCCGTCAACGTATCAAGATCAAGGGTCACAGTTCCCTGGTCGTACAGTTCCGCGACAACCCACCTACCATTGGCCGAGATACTGAAAGTAGGTGTCCAAACATAGCGTCCAGCGTCGTTCTTCATCTCGTAGTCGGGATGAGAAGTATCAAAGACATACCTTACTACTGAATTCGATACGATCAGTTGTTTTATGCGCGAAGAGGCGTGCCGAAATACGACGAGTCCACGTCCAAACTGGCTGACTTGTTGCTGTGTCACCAGCACGTCAGTATCTGCCGAATACCGACATATGCTCGTGCATACCCCTTCCAGTACGTGCATCGTATTGCTATACGGAAACTCGACAACCGCACTATCGCTATTATTCTCCGTGAAGGTTCCAATTTTTAGGCGCTCATCGCCGTAAACACAGACGTTCCTCGGAGCCCCTAGTTCAACGATCGTTATATCTTGTCTATACGTAGAGCAACTACTGTATGGATAGGCCGACAAGCTGTTACTTTTTGTTATTACTGGGGCAGCTTCGGTCCACGATACACCTCCAGATGCCAACACATCAGAGACGGCTCCAGCCTCTATGAGCCCAAAAAGAAACAACACTAAAACAACAGCAAACGCCTTCACTCTACCCTCCCTACTTCTTCTCTCAACTTCTGTATCTACTCTAAGTTTATTCTCAGTAATGAGCAAGGCAGACCATAAAAAAGTTCATCATGTTATAATGTAACAGATGAGAATTCTTGGAATTGAGAGTAGTTGTGATGAAACCGCGGCAGCCATTGTTGAAGATGGGCACCGCCTTCTATCAAACGTTGTTAATTCTCAAATAGATATTCACGCCCTTTACGGTGGCGTTGTTCCAGAAGTAGCGGCGCGAAGTCATATTGAAGTGATCAACCCCGTCATAAACCAAGCCTTAACAGAGGCACACCTTACCTGGGATGACATTGATGCCATCGCTGTCACCTATGCACCAGGCCTTATCGGCTCACTCCTAGTTGGTACACTGGCCGCACGAACGCTCGCCACCCTGAAAAACAAACCACTCTATCCTATTCACCACGTCGAAGCACACGTTTACGCCAACTTCGTCACTGATCAAGAAAACGGTATTAACCTGTTACTACCCTCAAAGCAACCCTCGTTTCCAATGCTTGCCTTAATCGTCAGTGGTGGTCACTCACAACTCGTCCTTTTCAAAGACCATGGCGACTACAAACTGCTTGGTCAAACACAGGATGATGCTGTCGGAGAAGCCTTTGATAAAGTCGCAAAAATCCTCGGACTCCCCTACCCTGGTGGTCCTTCTATCGCTACAGCCGCCCTCGATGGTGACCCCTACGCTTACACCTTTCCAAAGGCGAAGATGCAAGGCGCTTATGATTTCAGCTTTTCTGGCCTCAAGACAGCCGTTCTACGCGCCGTTCAACACGAAGTAGGCGTCGACACAACTTTTCCTTCACGTGAGCTTGCAGCGCTTCTAAACGATACCCAGAAGGCAAACTTTGCCGCTAGCTTCCAGCGTATCGCAGTTGAAACACTCGTTGATAAAGCCGAAACTGCTTTCAAGGAGTATTCCCCCGCCTCAGTTGTCATCGCTGGAGGTGTTGCCGCCAACCAAGAACTTCGTCGCCAATTAACCGCACGACTCCCTCTCCCTATCGAATACGCACCGATGAGCCTTTGTACTGACAACGCCGCAATGATCGGCACGCTTGGATATTACTATGCACAGAAAAAACAGCCAACCGCCCCTGTCGACCTTGAGGTTATCCCAAGTCTTTCAATGACAAAAACTGCTTGGGCATAAACCCTCGTATTGACAATATGTAAAGCTTATGCTATATTGTCGTTAGATACACAAAAAAACAAACAGGATAGTCACACCACTATGAGTTCAATCGAAGTAATAATGCCAGAAACAAAAGCAGAAGTCATCCCCATTAATACACGTGAGATTTACCTCCGAGCAATGGCAGAAGCGGCGCAAAAAGGCCAAGACCTGTTACAACCCCTGGATGTTATTCTTGCTCACCGACGTGACGCCGATACTTTTAAACGACTTGCCAATGCACAGACAACTGATGAAATGCGGTTAGAGAAGTTTGGAACCCCCTTACCAGAAGGACACCCTGTTGCTCCCAAAGATAATGAAGTCTTTGAAGATCAATAATTAACGGCGTAATTTTTGTAAGATTGCTTTAGCCTTCGGTAGCCCCTTACTCCAAAGAGGATACGTAGGGGATAATGCCACGTCGAACGTCCCCGCAAAGGACGTTTCTTCAGTTGCCCAGCCTTGTTTAAAGATAGAAACACCGCCAACAACCAGACCACCGAAGTCATACTGTGAAAGACCCCATTCTTTCACCTTACGAATGACATGCCACTTCAGTGCGTAGTTCGCTCGTAAACGTTGACCATCCTCATTCATGCCCCCATATAGCTCGTACGCAGTATCAGCACTGATCGCCATCCAAAGGAATGCAACTGGCTTTCCCTCAAGGTATGCGGCAAAGATAGGGGAGTGATCACCTAAAAGGTTAAAAACATCAAGATAATACTGGTTCGTGTGAAGATTAAACTTCGCACGATCGGCAGTTTGGCGATAAATACGGAGACACTCTATCAGTTCATCCTTAGTGTGGACTTGTTTAATCGTAATGCCTTCGGCAGCAGATTTTCGGATGTATTGACGAGTTTTCTTCGCCATATCAGCCAGAAGCTCGCTCTCGGTCTTGGCAATATCTAATAAGATCGTATCTGATGAAAGGATTTTATTTGAAGATTTCTTCCAACCAGTTGGTGCGTCAAATTCAAAACTATTTGGTTCAACAGATAACGCGACAGATCGGTAATCACGCTTTACGAGTCCTGCGAGCTTCTCGAGAAATTCATTTCTGAATCGTTCTTCACCGATAGGTCCACGGGGAATGTAGGCAAACGAGCGCAGAGGAAAAGGGAGTTTCCGTATAAGAATCTGAGCAGCACCAACAATCTTGTCTTCTTCTTCGCTATCGTACGCAAAGACGCGTTCAGCGGTCCAGCCATGGGCTGCTTTTACTTGTCCCCAGCCCCAAAGTTGTAGGGGATGCCCCTTGTGCTCTAGTACATATTCGTCCCATTGTTCTTTATCTGTACACTTTTGAAGCTCAATCATTTTCCCATTATACTACGAACCGTATGTAACGGGGGTTATGGTATACTGAACCCAAGATACATTCACGTGAATTATGAAAAAAAGATTAAACATTTCACGTGGATTTTAGAGAAAAACAGGAGAGTCTGTGAAGCTAGCAAAAGCTTACGAGCCAAACGAATACGAGCCAAACATTTACGCCCTCTGGGAAAAGAGCGGTGCCTTTAAACCATCGGGCAAAGGGGAGCCGTTTAGTACCGTTATGCCGCCCCCTAATGCCAACGGAAACCTCCATATCGGTCATGCGCTAGATATGGGACTCAAGGACATTAGCGTCCGTTACAAGCGTATGCGCGGCTTTGATGCCATCTATATCCCTGGTGCAGACCATGCTGGGTTTGAAACCTGGGTCGTCTACGAGAAAGAACTGGGCAAACAAGGCAAGAGTCGCTTCGACTTTACCCGTGAACAGCTTTACGGCCAGGTATGGGATTTTGTTGACCAGCAACGCGGTAATATGGAGCTCCAACTTCGTGCTATCGGTGTCAGCGCCGATTGGGAAAAACTTGTCTTCACCCTTGACTCGAAGGTAATTAAAACCGTCTACTCAACGTTTAAAAAGCTATGGGATGACGGACTTGTTTACAGAGGTGAACGCATCGTTAACTACAGCACAAAGTTCCAAACCAGCTATGCCGATATCGAAGTCGACCACAAGCAAGAAAAGGGAACCCTTTGGCACATTGCGTATCCACTTGTTGAAGGCCAAGACAGTAGCATGAGTGAAATTATTATTGCGACAACAAGGCCAGAAACTCTCTTTGGTGACACTGCTGTTGCGGTGAATCCGAGCGATGAACGATACAAAGACTTGATCGGTAAAAAAGTACACCTACCTCTGACAGATCGAGAGATCACGATCATCGCTGACGACTACGTCGAAGCAGCATTTGGTACCGGTGCGGTCAAAATTACCCCTGCGCACGACCCGAATGACTTTGAAGTAGGGAAGCGCCACGACTTGGAACGCATCCAAGTCATCGACTTTGATGGCACAATGATGAATGTCCCAGAGGAATTCAAAGGCCTCGACGTCGATCATGGACGAAAAGCTACCCTCGAAGCCCTCGAAGCTAAAGATCTTATCCGTCAGGAAGAGACAATCGAACACACCGTTGGCTATGACTACAAGAGTGGCCTGCCGATTCAACCCCTCATAAAAGACCAGTGGTTCCTGCGTATGGAGCCGCTTGCAAAGCGTGCCCTCGAAGCACTCGAGAAGGACGAGATCACCTTTTACCCAGCAAGCCGCAAACAAATTCTCAAACAATACCTTCAGAACATTCGCGACTGGAATCTCTCGCGCCAAATCCCTTGGGGTATTCCTATCCCTGCATTCCAAAACGTCGAGGATGAATCTGACTGGATCTTTGATGAATTTGTTACCGAAGAAACAATTGAAGTAGCGGGCAAGACCTACCGCCGTGAAGAAGACACTTTTGACACCTGGTTTAGCAGTGGTCAGTGGCCGTTTATCACCACAGAAGCCTTAGAAGGCGGTGACCTGTCTCGTTTCTACCCAACCAGTCTCATGGAAACCGGAACTGACCTCTTGGACCGCTGGATTGCACGTATGATCATGCTCGGTCTCTACGTGACTGACAAGGTTCCTTTTAAGGACGTCTACCTCCACGGCATGGTCCTCGACGAGCACAGCCAAAAAATGAGCAAAAGCAAAGGCAATGTCATCAACCCAATGGATTCTATCGCTACTTACGGGTCTGACGCACTGCGCCTTGGACTTATCGCCAACCGTAGCGCTGGTCAAAACCAAGCTTTCGGCCAAGATCGCATCGTTGCGGGGCGAAACTTCTGCAATAAGCTCTGGAACATTGCTCGTTTCATCGAAAACAAACTAGGGGATGACTACACACCAGAGGCGCCAGTTGCAAAATCACTTGCCGACCACTGGATTATTAGTGAACTAAAGACTGCCAAAGAGACCATCGAACGCACCCTCGACAGCTACCGCTACGCCGAAGCCAGCGATGCCATGTATCACGTCATCTGGGACAGCGTTGCCGACTGGTATATCGAGGCCTCAAAAGACCAAGACAACCCCGCACTCCTTGCATGGGTGATTGATGCCAGCCTTAAGCTAGCGCATCCGTTTGCACCTTTCGTCACAGAGACTATCTGGCAAACTTTGCAGTGGCACGATAGCCTCTTGATCAGTGAAACATGGCCGGAAATCATCGACTTTAACGAGATCGCAGCAGGTGAGTTTAGTCGTGTGCAACAGCTAGTGACCGAAGCTCGCTTCGTTATTACAGCGCTTCCAGGTAATGAAAAGTATGGCCTCCTCTACGAAGACGACAGTTTGATTGAGGACAACAAGAGTCTCATCAAGCGTCTGGCAAAACTTGACCGTGTCGTTAGCGCCGTGCAACCAAAAGGACTGCGTCTTGCCGTCAGTGGCCGCGCTGCTTGGTTGGATGTCTCTGCGGAAACTCTTTCAGAACACCAAGTGAACCTCGAAGAGCGCCTTGCTGGTACACATGCTGACATTCAAGCACTCGAAGGTCGCCTGTCTAATCCGAACTATGTCGAAAAGGCTCCAGAGAAACTGGTTACCGAGACAAAGCAGCAATTAGAAGAGAAAAAAGCCGTTGTCTTACGGCTTCAACATGAACTCGAAGTACTAAAAATCTAGAGCGTGGACTCTAGACGAATGAAGCTAGACCGAAGGCCATAAGCCATTATCACCACCACTCATAACGTGCTTTTTAACCTGCACGTATCGGTTGTGATCGTCACGGGGTTGTGTCTTTGGAACGTTTTCATGATGCGTCGCACTACCCTGGTTACTAACAGCTACCCGTTCAACGTGGACATGCTCGTTTGATTTAGAGGCTGCATCTGCAACGGCAAAATCAGAAAAGTTCGCAGGGGTTACAATAGCCACAGAGGCGGCATGGTCAACTTGTGTGTCATGCATCACCACACCAAAGGCGGTGGCGACGATGAATACGAATGGTAGTGGGTTTATGATTGGTGGCATATGTTTTTGTTTTATTGATACGTTACAGATAGAATGATAGCATAAGCTTTACGTTTTGTCAATATAGTGCTGACTGCACATTGACGACAGATAACGCCCTACGATACACTAGGGATACTAAACACAAGAGGAACACCCTATGAACGATGCACCCGTACCTCCATTTCAACCAACTCCAACAGAGGAAAATAACCCTGTTATCCAACCTGCAGTCCAGGTAGCAACCCAGCCGCAGACACCTCACAGCTCTCAGACACTCAGCCTATGGTCGATGATCCTTGGTATTGTCGCACTCGTCCTCGGTATTGTCGTCTTCATCTCTATTCCTGCCGCAATTATTGCTGTTGTCCTTGGTATTATCGTGCTCACGAAGCATCACCCAGGAAAAGGGAAAGCTCTCGCAGGTATCATCACTGGTGGCGTCGCCCTCATTCTTATCCCCGTTCTCTTTGCGGTGACATTGGTTGCTTACAACGGCATTACGCAAAGGGCAAATGAGCTACAAAAGACGACACAGCAACATGAGACTGCCAGCACTTCTTCGGACGGAACGACCGTGACGACGCCTTGCTATACTTATACGATTCCTTCAAGCTATGAGTACGACGATGCATCAGCGCACTGTACCACCGCCGTCAATATGCCAAACGCCGATATGCTGACTCGCATTACCGTAAAAGGTAACACCGGCACTATTGGAACACTTCAAGACGTCGTGACCTTATTCAATAAGACAATTCAGAACGGTGACCCAAAAGCACCCGGTGTTGTTGATCAAGAAACACTCACCATCAATGGCCGCACAGCCTACTACGTATCGTATAAAGATAGCTATGGACTATTGTTCGGAAACTACATCTTCCCAGACTCAAGCGCCAGCCAAAAAGACACAAACGGCAAAACAATTACTGCTTATACCGTCGCAGGCTACACCTACAACTCAGGACTAAAAGCTCTCGTACGTGGTGTTGCCGATACCCTCGTCATCAAGTAACTTACTCGTGATGATACGAACCACCGAGCGTAATCTGTTGCGCTCGGTACAATTGTTCGATTAAAATAAGCCGAACTAGTTGATGTGGGAATACCAGTGGTGATAACGACCACACAAGCTGTGCTCGGTTCCGAAGTTCATCTGTCACACCATAGGCTCCACCAATGATAATCAACACTTTTCGAGAGTGATCCAACTGCTCTTTCAATACATCCGAAAATGTCGGGGAATCGAGTGCCTTCCCTCGTTCATCCAAAAGGATAATAAAATCATAAGCAGGAAGCTTCGAGAGTATACGTCCAGACTCTTCCTCGCGCGCTGCAGGGCCATCAAGCGACGAATGAGCCATAAGTACCCATTCGGCAATAAATGGCACTTTTAGGCGCTTCTGGTAACGATTAATTCCTTCGGAAACCCAGTCTTCGTGTTTTTTGCCAACGGCCAAGATGTGTAACGACATACAGCTATTCTAACAGGTACGGCAATTTAATTTCTTGGGGCTTGATTTCCAAACTGCTAGTGCTATGCTGGAGGTAACCATGACCGATAAGTTACATTATCCGGACTTGTTTAAAACAATAAACATCCCCGAATCCGAAAAAAACCTAGCTCTTGAAGCTCAACACCTTTATGATGTCGCCAATCAAGGCCAAGTAGACAATGAGATCATTTTCGCTTACATGAGAAACCGTAAACCGCACGATACAGAGAGTGCTTCACAAATTTTCTGGGAATTCGAGAATGGCGCCATGCGGACCTTCGACCGGCTTGCTTTTACGGCAATGCGCAGCGTGTTTACGATCGCCCTCGAACACCGTGATCTCAATCATCGCGACAAAAACGTTCGTAAAACACTCACGCTTTCACATGGACGACCGACTGTGTACGTGACCGACGCGGCAGATAATAGGCGATTAGAAGCCGGTGACGCTTCCGATTTTAGCGTCGAATCATTTAAACGGGATTTCTATACGGTCAGCGTTGCCAATCTAGGACTTACTGGCTATATCGAGCGCCTAAAAGCAGCTCAGAACGAAAGCAACGAAGCCATCTTAGCTAACGCAGCGTGATCAGGCTCTAAAGATTGGTCAGCCTCTCGGTGAAAATCAATTGCGTTCGTAAAAGGAATGAGCTGAATATGCGCATGTGGCACATCAACACCGACAATCTGCTCACCGACGTACTCAGTATTCAGCGTTTCACGGATGTGAAGCGCTATTTTTTTAGCAGCTAGTGTTAGCTTTGTATATAGCTCATCATCCAGGTCCCAGACAAACTCAACCTGCGTTTTCGGAATTACCAAAGTGTGGCCGGGCGTTATGGGACGAATATCAAGGAAAGCGAACACGTCGTCATCTTCGTAAATTTTGTGAGAGGGGATTTCACCCTTAATAATCTTTGTAAAAATAGAATCTTGCATAGGTTTATTGTAACGCAATAAAAAAGCCCCTGCACGGGGAACTATTCTTGGCGGAGAGGGAGGGATTCGAACCCTCGGAACCTTGCGGTTCACCGCTTTTCGAGAGCGGCCAGTTCAACCACTCCTGCACCTCTCCAATTTGTCTATTCTAACAGGGATTACTTTTCGAACAGACTTTTAATAAGTTGTGCTGAAAGCTGATTAATCTGTGCGCCAATCCCGTCACGTTGCTTTAAGACATCTTGGCAGGAACCAAGGTCCTTGTTATACGTATCTACGGCAACCTCGTTGGCTGTATCGAGCACTTTGTAACGCGCATCAATATCACGGGCGCACTGCGAATATGCGGTATCAAGCACTTTATATTTTTCACCGAGTATACCCGTTGTTTTTTGAAAATCATCGGTACGCCTCATTATCGTATCTGGGCTAGGCAGAAACAAAAGGGCGGGAACGTTACTAAAAAAGACGACGAAACCCACAACAAGGAATATTATTTCTGGTGAGTTTAGGTGGAGTTTCTTTGACGCGAAGGTGTTCTTTGGTGCGGTAGCATTAATGATCCGTTGCACCCACGAATACAATGCCGCGTTAACAACTACTGCGCCAAACGAAAGCAGCACCGACACATACGTATCCTTAATAAATAGTATAGAGACAACAGTAACCACTATGGTCAGTACGAGCGATAGTATCGCCGGAACAAGATATACCTGCTTGTTTTTCACCGTCTTTAAGGGTGCAGCTTGCCAGATTTTTTTGAACAAAACAAATGCCGTAAACTCGCTAAAAATAGTTGCAATAAATGGTCGGGGTTTCTTTCCCTCACTCAGTCCAACCGTCTTCCATTGTTTATAGAACCAGTAAAACAAGTAAAAATTTCCTGATAGAATACTTGCGGTTAAAACCGTTAGTGCCGATTGATAAAAGAACGCATCTGATTTTGCTTGTTTCATACGATAATCATAGCAAAATAAACGAAAATTCAGATACTAGTTATTTATTCTCCCCAAGGCTAGAGCTTGAAGCTAACGGCAGAGAATACAGGTAACGTCACCGAAAGTTCATCGTCAGTTTTACAGTATCCTCGAGCATCAATATACCCTGTGCCAGCCCTGAAGTAACCTAATTCTATCCCGTTAGAGAATTGTGACGAATCCGATCCTGTCTGATTGTATTGGTAGAGTTGATAACTTACATTTCCCTTTGCGGTCTTCATCTCTTGTGGTAGCGAATTTATTTGATTAAGCGTGAGTGTCGACGTATTTGAACCGCTTATCATGTTGTTCAATGCAGTATCAGGGTCTGTAGAATTATTCCCATAATAGAAAAATTCAACGAAACAATCCCCTCCAGGATTGTCTTTGGTTCCCTGACCGACAATCATGGTAGTAGTTGGATCTGAAGGCTTCGAATTCGCCTGATCT
This sequence comes from Candidatus Microsaccharimonas sp., assembly GCA_036569465.1. Taxonomy (GTDB): domain Bacteria; phylum Patescibacteriota; class Saccharimonadia; order Saccharimonadales; family Saccharimonadaceae; genus Microsaccharimonas. Next base: position 106,253 of record DATCQO010000012.1, read on the forward strand.
GTAGAATCTATAGGGCCACTAGTGTACCATCCTGGAGCCTTGGAATCGTCAAACGCAAAAGTTGCTATTTTTTTTGAATCAGCAGCAGCTTGATGATGCATAAGATTATAGGTCAAAGCTCCAGCACCTAATAGAATTGCAAATACAGAAATTGGTACGAGAATCTTAAACTTTAAAGATTTTGTTTTATTCATTTTTTAACAATAACATAATTGAGGTAATGCTTAAAACGTTGACGTATTTGATATTTTGAACTTTTCGTCCTTTTGGACTCATCAGCATAGAAGCACATCTACGGAAATCCTTGGGACGACACAGTTCGCATTCTGGCTAATTGCCATCCTGGAATCTGTGTCGTCCCTACTCAGACTCTCTGAGGTTTCATCTAGGTTTTTGAAACTGGCCTAGACTACCGGTTTGTGTTTACGACGATCAGGGAGCGTACTGCCAGATGGGAGTCCCCCAGCCAGCAGTGCAGTCAGCGACGTGGTACTGATTGTTGTAGCCGACCGTTCCGCCGTACTGCCAGAAGCACTGGTTCTTGATCGACGAGTTGTGCGCCCCGTTGACCTGGTAGCAGGCGTTACGCTGCTGGTCGCAGTAAAGGCGGTTGTACACCGTGGTGGCGTTCGCCGCCCCGGCTCCACCCGCCACGGCACCAGCGACGAGGAGCAGGCCGGCTGCCGCCATCATCAAGGGGCGACGACCAATTTTGGACTTGTTCTTCGTGAGCATTCGATGCACACGTCCTTTCATTTGAACGACTTTCATCGTTTATTGCGAATGGGATTCCTTGCCCGCCCCTTTAACCTCAAAGAGAGCAGGTGTATATTATCAGGTAATCCTAAGCACAGCAAGCACAAACAAAAAGACCCACATACGTGAGTCCATTGCATAGTACGGCGTAGTCAACGAAGTTAGAACGGCCATAATTGAAGAGTAGGGTTAAAATATAAATATGACGAAACCACCCCCTAGATTTAATACAGATGACAAGTTGAGGACTATACATCACTTCGTTCCACAGTCTTACTTGAAAAGATTTGCACGGACTGATAAGCCAACCCAGATATGGACCTACGAGATCAACAGAGAGCCTTATTCACCATCTCTTGAAGGGATTGCCGGACAAAGAGACTTCTACACCTATAAAGATACCTCTGACAAGGAAACTGCCGAGTTAGAGAATGTGTTTGCAGATATCGATGACAAGGGCGCAAATATGTTAAAGGTTTTAGACGGTTTGCCAGATGGTTTTATTGATTTACCCGAAGATCAAAAAGGTGACCTTTACTACTACATCGCACATCTCCACACTAGAAATTTACAACAGAGAAAACAATTAGCCGAAGCATACGGGCAGATGTCTAAGGTGCAAATGCAAGTTGTTGCATCAGATATGGAATCATTCCACGAAGATGCTAAAAAGGCGTTAGGCGATAAGTACGAAAAAGATGTTGTTGAGCGTGTGCGAAATAGGTTCCTTAAGGGGGAGGGGAACATAGACTTTGACCCAATGAGTGAACACTTCATTGGTGCTACGTTGCAAAATGCTCAGGATTTATACTTCACTTTGATGAAGTTAAAAAAAGCTGCATTAGTTTCCATAACTAGTGGATCCATGCGATTCATAACCTCAGACAACCCAGTTACGCACTACATGGAACCGGGTGACCCAAGAAGATTTATGGGGGTAGGCTATGTTAATGCCGTATTCCAATTACCGATTTTACCAACCCGAGCGTTGCTATTAATAGATGATGCATATGTTATCGATGACTTCGGCTGCAGTGAAGACCACGTACTTCATATGAACGTATATACCTGTCGTTACGCCGACAAATGGGTATTCAGCCAAGAAAAATCTTCCGATGTCTCTGACTTATTTAATACACATAAAGCAAAAGGACCATTGATGACAGTGGACTCTCCTTTTGATAGATCCGAGACATGACAGTACACAAACAAAAAAAGACCCCATAAAGGTCTTTTTTTGTTCCTATTTTGCTTTTGATGTCTGAAATATCAAAACAAAATAACAGATAGAAATATATCATTTCGCGTTTGGTACACCTGGCAGGATTCGAACCTACGACCTCTGCCTCCGCAAGGCAGCGCTCTATCCAGCTGAGCTACAGGTGCATATATATAACTCGTTGTCTTAAGAACAACGAGTTATATCTTTGTAACTAGAAGGTGCTTTCGTGGCTTTCACCGACGGACAAAGCGTATTGTAGCACAGGAAACCGTGCGAGGCTAATGCTCACGCTTAGTCCTGGTAGGGGTTATAGCCGGAGCTTGCGGACAACAATATCAATAATATCGAGTTTCAATTCTTCCATCGGAAGACGTTTACCCAAAATATCAACGATCTGCTCACCGGCTTCTTCGGGGAAGTAGACTGATACTCCAGGCGAGAATCGTCGCCTTGGAATCAGCATGATCGAGTTATGTTCACCGTCCTTGATCAGACCAAAAGCCTTAAATTCATCAAGGTGATACAGATGTTCACCAACATACAGCCCTTGGTGTGTGCTGAGGGCGTAGGTGAGTATGCGAGGCGGACGACGAGTGTAAATAATCACCGCAACTGCCATCACCAACACAAGTACAGAGAACGTGTATGACTTTAAGAAAAAAATGTCGAGTGCGATCAACGCTAGCACGACAATCACGAAAACAACGAACCATATTGGGCTTTTATCAATATGAACATATTCTTGTGCAGTCCATGTGACAGGTGTATCACTAGGATCTAACGCTTCACTATACACGGCATCCTCACGCTGACCCTCGTCCACAAATTGCTCAGACGCATCCTGTTCAGCTTGCGCTTCTTCGGGATTTTCCCAGTAATTTTGCTTTTCTTCATCGGGATTCATTGTGATTTTAGTATAGCATGAGCGATTCTATAGCACTGTAAATTTGAACACTCACCCCTGTAGCATATTGACATTATAAAACAATTATGCTTATATAGAAATAAGTTACCTTAAAAAACAAACATGACCGAAGTTAACAAACATCCCCTCGACACAAGTCACATCGTATACACGGTTGGTACGAGTGAGGCCTACGTCCACGCGCGTAATCAGGCAGAGGCCCTTGATCTTGACGATAGCGGTCGACGACGTGCTGCAATCCGAATGGCTGCAACTGCGCTCAGCGGCGAACAGGAGAGTGGATATTTAACGCCTGAAGGCCACGCAATGAATGTCACCGCCCATCTGACTGATTTTAGCGACAGTATTCAGCAGCTGCATGAACTTCGTCACCAACACGCCCACCACAAGGAAAAACTGCCCGCACTTCGAAAAATTTCTGAATTTAACCATGCGGTGAAAGATATGGTAGACGCCAACCCTTCATTAACTTTTGATGAAGTTTTGTCATTCATTTTATCTATGAACCAAAGTATTAATGGCAACAATAATACCTCATATAACTTTGAAGAAGAGGTTAAACAGGTACTTGTTGGGATGAGTCACGAAATCGCCTTCGAACAAATGCTAGGATACATGCCTGATATCGAATACAAAGAAGCAACCATAGAAGACGACCTAGCAGGTACTGACATGTTTGTTTCTATGAATGGTTCCCCGATGGTGTCCATCGATATCAAGGCAAGCCTGGTGCGTGCCCAGCATGCAAAAGACAAAGCCTTGTATCTTGGATATAACCCAGATCGCATCATCTGGTCACGTCTGTCAAATAGGGATTTTAACGGCTTTTTCCGTATTCCTCAGGACGTAGCTGAAGAGCGAGCAGTCGCACTACACGACGACCTCGTACGGGCGATCAACAGCGAGACAGTCGCCGTCGAACAAGTTGCCTAAGCAGTAGCATATTGACTAAAATTATGTTTTATGCTAAAGTAGGTACGTTCTGTCCCTTTAAAAGAGAGGTTGGCTTTGTCCATCCAACATTATGAAGTTATTGGTGAGCACAGTGCTCCCGAAGACTTCAATAACTACGTAGCCAGCAGGTTCCGTGAAGGAAAGCTCCAGATCGTCGCTGAACCAACAGAGGTAGATGAACTCACCGCACGTCGTGGTGAAACAGATACCCGAATCGAATTCGATTTCCGCATTCGTGAGACACATCGAGACAACGACACGCTCGTTCTTGGTGGTACGTATCACAACGGCGAAAAAGACATCTGGATTCAGATCGAGGTGACAGACCGTGTTCGGTTTGACATCACTGGTTAAGCGAGCAAAAGCGGCATCTGTCGCACAGTCGTCGGAAATCCCGGCGCCCATAACCCCATACCATGACAACGGTGTGGGGTTTTCACTTTTTCGGCCAAAAGAAAAGAGCCCTGATACAGCAGGACTCATTTCGATCGTAAAATTGGCGGAGGAGGAGAGATTCGAACTCTCGCTCCAGGTTTCCCCAGACTAATGATTTAGCAAACCATCCCCTTCAGCCACTTGGGTACTCCTCCTTGTTTAATTAGAGATTGGCTTCACGTAACCACCTGGCTGACTAGAAAACGCGGGGGTGGTTTTCACCATCTTATAATTTGCGCTTCACGCAGCAGCCACTTGGGTACTCCTCTAAATCTGAACCTTTTTAAAGGCTCACGACTTCAACGATTGTAGCATAAAACAGAGGTTGACACTAGATTTAGATACCTTGATTTGCTACAATTAAAATATAATTGTTTAATATTTAAAAGGACAAGCGAAATGAAAATTGTACGTACATTCACCCCTGTGTTGCTCGTGGTTGTTTTTGTATTCGCTCTATCTCTTTTTATTTCTCACGATTCATCTGCACTCACTGTCTTTGACGGTATGAATGCCGCTAAAGGTAACGGACAACCGACCGAATTATTTGGATCCGATGGAATTATTACAACAGTAACGAATATCTTACTATTTATCGTCGGTGCACTCAGCGTTATTATGCTGATTATTGGTGGGCTTCGCTATGTTATCTCTGGGGGTAACTCCACGGCGGTCACTGCTGCTAAAAATACTGTTCTCTACGCAATTGTCGGGCTTGTTATCTCATTTCTTGCCTATGCAGCGATTAATTTCGTCATAAATACACTGGCGCCTGGGTCAACCTCTGGTTTCACAACCGTTTAACGCTTTATTCGCGCAAACAAAAACGACCATTCATTAAAGAACGGTCGTTTTTTATATTCAATCTGGCGGAGGGGGAGAGATTCGAACTCTCGGTGAGTTGCCCCACTCCGGTTTTCAAGACCGGTGCACTAAACCACTATGCGACCCCTCCAGATGAAAGAACTTTGGCTATTTTAACAGATACGCAGTAATCAGTCGAGTGGTTGGCGTGAAGTCACGGCTACCCAAACAGTCGTCGCACCGGCATTCCTTAGTACCAAAGCGGCTTGCTGGACAGTAGCGCCCGTCGTAACAACGTCGTCAAGCAAGATATACACACTGCCAGGGTTAATAATGCCATCGACTTTAAATGCCGCTGCCGCCTGTACTAGTCTGTCTTTACGGTTTGCGCGGTGTTGGACGAGTGAGTGGTTACGGGCCAATAGTTGCTGAACAGGGGAGTGTCGTAATCGTCCAAGCTGCTGTGCAATCAAAAGCATATGATCATAACCCCTTTCGCGTATATGTATGGACGTTGTCGGTATAGGGACGAACACCGTCAGCCCAGGAAACTGCGGTAATCGCCTATGAAGAAGGTCGGCAAGATCATAGGAGGATGCCTTCATATTGCGAAATTTGAATCCACCAATAAGTCGCTGCAATGCACCACTTCTCACCCCGACAGCCCATGCTTGATTAAATGCAGCTTTATGGTCATCACAGACCCCTACAAGGCTTTGCTTTTCACATAAAATACAGCCCGAAAACGGCTCGACACTGATGTCATATTTACAATTATCGCAAAAAGTCGACCCAATTTGACCACAACCAGAACAGAGGTGTGGAGCGACCACTGCAAGAAGGCTGTCGAGTATTGTGTTTTTTACGTTTAGCATAAGTATCTGGTTGATTATAGTGAACGTGACCGTTATAATACGAAGGACTATTTGTCAAATGAGCCTAGAGAAAGTGGAGGATATCATGGCCCGCAAACAAAACGAAGACCTATTAATTGAAGATGAACTAGCTGCCGCTTTTTTGAGCGACGACGACCTTTCATCAACTGACGCACCAGCGCCAGCTGCAACTGACGACACTTGGGATGATAGTGAAGAAGAGTTTCCTGGCCAATTAGCTGTTGATGTATATGAAACAGAAGACAAGCTTGTCGTAAAAGCTCGTACTGCAGGTGTAAACAAAGAAGAACTCGATGTCAGCATTAGTGACGGCATCTTGACGATCAGCGGAACACTCAGTAGCGGCGACGACAGCGGCGCAACAAACTGGCACATCCAGGAATGTTACTGGGGGGAGTTCAGCCGAACACTCGCACTGCCTGTTAATGTAAAAGAAGACGAAGTAGAAGCAGTCCTTAAAGACGGCGTTCTCACTATCAGCTTCTCAAAGATCAAGACAGAGCAAGCAAAGAAGATCCAAGTCCAATAGTAGTTCATTAATCTTAATAGATTACGATCTTTATTGATTACGAAATAAGCTCCTGTAAAAAGGAGCTTATTTTTATATCAATTATTAATAGGGGACAAAGAAAAAACTCCGACGAATCGGAGTTTTCTTTCTATAAGGATTGGTTAATCTATGCGTTAGTAAGCGCTTTAAGTACCCAGTTCACAATTGCGAAGGCCAGGAAGGCAACGATAAGACCGATGATCGCGTACATAATCGTGTTCTTTGCAGCTGTAACGTTTCCGCTGTCACCAGCTGAAACCGTGTAACGAATACCACCGATGATCAGCATGATAACTGAAATAGCACCGATAAGGAACAAAAGAATGTTCACGATAGTGTTAAAGATTGATCCATCACCAAACAGTGTGGTTGTGCCAGCAGCGCCGTTTGGTTTCGCAGCGTCGATACCGCCCTGTAGGTCAGTTGCTGCAAATGCGTTTGTTGGAACAAACACAGCAACCAATGCGAGCGCAGTTGAACCTGCGAAGCTAGCTAATGCTTTTTTTGTAATTTTCATTTGATGATATTCCTTTCTTATAGAATCTCTTGTTAATGTTATAGCAGATATTACGCCGTTTGTTAAGGGTAAGCTCTTATGTAAACTTCGTAATAACGAACTGAACGATCGCAAATGCCAGGAATGCAACGACCAGTCCAACAATCGCATACGTAATTGTGTTCTTTGCCAGCGTGACCCGGCCAGAGTCACCGTTAGAGGTAACATAGAAGATTCCACCGACAATAATCATGACAACCGACAAGGCGCCAATGATAAACAACAGGGTATTTACGATTGTAGAAATAAGGTCAGATGGTTTTGCGTTTTGATCCTTACAGACCGCAGAGTCAGTCACACCTACACACTGATCAGCGATCACACTGCCGGCTGCATATGCACTAGCGGGGACAGTCAATCCGATACCTAGGGCAATTCCTAGGATAAAAACGATATTTCTCAGTTTTTTCATTAGTTAAACCTCACAATAACAAAGTTCGTAATGGCATAGGCTGCGATAACAATCACTAATCCGACCACGGCATAGAGCAACATGTTCTTTGCTTTTGTAATATTAGCGCTATTACCGGCAGCTGTCACATACATGATGCCACCAACGATAATCACGATGACTGCGATTGTTCCCGCGAGAAAGTAGGCGATGTTCAACCCGTTATGAAGCACCTCTGCCCCAGATAGGGCAGGGATATTAACGTTTGTCTTGTCATCACCGACAAGTGTTACTGCAAGTTTCGTTAGAAAATTATTCATCGTTTATCCAATAATTCCAAATACTAAGTTAATAATTGCGACAGCTCCGAAAGATATCACCAATCCCACTACGGCATTAAGGATAGTTTTTCGAGCCTTTTCAACCTGACTCGGGTTGTTACCACCGGTCAAAAATTGAAAACCACCATACAGTACAAAGAAGAAGGCGATATACCCAACAGCGGCGAGGGCAATATCTATCACATTCAGGGCAATACGCCAGATAAAGCCCGTAAGGTCTAATGTCTTGCCATTCAGGTCTGAGCCCGGTGCAGCGATGGCACATTTACCACCTTCTACAACTGCAAGCCCTCTAAACCATGGTTGAATACCGAGGAATGACTTTTCACACTGCTTTGCATCAGACACGGCGGCAAATGAATCCACTGGGGTCACGAGACTAAACACCGGCGCAGCAACAAATAGCACGAATGAAAAGAGCAGGATGGCTTTCTTAATAAACTTCATTAGTTAAACAACCCTCCGGGAATCAGGAAGTTAAGTCCTGAAAACATAAGTGCGTACGCAACAACACCAATCACGACGTTTGTAATAACCTGCATGGCTTTCTTTACCTGTTCAGGACTTCCTCCAGCAGAGGTGTAAAGGATCGAACCATAAATGATACCGCCGATTGCCGCGATACCGACACCAGCGGTAAGGATATTAATAGCAAGCAGGAGAACACCCCAGGCACCAGTGTCTGATGCCTCTTTACTTGGCACTGAGCCATCTTTACATACGCCGTATGCGTGACTGTATTTACTACTGTAATCTGCCGTCTTTGTTTTATCGCTTTTTGGATCACTTCCCTCATAAGGGTTTTCACCGCCAGGACAACTGCCTGTCTGAGCACAAGATATGATAGCGGTTGATACACCGCCACAACTCGCTGCATCCACCGGTGTGGCATGAAATGCTAAGCCCACTAATACAAAAGCTCCCAAAAATAGGATCGATAACTTTTTTACTGTTTGTTTTATCTTCATACTCTCTATAAATTACGACGTTCCTTGCTTTTTTGCAAGTTTGAATACATAAGCTATTTACTTTTTCGCACTTTTGTGATATATTAACGGTAACAAAGTGCTTAGGCACCGAAGTTGCTACAGAGCCCAAGTCGATACATTACATACTAATGTCGCCAAGCGCGAAAGGAACATATCAAAGTGTCAGAAACAAGCAAAAAGTTCAACCACAACTACCACATCCAAACGGCAATAGACACAGAGGCACCAGCTGTTTCGGGTGGAATACCCCCAGCACCTGAGGTACCGAAGAGTCCAAACAAAAAGCGTCGAAATATCGTTCTTGGTGCGGTCGGGATTGTTGCTGCTGGCGCACTTGCAGCTACTCTTGCGGTTGGACTTAACTCTGGCAACCAAAGCAAAGGTGAACAACCCCCTAAAGCAACCGAGACCAGTGCTCCAGCGGATCCTACGGCTACTGAAGCACCAGCTCCTGCGACTGGAGTAGAAGCTCCAGCCCTTACTGGTGAAGCACTCACACAGGCCTTTACAATGCCAGAAAACTTATCGGGTGACGAGCTTGCAAAAACTTTTGTACTTAAGGTTCAAAACTGGGGTCAATACGGCGAAAATATCAAAACCCAAGACGGAACTCTTGGGTATAGTGCAGACATTCTTGAGTCACAATCTCAGGCAGGTGGTCAAACCATCGCCGAAGCATTGATTTCTTCTGAACACATTACCAGCCCATTAATGAGCAAGTTTGTGACTGACCATATTCAAGAAAATATTGCTATTACCGATGCATGGGCAAAGACATACTTCCCAGATAAATCAAAGAATCCCTTCCCATACGTTATCAAGGAAGCGTTCAACCAAACATTGGAGTTTAACAACACATCAAACGTTTCAACCGATGAAGCGACCGGTGTCACAACAATGGATATTCACTTTACTCAAATGACTGACCTAAAGAATACTGTTGATCCAACGCTTGAAAGTACTATTAACCCGAATGACGAAGGATTCGCTCGAAACAACGTTTCTGTTGTATGGCGCGTTGAATTTGTTCATGAAAATGGTTCAAAAAAAGTTCAAAGCGTTATCGTTCAACCTCAAGAATAAACGCTAGTCATCCCTTTTAATTAGATACTGCCTGTGCTTAAATAATTGAAGCATGCACAGGCAGTTATTTAGTCTATTTAAATTTAGAAGAACTACTCTACTTATTATAGTAGCGGTAGTTTTTTTGTTGTCCGTATTTGCAACTGCGGTTTATAACACACAAAAGGTGGGGGCAGTCACTACTGCTGCAAGCAAGGGAACCGATCTTGACTGGCAAGTAAAAGCTTGGTGGTATTACAACGCCATGACACAGTGTATGCGCGACAACGGTGCATGGAGTATGAGTAAGTCAAGCGATGTGAGTTCTGGTAACTGGTTTGATGGTATCTTCACCAATAATCACTCTACTTCTGGATGGTACATGCAAGACACCCTTAGTATGGGTGATGACGGACAGATAGGTTGTAACGAGAATAGCAACCAACTCCCTAAAGCCGCACTTAAGTTTTGGGGATTGAGTGGAATCGATGTAAGTTGTGGTGCAGGTATTCTTGTCCGCGAGAATGGCACTAATTGTACAGACGGTAACGGTGACTTTACATGGAAAGACGCGGGTGGTGATGTATCCGCACCATTCTCTAAATACATACGCAACCAAGTATTCGGTGGGGCTGCTCCAACACTTACTGATGCGATGAAGTACGTTCTTTATAGACAGACTTTATTTAATGCGTGTATGGCACCGAACCCTAAATCTTATGACAGTAACCCGGGTGGAGCAAATGTTTACAAAGTTGCAGACATTGATAGTTCAGTAAAGCCAGCGACAACAGTAATTCATTATTATATAGGTAACCAACCCGACACATTTGGCGCATGGGTATCGACAAATCCAGATACGCAACTTACCTGTAAACAATTAGCTGGAAATATAGATGATACAGGCAAAGGAACTTTAGCTGGTGCTGCGGCAGCTGCAAGTGACACAGGAACAACAATCAAGCCAGCCGCGGATCAAGGTGGTAATGGCACGGGCAGCAAAACAACCTGTAGTATTGAAGGCATTGGATGGATACTCTGTCCGGTTGCTAGTGCCATAGCCGGTATGACTGATGCACTATTTGGTGCGGTGACAGCGTTTATGCAGGTTGCGCCACTTAACCTAGCTCCAAAAGATAATCCTCTTTATTCAGCGTGGTCGGTAATGCGGACAATCGCAAACGTTGCGTTCGTTATTGTGTTCTTGATCATTATATTCTCACAACTTACGAGTACAGGTGTTTCAAATTATGGTGTGAAGAAATTACTCCCTCGACTCGTAGTTGGTGCCATACTCGTCAACGTATCATTTTATGTATGTGCGGTCGCGGTAGACCTATCTAACATCCTTGGTATTGGTGTGCAGCAATTATTTGAAGGTATTAGTTCAGCCTCCTCTGGAGCGAGTGACCCAGGAACAACTGCAACCGCTTGGTCAGATGCTACGGCGACCGTACTAGCGGGTGTAGGAACTATTGGTGCTGGTATTGCTATCGAAACGTTTGCAAGTGGGGGACTATGGGGAGCAATTGCAGCCCTCCTCCCACTCCTTGTTGGTGCACTGTTCGCATTAGTCGTGGCATTCCTTGTACTTCTTGCAAGGCAAGCACTTATTATAATGGCGATCGTTGTCTCGCCCTTGGCCTTCGTTGCATTCTTATTACCAAATACAGAAAGTCTTTTCAAGAAATGGCGTGACCTTTTCATGAGTCTTCTTGTATTATTCCCGTTACTCTCATTAGTATTTGGTGCGTCAGGACTTGCAGCGGTAATCCTGCGATCAACATCAGCAGCAACACTCAATAGTCCAGGTGGAAATGCATTCATAGCATTCTTCCTCTATATCGGATCGTTTGCTGTTCAAGCAATTCCATTCTTCATCACACCGCTACTTATAAAGCTGAGTGGCGGTGTACTTGGCCGATTTGCAGGTATGGTCAACAATCCAAACAAGGGACCATTCGATCGCCTCCGAAAGGGCGGAGAGCGTGTTGCAAAGGATGCGCAGAACCGAGCATTTGCCAACAAGGTTGGCTCAAAAGGTCCTTTAAACTTTGGTGCTCGAAGGCGTGCACGAATTGGACGCGTCAGCAGTGGGCTTGAGGGTACTGCCAAATACAACGAAAACGAATTCATTAACAGCAAACTTGGAGAAACCGGTGCAGATGGAACCTCAAAGCTTGCAACACGTATGGCTGCGGGTGATGCAAAGGGTGGTGCATCTATTTCTGCCAAGGCAATTGCCGCTACAGAACAAGAACACCTGAAAGAAGCGATGACACCTATGCTTCGCAAAATTGCCACACTTGCTCCTGGTGACAAAAAAGCATTCTTGGAAAAAGAAATTGCTGATGGTATGGCAGATGATGGTGATCACGCCCGAGCATCTGCTGCACTTCACTATTCTGCACAAGTTGGAGACACTAGTTTACTTCGCAATCAACTTAATACGGGTAGTGAAGACGTGAAGCGTATGACGCGTGAAGCAATCAACGCAAACCCTGGTTCTGTTATTGGTAAGGCTCCAGACCTCGTGAAGGGTCCTGACGCGGCCTTTAAGAGCCTTAAGGGTGAAGATCTCGTTCAATTCAAGCCTGATACAGCCGAAGCGTTTGTTAAACATCTTGAGGGTCTCAAGGCCTTGGCTACGCAAACTTCAGACCCTAGATATGCCAGTGATCCTGTGTTTAAAAAGAGTGTCGATGATGCGCCTGGTAATTACACAACAGCGGTCAATGGCTTCAATAGTGCCGTACAAGATATTCAAAACAGCCCAGAATTCCAAGCTAAGTTTAGTGCTGAAGTGGGTACAAAAATTCAACAAACTATTATTGACCTCAGTGCTACAAACCCTACGCTCACAATTCAACACGATCTTCACTCCGGTGTTATCGGAATACAACAAGACGGTAAGATTCGTTAAACTGGTATACTATAACCACTATGGCAACCTATAAAGTTCCCCAAGATGTCGAGGCAGATGACAAACTAATCGGACCGTTCAGTTTCCGACAGTTCATCTACCTTATTATTGTGGCCCTTTCAATTGCACTAGCATGGGGACTTTCACGGTTATTTATTGGTCTTGCGATTATTCCACTGCCAATTATTCTTTTGTTTGGTGCTCTTGCATTACCACTTCGTAAAGACCAACCGATGGAAATTTACCTCGCAGCGATTATTTCTTACTATATAAAGCCCCACAAACGTCTGTGGGATCCGGATGGGGTAGAGTCGTTGATTGAAATTACTGTGCCAAAAGTGGTTGAGATCCAACGTTCGAAAAATATTACACAAGCTGACGCTGAACAACGATTTAGCTACCTTGCTGGCATCGTTGACTCCGGGGGATGGGCGATTCGCGGTGCGGGTGCACAGGCATCACCAAGCACAACAATTAATAATGATATCTACGTTGAAGCACAAAGTGCCGAGGATGTACTGGACGGCAACAATGCGGTTGCACAATCATTTAATACAATGATGTCAAAAGAGACTGACCGAATTCGCCAAGAGGCGATTGATCGCATGCACCAGGCTCCGACAGTTGTGCTGCCAACAGCCGCACCTATTACGACGCCAGTGGTTCAGAATCCTGCCTCTCTCTACACCGTACCAGCCCCTGCGCAGCAGGCAACACCCGTCTTTAATCCGTATCCAACGATTCAACAAACAGTGATTCAACCAATTAACGACCTGGCACATTCGACTCAACAACCAGTCCCAACCCCTGTTGAAACTCCGGTGCCTCAAACTGCGCCAACCACTAGCGATAAACCACTATCAGCTGATATAATAAACCTTGCAAATAACCCCGATTTATCTATCGAAACAATTGCTCGGGAAGCACATCGTCTTCAAGAAAAAGAAAATGATATGTCAGAAGAAGTAGTTATTTCATTACGATAATCGGTACTAATCAAGCTCCATGGTGGGAATAAGCGAGTAGGGAATGCAACCAAATAGTAATCCGTTTTTAAATCAACCCGGCCCTAGTGGAACACCGGCACCGGCACCTTTTCCTCAGGCGCCTATTGCTGCTGCGCCTGCGCCAGTTGCACAACCCCTTCAAGCCGCACCTGTCGCCGAACCCGTAAACCAACAAGCAAACAACCTTGGTTCAGGTGCTGCACAGCAGGCTCGTCAGGCCGTCAAGAACCCTAATTCTACCCAAAGCACCCTTCAGCTCTCTGAGGTTCGTGACAATATGGTTATCATGATTGACGGCTCTATGCGTGCCGTTGTGACATGTCGATCAATCAACTTTGACCTTATGAGTGACCGTGAACGTGAAGGTGTTGAGTATAGTTACCAGAACTTCCTTAACTCACTAAACTTCCCAGTGCAGATCCTTATCCGTTCGCAGCGCGTTGATATCAGCCAGTACCTTGATAAGCTGGTTGCAAGTCGCCGAACACAGGACAATATGCTGCTTGGCGTCCTTATGGATGATTACATCAACTACATTGATGTACTGTCACAGGAAGCAAACATTATGGAGAAGACTTTTTATATTGTCGTTCCGTACTTTCCTAATGGTGATGCGGCGAATCTTATTGAACAAGGCAAGGGCTTTTTTGGAAAACTGTTTGCGAAACCGAAAAATACAGTAACGCGTATCGATACAGCGGCGTATGAAAAAGCAAAGAGTGAGATCAAGAACCGTGTTGATAACGTCATTGCAGGTATGTTCCAAATCGGTGTACAAAGTGTCCAGCTTGATACGAAATCGCTGGGGGAGCTGTATTATAACTTCTACAATCCAGATACTGCTGTTCGTCAGCCACTGGGTGATTTTGAAAACTCAACCGGTATTTATACAAAGAAGGCACCAGTGCCGGGGGGACAACAGTAATGGCAAAACAAACTGCTGTCGACGTTGCGGCGCAACAACGTGCCCGCGAACAAGCCGAGGTTGAACAGGCTTTCTTAAAGGGAGTCTCAACACTTCGTGACCTGATCGCACCAAGTAGTATCGAAATTCACTCATCATACTTTCGCCTCGGAACAAAATATGGTCGAACACTATATGTATACGGCTATCCACGCCAAATCTACACAGGATGGCTCAGTTCATTGATTAATATCGACGAAGTGCTCGACGTTAGTATGTATGTCTATCCAGTTGATAGCCAAGTCGTCCTTAATAACCTTCGAAAGAAAGTGACGCAATTAGAGGCAAGCACCTCTATTAATAACGAGAAAGGCAAGACTCGTGACCCTGCACTCGAAGCAGCGATTAACGACGCCGAGGAACTTCGTGACCAAATTCAACTTGGTGCTGAACGATTCTTCCGTTTTGGTTTGTACGTTACACTTTGGGCAGACAGCCTTGATGAACTAAACTTTATCCAAAATAAAATCGAGACGCTTTTCGGTCAACAACTTGTTTTTAGTAAGGTTGCTTCCTCGCAACAAGAACAAGGCCTTAATAGCACCATTCCTCAAATGTCAGACCAGTTACAGATTCGTCGAAATATGAACACCGGTGCAATTAGCACTAGCTTCCCATTCACCAGTGCCGACCTGACTGACAACACGGGTATTCTTTATGGCATCAACATGCACAACAACGGCCTGGTTATCTTTGACCGTTTCAAACTAGAAAACGCCAACATGGTGGTCTTTGCAAAGTCCGGTGCAGGTAAGTCATTTACTGTAAAGCTTGAAGCCTTGCGGAGTATGATGCTTGGTGCTGAAATTATCATTATCGACCCTGAAAACGAATATCAAAAGCTAGCCGAAGCAGTTGGTGGAAGTTACGTTCGCCTCAGCCTTAACTCGAACACACGCATTAATCCGTTTGACCTGCCACGCGTCATCGACAGCGACGAAGCCGAAGATGCACTTCGTGCAAACCTTGTGACGCTTCACGGACTCTTCCGCCTGATGCTGGGTGGGACACAAGTTGCGGCTAACGGAACAGCAATGTCGGCACTGACACCGGTTGAAGAAGCCGACCTTGACCAGGCCCTCATCGATACGTATGCGCGGGTTGGTATCACGAGTGATCCTTTGACACACAACTCACCACCACCAACCATCTCTGACCTATACGACACACTCCTTCACATGGGTGGCACCGGCCCTGCACTTGCGCAGCGCCTCCGTAAATACACAACCGGTACATTTGCGGGTATCTTTAGCCAACAATCAAATATCGATATTAATAACCCGATGGTTGTCTTTAACATTCGAGACCTAGAGGACGAGCTTCGTCCTGTTGCGATGTACATTGTCCTGAGCCACATCTGGAATATCGTTCGTACTAATCAGAAAAAACGTATGCTCATCGTTGATGAAGCCTGGCAATTAATGAAATATGATGACTCGGCTAACTTCCTGTTTAGTCTTGCAAAGCGCGCTCGTAAATACTTCCTTGGACTCACAACAATCACCCAAGATGTCGAAGATTTTATGGGCAGCAAAATGGGCCGTGCGATCGTTGCCAACAGTTCGATGCAATTACTGTTGAAACAATCTTCAAGTGCTGTCGATGTGTTATCTGATGTCTTTAAGCTAACCGAAGAGGAAAAGAAGCGTCTTGCGAACTTCCCAATTGGACAAGGTTTGTTCTTTGCCGGACAAAGCCACGTTCATATTAATATCCAGGCAAGCCCAACTGAACAACAGCTTATTACCACCAATCCCCAAGCTTCCACACAGGGAACGGGGCAACCACAGAATCCTGGGGTATAAGGTATAATGGTAGGTAATTATGCCCGCTCAATTCAGCTATAAAAATGATTCTGACGAAGATCAACGAGTAAGTCCCGAAGAGACTGCTCGGCAACTTCAAGAGCAAGAACAACAATCGGCCTACGATCGCGATTTTGATGCCCTAACTGATCCAGAACATCTCAAAAAAGATGGCGTTGAAGGTGATACGGGCAGTGGTGACAGCGCAAAGGTTCGTGACGCCGAGGATAGTGGTGGTAATTGGAAGAGTAGTTACGGTGGAAATAAAGCGAAAGCCGGTAAAAAACTCACCCCAATGAATGTTCGGGCGATTCTTAAAAAGCGAGGGCCGCTTGGATTAATTGCCCTCCTTGGACTAGGTGGGGGACTTGTTGGTACGGCATTATTCTCACCCGGATTATTACTCGTCCAAATGAAAGAGGCCTTAGTAGATCGCTTTGATACTCAGTTAACGAGTATGGACGCACGCACAAATAAATTGCTCAATCAAAAAATTCTTGGTTCAACCGCTGGTATTTGTGGGGCTAAAATTACTATTAAATGTAAGTTTAGTACGATTTCTGAAAAACAAGCGGGTCTATTAAAGGCACAGGGTATTGATGTTGAAGGCAATTCAACAAAGATAGGAAGTAGGATAAAACCAAATTCCTACACGTTCAAGGGTGGGCAACCGATGGACGCGAAAGCCTTTGCGGCTAAAATAAAGACCGACCCGGAGCTGAGTGCTGCGATGAGAAAAGCGTATAATCCAAAGTTTGCCGGGTTCGCCGACAGTATATGGAACAAGGTCGCCGGAAAGTTAGGGGTCACGAAACAAAGAGCCCTGGCTGATGGGGATGATGCAGCCAAACAGAAGGCACTCGATGAGCAGGTTAAAAACGGCTCCAAGATAAATATTACCAATGACGGCGTTACCTGTGATAGTAGTGGTAAATGTACTCGAACTGATGAAAAAGGGAATAAAGTCACCCTGACTGATGCCGAGAAAGCTGCTCGTCAAGCCACTATCGACGCGGCGGCAGAAATTACTGATGATGCAGCTGATGATGCAAGTAAAGCAGCCCTTGCGGGTATTGAAGACGGGGCAAAGACTGGCGTCACGAGTGTTGCAAACTTTGTAAAATTAACAGGTGTCGCTGATACTGCGTGTCAGGCATATTCTTCAGTTCGTGCACTCGGGTACGCCGCAAAGACAGTCCGTGCAGTTCAGCTTGCTCGCTATGCAATGGTATTTGTTAATACTGCTGATCAAATAAAGGCTGGAACTGCAAAACCAGAAGATGTAGCATATCTTGGTGGCATCTTAACGAACATTGCCTATGACGTTAAAAGTGGTGTAAAGCGCAAAGCAGCAATGGACTCGGCTGGCATGAAATACTCGATGTTCGGTGACTCGTCTGGGTTCAGGGGGCAAGGTTCATCGTATATTTCTCAGTTTATGGCTGGTGGTGGTCTAACCGGTGACCTTATCGCTGTTACAGATTATATTAATTCCGTACTTAATCCTCTTGGTGGTGCAAAGAGCACCTGTGCAACACTCTCTAATGGGTGGGTGCAAGCCGGGAGTGTCATTGCAGGTATTGGACTGATGTTAGTACCGGGTGCAAACGTTGTTATTGGAGTAAGTGACGTCGTAAAGGGTGCTTTGAACGTTGCAGCTGGTATCGGAATGGCAGTACTTCCTGAACTATTAAAGACTATTGTTGCTGGGAATGTTACTCAGGGTCTTATCGGTGAAGATTCTGGAAACGCAATATCATCAGGGTTCGGTGTAATGATGAGTGATACTGCTCAAGCCGGTGGTAACGCTACTATGACCATCCCCCAAGCGGTTGCCTACACAGCAATGAACAACGATACTATTGCACGCTATTCAAAGGATGAAGCAAAGACACTCAGTCCACTTGATCCATCAAATAAAGATACTTTTTTAGGCAGTATCGTCAACAGACTTCTTCCTTTTGTCTCAACTACAGGTAGTATCAGTAATCCGTTAACTGCACTTAGTTCACTCGCTTCTTCGTCATTCGCAAGCGTTCTTCCAACCGCGTCAGCAATTTCAACTGAACAAGAAAAAGCCGCCCTCTCAAGTTGTACAGACCCAGACTACACCGAGCTCGGCATTGCGGCAGATCCTTTCTGTAACCTTGTTGTTGGTATTCCTGCACAGTATCTTAACCGAGATCCTTCCGAAGTAGCCGACTCTCTTGAAGGTCAATACGATGACGTCACCGGTGCACCCGTATCTGGTTCAGAGTACGAAAAATACGTGAATAACTGTATTAATAGGGCAGAGCCAATCGGAAGCACCGGTTCTGACGCCAGCGCAAGCGACGGAAGTGAATGTCGAATTAATGACAGCAATGCTAACTATTACTTGTTCTACATGGACCAGCGTGTCGATAACAGTATGGACGGCTATCAAACGGGTTCAACAGCACCCGCAACTAGTACCGGCGACATTACTGATAAAAAAGCCTTGGCTGCAAAGATTGTCGCAAAGAACAAAATTAAATATAGCGGTAACGTTCAACCAAAATTAGAAAATATCGCCAATGGAACAACTGACCCAAATGCCGAACCTTGTGGTATCAATATTAATATACTGAAGGCAATCGATGTCATTACTGACACGCACAGTATTACAATTAGTGATATTAACAGGCATTGTACAAACAGTACTGCGAACGGATTATCTTCAACTTCAAGTCGCCACTACGCAGGGAATGGAAGCGCTATTGATATTGCGGTTGCAGATGGCGTTAGACTGACAGGGCGAGATGCTAAATCGGTGAGTATCATAAATCTTGCCATGCCTGTACTATCGGCAGCAGCTGGGAACGGCCAAACATCTAGCGTTGGTCAATCACAGTGTGGAGCAGCAGTAATCCTTGCTGTCGGTGTGAAAACCTTTCCCGATGGTTGTACTCACGTACACCTTGATGTCCCGCCGTCATCAGACCCTAATTTGAAACATAGTTGATAAAGCATGAAAAAAATAACATCAATACTACTCGTCCTTATATCAGTTACTGTTTTTATTGCGATGCCCGCAAATGTTTTTGCATTAGATACTGGTTTTTATAGCGGTAATGATATTCTTTTTTACGACCCTGATGCATCGTCGTGTTCTGCGAGTGCAAGTGCTGGATCTGGTGCATCGACTGGTGTGAAATTAGATCAGAATGATCCGAAATTGAAGCAAATTTTCACCCTTCTTGTTCAATCTGGTCAGTTCAACGCTGTACAGGCCGCAGCGGTTATGGGAAATATGTATGCTGAATCTGGGTTCAATAGTGACGCGAAGGAGCCTAATGGTATCGGGTATGGTCTTGTACAATGGTCATTTGGTCGTCGAACAAACCTTGAAAACCAAGCAAAACAAAAAGGCGTTCCAGTATCTGATGTTGCCTTTCAAATTAGCTTTCTTGTAGGTGAGTATACAGCTAAATATAAATCTTCTCTCGCCTCATCAGACTTCGGTAAAGGTACAGACGTGTCTGCAGCAACAGCGTCGTGGATGAACATCTTTGAAGTGCCTTTTAATAAACCCCCTTCGGCAGATTATCCAAAACTCCAAACAAAACGTATTCCTGCCGCTGTACAAATATATGGATTTTTTAAAGACAGTGTCCCTTCAACAGCCGATGCAACAGTTGGAACACAGGATTGTTCAACAACAAATGCCATCGTTGCTGGTAGTATCGTAAAAACAGCGATTGGTTTAGCACTTCCAACTCCAGTTAATGATGGAAAAACCGAAAAGTCTGATGCAAGTGCCGCGTACCAAAAAGCACATGACCAATATAATCCATCTGTTCAATTTAGTGATTGCGGTGGGTTTGTTGCAACGGTTATGATTTCGAGTGGTGTTGATACATCCTATCCAAAAGTTGGCGTATCTCTACAGGTTGCTTATGTTCAATCACATCCTGAAAAATATAAGGTCATTACAAGCCCAACCATTGGCGACTTACAACCTGGAGATATTCTTTTAAGCAATCAGGCTAGTCACACAACGTTATACCTTGGTGATAATTCTACCGGTTATCCAGCGGCAGACGCGTCACTTGGACAGCGTGTTCCAAGTCTTCGTCCGATTAGTAACTCGACTTGGATGATAGCGAACGGTGCGATTGTTGCACGTTATATTGGACAAACAAAATAATGGAGGGCCGTTTATGAGTAATAAACAAAAATTACTTATTATTGCGATTATTGCAGTGCTTACTATCCTTGGGCTTGTTTTTCTGTTCATACCTAAAACACAACTAACACTTGCGATTGCTCCGTCACAGGCAAATATACAAATAGATAATGGTTCAACGCAAAGAGTAAGTAATGGAGGTAAACTCTCTATCTCACCGGGTAGTCATACAATTATCGTTTCTGAGGATGAGTTTACTCGTTATCAAACAACTATTTCGATAAAAAAAGGTGAGACGCAAGAACTTTTGGTTGCCCTTGTTCCAAATACAGATGCTGCGAGAGAACGGTTAAATAATCCGACATCACAAGATATCGTTCAACGATTCAATGGGAAAACACTATCAACTCAAACAGATCAACTTGATAAAGACTATCCTATCCTTAAAGACCTACCTATTGAAGCGCGTTTATATCGTGTGTATCCTTGTAACTCAATCCTTCACCCTGGAGATGCAACGAAGATTGCCGTGTGTGTTGACTCTGACATTGACGTCGCAACAATCAAACCATACGTCGAGCAAGATCTCGCAACGCGTGGTTATAAAGTTTCAGATTACGAGATGATCTATACCGGCGACGGAAGCGAATAATTCTAACTCAGTGCCACGTGGTGATAGCGCTTGCTATCAGATAACACGTGTGTACTGGTCATCACAATCTGGTGTTCACGCGTTCGATCACTGAGAGCTTTTTGCCGTGCCAAATCAAGTTCAGAGAACACGTCGTCGAGAAGGATCAGAGGTTTTAGTCCAGATAATTGTTCGATAATATCTACTTCAAGGAATTTTAGTGCCAGTACGATCGTGCGTACTTCACCGCGCGATGCATTAGATAAAGCAGGGGATTGATTGAGCATAAATATCACGTCGTGACGGTGTGGCCCAACAGAGGTATTACCGAGCATCTTATCTCTATCTATATGTGCTTGTAGTTCGGCCAGAATTTTTTGTTTAATATCACCAACAAAGGTATGTGAATAATGTACTGATACTTCATCGTTTGATTCAGCAATGTCGTGATAAGCACCATCTAGTTGACTATTAATCCTCTCAATAAACGCAATACGTTGTTCGATTAAATAGGCACCGTGTTCGGCTAATGTAATATCCCAAGCGAATAGTTCATCAGGCGATGTGTTAAAGCGTTTCAGCAGGTTATTTCGTTGGCGCAGTGCTCGTTCGTATTTACGTAGCGAAGCACCATACAGGGGGTTTAACTGTGAAATAAAGCGATCTATGAATTGACGGCGGCGGGCAGGGGATCCATTTAATAATCGAAGATCTTCTGGTTCAAATAGTACGACGGGGTATTTATTTTTTGGCGCCAACCTGGCCGAAGTCTTTCCATCGACGACAAATTGTTTCCGGCTTGTTACTTTCGTCGGATCAAATTTCACTGTTCGTTTATCTTGGCCGTCTAATAACAGGTCAATTTTCCACCAAGGGCCTTCGGCGCGCAGCACGTCAATGTCACTGCCTTTAAACGACGTCCCTTGGAGGGCTATATAAATTGATTCAAGAAGTGTTGTCTTTCCACTGCCATTCGGGCCCGTAATCACCGTGACGCCGGGAACAAGGTCGACTTCATATAGTTCGTGGGAACGAACGTTCTGAACCGCAACCCGACTGACGATAGCCATAAAATTAACTCTTTAGAGGCATGATGACGTGGTAGTAATTCACATCTTTTACGACTGATTTCAAGATACAGGGTGAGAGTTTACCTGTGAAACTAAATTCAAGCGTATCACCGTCGATAACAGATAGTGCTTCTGCAAGGTAACGAGAATTAAGGGTGACCTGACCACTGCCAATTGCTTCGGCAGATAGTTCAGAGGTATTTTCACCGTATTCAGAAGCGATAGAATGGAGCGAGACAGATTTCGTATCTGCATCAACCGTTAAAGTAACACTGCCGCCAGATTCACGGGCGAAAAGGCCAGCAATCTTTGTGACACGAACAAATTCTTGTTTATTCACTGTTGCGTTAATGTCCGATTTTGCAGGGATTAATTGACGGTAGTCAGGGAAGTTACCATCAACAAGTCGGCTAATAATCTCGGCTTCGTTAATACGGAATCGAACCTGCGTTTCATCGAACAAGATATCTACAGTATCCGAATCATCAACGATTGTACGAAGGACTTCTTGAAGAGTTTGAACGGGGATGATCGCCGATACTTCGCTTTTTGTTTCTACCAGGCGACGTTCTGAAAGACGATAGCCATCTGTTGCAGCAAGATATAACTGACCCTCGTGAGAATGCCAGTAGACACCAGTTAGGACTGGTCGAGTTGAATCAGAACTAGCTGTAATTATTGTTTGGGTGACAGCTTGTTTAAAGTCATCGGTATTAATTGTGTAACTAATAGAAGATTCTTCGTTAATAGTAGGGAGTTCAGGGAATTCATCAGCAATGACGCCGTTAATGACTGACTTGAACTTACCAGAAGAAATGTGAATATTATTATTCACTACCTTAAGATCAATTGAATCTTTTGGAAGGCTACTAACGAATTCTGATATGAGACGGGCGGGGACAGTGATGGCACCTGGTTTTGCAATCTTTGCACCTATGTACTGTGTAGTTGCGACTTCAAGGTTTGTTGCTGCAACGAGGAGTCTATTATTATCTGTCCTTAGGAGAATATTACTTAGGATAGGAAGACCTGTTTTACTACTTGCAACACGTCCGACAGCTGACAGTGCCCGAGCGAAGTTTTCTTGTGTGACTGTAAGTTCCATTATGTGTTCCTTTCCAATTTTTCCTTTTTCTTCTTATTAATAGGGGGTGTGGATTGTGGGTATAAGTGTCTATATAACAGATGATATTGATTAATTTTTGCTGTGTAAAACTGTGCGGCTAAAGCTGGTACAAATAGTGGGGTAACTGGGTAGTTGTGGACAGGTGAGTGAGTGAATTGGTTGCTGAGTTGGCTAACTGTGGGTAACTCATCACTTGTTATACCCGTTTGTATTCGCAGACTGTACACATTTTTTATCCAGTTATCCACTGGCGAAATGGATAGGGAAGTGTCCTTATATTTAGGCATATAACTTCTCTCGTATTGAGGCGACCTGTTCACGAATCACAAAATCTAACTTAATAGCTTTTTCTATCTTCTCCACAGAATGGATTGCTGTTGTGTGGTCTTTACGACCTAACTCACCAGCGATCTTTGGAAAGCTGAGGTGAAGTTCTGATCGAAGTAAATACATTGCAATCTGACGAGGAACAACAATATGCTTGTCTCGTTTTTCACTACACATTTCTTCTGATGATAGTTGGAAGTGTTTTGAAGTACGATCAATGATCTGCTTACTTGTGAGGTGTTGAGGACGAGAATGGCGTACATTTCCCAAGAGGCCTTCAGCTGTTGTAATATCTGGTTCAATATTATGAAGATCTGCATAGGCCAGTAATTGATTCAACGCACCCTCGAGTTCACGAATGTTCGTTTTGATGTTTGTAGCTAGGTATTCAACCGTCTCAGTATTTAGTTCTACACCCGAAAGTGATGCTTTGGCGCTGAGGATGGCACAACGAGTCTCGAAGTCTGGCATCTGCACATCAATCGACATACCCATTTCGAACCGACTACGAAGACGTTCAGTCAGGGTTGGAATACTGCGAGGTGGTTTGTCACTACTAATAATAATTTGTTTATTATTTTGGTGGAGGAAGTTAAAGGTATGAAAGAACTCTTCCTGAGTCTTTTCTTTGTTCGCAATAAACTGCATGTCATCAACAATAAGGACATCAATATTACGATACTTATCCGAAAAGCCCTTTTTCTTGAATCGAATGTAATCAAGGAATTCATTCACAAATGTTTCAGAACTGACATATAACACCTTGGCATTTGGATCGTTCTTGATAATCTCGTTACCAACAGCTTGCATAAGGTGAGTTTTACCAAGGCCTACACCACCATAAAAGTAGAGCGGGTTATATTTCATACCTGGGTTTGCAGCGACAGCTTGACTGGCTGTGTAGGCCAGATCGTTACTAGAACCAACGATAAAGTTATCGAATGTATAACGAGGGTTAAGATTACCTGTTACAGAAAGCCCTGAGGTTGGACGACCAAGGGTAAGTGGTGAAGACGGAGATGAAGAAAGTAGCTGTGAAACATTATCGTCGTTATTAAGCGTTGTCTCTCGGTTAATACGAGTCTTTTTGCCAGCAACGATGATTGTATAGGTAATGCGTTTTGGTTCGACGCCATTCTTCGCAAGTACTTGTTTTACTTGGTCATTAAACTTTACTTCAAACTGTTTCTTGGCAAAGATATTAGGAACAGAGATAACGAGTTCTTCTTCGTCTTGGCTAATAAGCTCGGTGTTTTTATACCACGTCGTAAACGTCGCGTGGGAAACTGAAAGCTCAATCTCGCCTAATACACTTTGCCATAACGCATTCATCCTACTTTGATCCCCAGACTCTCATGTAACATTGATTGTTTTATTACCTCTTAGTATAAGTCAATTACAGAGTTTTCCACAACCATAAATGAGATATGAAATAAACAAAATGCTTCTAAGGGAAAAGATGGGGGATAGAGGTTCGAGTTATACACAGATGCACGCCACCCCTGTAAATATGTGGATAACTGTCATAAACTAGGGGATAAGTTTTATATATGAAATCACTATTTCGCGAAAAATCAAATGTCTGGCAGGGGCAAGGGTTGAATAATAGGGGTGAATTTGCTAAAATAGTTCAGATATGCCAAAACGAACTCACCAACCACACACACGCCACCGCGCACGTACACACGGATTCCGTGCTCGTATGTCGTCTAAAAGTGGTATCGAGGTTTTGAAGCGCCGACGCAACAAGGGTCGCGCTCGACTCTCAGTTTAGTAAAATTACCGTGTCGCAAGATGCGGTTTTTTTATTGAATCTTTTACTCAAATTCAAAAGACAAAAACTTTTCCCTTATACTAAATACATATGATCCCCTCACCCTTTCGTTTCCACGGTCACAATAGTCTTCGTTACGTTTATACAAATGGAAAGGCGGTTCGCTCTCAACCCCTTACTATTAAATGGGTAAAGAACACTCACCGATCGAAACCCCGTATTTCAGTGGTTGTCAGTAAGAAAGTTATTAAAAGTGCGATTGGACGAAACCGTATCCGCCGTCGTATTTATGAATATATTCGGACACACATGGATCGATTTAATGATGTTTATGATATTGTTGTGATCACCACATCACCCGAACTAAAAGACATTCCTTACAGTGATCTATCAGGGCAAATGGACACCCTTCTTGAAAAAGCTGGTGTGTATAAAACACTGTAAAAATGGTATAATCTAACAGATATAGACACGTATACCGAGTGAGGCTTTACTTTAGATGAACATTTTTGAAACACTGATAGTCCAACCAATTTTTAACCTTCTTATTGGGTTGTATAGTATTATTCCCGGTGCGGACTTTGGTGTTGCCCTTATTATCTTTACGATTTTGGTTCGTTTCGCCCTGTGGCCACTGGTTGTTCGCCAACTTCACCAAGTAAAGCAAATGCGAAAGCTACAGCCAAAGCTTGCGCTGATTAAGAAGGCAACCAAGGGCAACAAGCAACTCGAAAGCATGCAAATGCTGGAACTATATAAAGAACACGACGTAAAACCGTTTCGTTCAATCCTTACCCTTTTGATTCAATTGCCTATTTTCATCGCCCTCTATCAGGTGATTCAGATCTTTACGCTTCATCGTGACCAGATTGATAAGTTTACCTATGGCTTTATGAAAAGCATTGGTCCTATCAAGGAATTGATTGCACATCCAGAGAATTTCCACGAAAAACTCCTCGGTGTTATTGACCTTACATCACACGCTATCGGTGGTCCGGGTGGATTCAATATCTTCCTGATTGCCCTCGCCCTACTTGCTGCAGCATCACAGTACTTTATTAGTCGTCAGACCAACCCAAATACGAGTACGAAACGGTTCCGTGACGTCATGGCAGAAGCTGCCGAAGGCAAGCCCGCTGACCAATCTGAACTGAACGCGGTGATGATGAGTAAAATGACCAAGATTCTGCCATTCTTTATGCTGTTTATTATGCTTGGCCTCCCTGGCGCATTGGCACTGTACTACGCTACCTCGAACCTTTTCGCTGCCGTCCAACAACACTACATCTTGAAGCGTGATGCCAAAGAGATGGACGAGATTGCCAGTGAAGTGATGCCAAAAGCTGGCAAAAAAGCCACCGCGAAAGCACGCGAAAAACAAGCACGCGAAGCAACTGTTACCAAGACAACAACAAATGTAACACGTATTACTGCAAAGGATACGCAAAAGAAATAAATAAGTGGGTAAGAAGGAGAACGCATGAACAAAGAACAATCGACTGAATTCGCGCAAAAGTATCTCGCAGACCTATTATCATTTTTTGGAGTAAACGTTGCAGTTGTCGCTTCAATAGACGACGACGTTATTGAATTATCGGTGCCCTCAACAGATTTAAATAGTCTGTTAATCGGTCGTAACGCCGAAACGCTTCGTAGTTTGCAGTACCTTGTCTCGACTGTTCTTCGTAATCAAGACGCCGCTGTATGGCGGGTGAATATCGATATCGCCGACTACAAGAAACAGCGTGCAGAACGCGTCGCTAAAGAAGCCCGTGTCTGGATCGAAGAAGTACGACGGAGCGGTAGCTCACACGTTGCGCATCTGAATCCGGCCGATCGTCGTATTGTGCACCAGGTTGCGACTGAGTACTCTGATATTCAGACATTCTCTGAGGGTGAAGGACTAGAGCGCACGATTACTATTGCACAGGCGAGTTCTTAGCCCCTGAGAACTAAGATTTTAAAACGTTTTCATATACTTTTAATGTTTGTTCGGCCATCTTTTTCCACGAATACTTTTTGATTTGTTGATAGCCATCAATTGTTAGTTTCTGCTGGAGCTTTTCGTTCCCTAATACTTCGGTGATTGCGCGGGCTATGTCGTCGGTACTAGTAGGATCAAAATAGTGGGCGGCTTTTCCATAAATTTCAGGAAGACAGGTTGCATCACTGCTAATAACAGGGGTACCATGACCCATAGCTTCAAGTCCGGGGAGGCCAAAACCTTCCATGAGTGAGGGGAATACATATGCAGCCGCGTGAGCGTACAGCCAATTGAGCTGAGTGTCTTCAACGAAGTCTGTAAAGATGATGTTTTTGTATCCTCTTTTATTGAAATACGTTTCGTTGGTGAGGGCGCTGGCGTTCTTTTTGCCAACTAATACCAGGCCGAGGTCTGGGTAGGTTTTTAGTAATTTTTGATGTGCATCACCAAGGCGCTTAATATTTTTGTAGTCAGATTGTTGGCCGACGTAGAGGAGATATTTTTTGTAGGGAAGTTTATATGACTTCGATGCACCCCGGTTAACATCGCTGGATTCGTAAATTACCGTGACGTCCTCGTCCTTAGTATCGGTGAATTCTAACAGTTCTTTTTTTGTAAATTTACTGATTGCAATGAGGTGATCACTCTCTTTGGCGACTTTTTTAAAGACAGATTTACCGACAAGTTGTTTGGCATGAAAGACTAACCAATTCTTGTCCGAGTTGTATGTTTTTACTAGTGTTAAGTCATGAAATGTCGTGACTTTTTTGCCTTTGTAGAAAACGGGTTGTTGGGGCATCGCAAAGTGAACAAGATCAGGGCTTAACTTCTTTAAAAAGCTGTTGAATCTGGTTTGTTCAGCGAAAGAATAGTTATCAAAATCGGCAACTTTTATCATAAAGTTGTGGGCAGTTGGTTTCCAGAAATTTTCGTCTTTCGCACGAACAAGTACGGAATACACATTGGTGTGGTCGATCTCTTGGAGATAGGTCAGGAGGCGCTCTACGTAGCGTCCAGTGGTTGAGTTGATGATACGGGCATCGATTGCGATGTGTGACATATTATTTATCTTCAACTTTTTTGAAGACGATGCGTGAGTAGAAGAAATAATTCCAAATTAATGAGGCAACGGTTGCGATAATCTTTGCCGCGAACAAGATAACGCCTGATGCCCAACCTGTACCCGCAAGAAGGATACTAATGCCGGCGATAATTAATGGTTGAATAATCCACAATCCAATAATCGTAATAACGATAAAGTAGAGGAACTGTTTCTTGACGTTTCCACCCTTTGACTTGAAGGTGAATGATTTATTGACGAAGAAGCTGAATATAAAGGCGACGCCAGTTGAGACGTAGTTGGCAGGGATTTTATCGAGCCCCAGTGCAACTAAAAGGAATAATATGGCAAAGTCGAGTGCAGTGTTGGCGATACCAACAATACCAAACCTAATTTTTTCAGCGTGTTTTTTTGCGAGTTCCAATGTGAAGTTCCTCAATTAAATATAATGGGCGGTTTTTTGTCTCGTTAAAGATGCGACCAACGTATTCACCGATAATACCCAGTGAAAGTAACTGTGCACCACCTAGGAAAAGGATGACGGCCATGGTTGATGGATAGCCCGCTAGGTTGGTTCCGAAGACAGTTGTTTTGATGACGATCACAATGAGGTATACGAAGGCGGCTAAGGCGACAAAGCTACCGATGAGGGTTGCAAGCCGAAGCGGTGCAGTGCTAAACGAAACGATACCTTCGATAGCTAGGTTTACGAGGCTGAAATAATTCCACTTACTTTGGCCGGCAGCGCGGGCATCGCGGTTGTAAGTAATTTCTTTTTTCTTGAACCCAATCCAACTAAAGTAACCCTTGGTGTAGCGCTGACTTTCACGGATTTTTTTTAGGGCTTCAACCGCACGCTTATCAAGCAGGCGGAAGTCACCGGTATCTTTTTGAATTGGAATACGCGTGACTGATTGAAGCGTCGCATAAAACAATTTCGAAGATGCTTTCTTGAACCACGATTCACCGTGGCGACTGCGCCGTTTGGCATAGACATCATCGTAGCCCTTTTCCCACCACTCAATCATTTCTGGGATCAGTTCGGGTGGATCTTGCAGGTCGGCATCGATAATAACCGTTGCGTCGCCGGAGACGTGATCAAGTGCAGCGATCATGGCGATTTCTTTTCCAAAATTACGAGAGAGGTTGAGGTAGGAGACTCGAGTGTCTATTTCGGCATGGTCTTTGATGATTTCGAGTGTGTTGTCCTTGCTGCCGTCATTTACAAAAAAGAATTCAAATTCGTACTCTTTCGTGTTGTCGGCAAGTGCAGTGAGGCGCATAAATAGCTTTCCGAGTACAGCCTCCTCGTTGTATGTGGGAATCAAAATACTGATTTTTTTCATTGTCATCAGTATACCATGTCGAAGGGGGTCAAAGGAGCTAACAGAGGCTCAAGACTAGTTGGGATGAGTATATTGCCGCGAGAGATACAGGCCATAGGTTGCCTGAGTGTTGCATTCTTCTAATGAATGACAGACGGCGTCATCGAATTTACCAAAGGCAAGGAACGCTGCATTTTTTTGGTCTAGGTCTGTGCCGCTCACGTTTGGAGCCATAGCGTGAACGGGATAGCCGATATAGTAGTTCAGAGAAGGTGTTGGTTGGTCTGGATAGACTGTTTTGTACTGC
Organism: Candidatus Microsaccharimonas sp.; assembly: GCA_036569465.1. Classification (GTDB taxonomy): domain Bacteria; phylum Patescibacteriota; class Saccharimonadia; order Saccharimonadales; family Saccharimonadaceae; genus Microsaccharimonas. The sequence continues at coordinate 136,584 of DATCQO010000012.1, forward strand.
TCATAACTTCTTGTTACAAAAGACGAAACAGATATATGATCGCTATGGTCTATGTATTTCACACCTTGATAGCTACTTTGTGTCCGTATATCGGTCGGCTGATAGACGTGCATGATCGTCGTTAACGCATCGACGAGTTGGTTCGAAGTATAGCTTGAGCTTTTATCAATTGCATGGATTGTACTAATTTTATTGGAAGCGAGTTTACTGAGACTTTCATATCCATTGGCCGCAAATCCACTTCCGTTTATATTACCGTCGGGGAGATGGAGGAATATAAGTGAAACTGATTTGTTCCCTTTTGGATTTGCAATGATGGCAAAGTGATTAGTGTTAATATCGATAATACGCTCAACCCACACTTGGTTGGGAAGGCCCAGCATTGTATCGTACGCTGCTTCAGCGCCTTGTTGACGGCCAATCCAGTATCCTTCACCGAAACCGGCATCACCCGCCGTAAGATAGACTGTGCGCACGCAATCACCTGCTTGAATGGTATGAATGAGGTCTGGGCTCATGAATAATATGTCGTCGTCTTGATGGGCAACAATATTCATGACCGTCTTGTCGCAGGTCGTGTTTTGCAGTGATGAGAGTGAACGGGGAATAACCGTATCCTGAATAATGGGGGCGGTGGTTTGTTGCTTTGGGGGGTTGATGCCATGGTCATAAAAGAGGAGAAGTCCGGTTGGATCTTTTAATGTTCCTTGTATCAGTGTGCTGGCGTTTGGTTTTCCATACACTGACGTTACTTGGTCTAATGAACATGCAGGATAGCCCGTCAAGCTAGTATTAAACGTCAGGAGGTAGGCGAAGCTATGTGTGTGTAAATCGGGCTGCCACGCTTTACTTGATAACACATCACGAAAGGTTGTACATGATTCCATGGGTGTCACACGAAGTGAATTACCAGACTGTGAAGCGATAGGAAGGACTCGCCAATAATCACCAACCAATGTGTCCACGGGGTGATGTTTTAGTATCTGTGTAATGTATGTATTGCGGGCGCTAATATCACTCGTTGCTTGTCTGTTGGCGGTGAATGTACTGGCAACAAAGAAGACGGCGATAAGGACAGCAACCAAGCAAACACTACCCGTGATAACAAGCGCCCGAAAGTCTATTTTTCGTTGCTTTATAAAGGTAGCAAGTGATACAAAGCCTGCAAATAACACGATTGTTTCATAACGAGAATCAACAGGGTAATAGTGATTACTGAATACAAAGACACCAATGGCAACAATTGATGTCCAAATAAGCATCAGCGAAAGAAGTAGTGGGTGTTGTTGGTGGTTTTTTCGAGTGAGTGTTTTTGCCACGATACTTTTAATAAACAATCTATATACAACGGTGAGGATGGAGATTGTGATCGCGATTGTCACGAGGAACCCAATACCACCCGGTCTGAATATCCCGGCGAATAGCTGCGCGGGAATATCTTTCGCAAGTCGTGTGTCATAGGCTGGGTTGGCACCAAAGTTTGTAAAGATACCAGCGATTCCATAGACAATACCTAGGACGAAATCTTTCGCGCTATGAACGATACTATACGGACCAACACCGCTGGCTGTACTTGTGTGAATGAACCCTATGGCGGTGATTACTTTTAGCAGGATTGTTGCGCCAATTGCGCCAATAACTGATGCGCCGAGCCAGCGAAGAGAAACCCACAGCAGATTACGCCGCTTTGCGATGAAATAGGTGATCGATGAAAGTACTGCACCACCGATGCTTAATGATAGGAATAATTTATCGCTTGCGATAAGCAGGATCATCACAAGACTTGCACCGACGAAGTACCAGTTCTTGAATCCCTTGGCTCGAATGATGCCGACGAGTGCGAGGATGAAAACAATGTATTCTATATTACGCGTCGTAATCATTGCGAAACTTGTTGGCAGTAATGAACCAGCGTAAGGCTCTGTCGGGGTAAGTATCAAGCAAGCGGCCAGCATCAGGAAAAGCGTTCCGCTATATAGCGGACGTCGATCGATTTTGTAGAGAATATATGCCAGTATCCCGACAGTGATGAGTACAGCAAGAACGGTGACGAAACAATAGGCAAATGGGCTTGCATGAAGGAGCTGAATTAATAAAAAGAAGGGTAATTTAAGAAGAAATGTGTGTTGATCGGGGAATAGTGCCCCATTGAAGGTCGCAGGATCTTTTAAAAGGGCGGCATCAGCAAGTTGGTCGGCATTGCCAAGTTGAATGATAGAGCCAACAATTGCCCAACAGAGTGTGCTGAGCGTCAGAACGGTGATTGCGCCAATAAAATAATACTTCGCAAATCGAGGTGTTTTTATGAAGCGAGCGAGTTTTTTTATACGGTTCATTTTGAACTTACTTTGAATAGTATTTTGTAGAGTGCGTAGTTCCAGATTGTTGTTATCGCAATGACGATGGTTCGCAGTACGACAACGGGGAGGTTGTTTTGGAAAAGCTCAACGACTAACAGGGTAAATCCGTAGTTCCATAGCACCAGCAAACTATATCCGACGAGTTGTTTGGCAATTGCATGTCGAGATTTTTCTTTGTTTTGAAACGTCACGATTTTTTGTAAAACATAGGCCACGACAAATCCAACCCAGAAACTGATTGCGACAGAAATAGTCGGGGAAAAATGAAGTACGTGGTTCAGGGTAAATAGTATCAAAATCTCGATAACATACGAAAAGCCGCCAATAAATAAGTAGCGAATAATTTGGTGCTGGGCAAGTTTTCGAAGCATGTGAATTATATCTCGTCGACGTCGACAGATTTTTTATGGTTTATAACAAACAGTGGTCGGCGTTTGCTTTGGTTGTGAATATGGGAAATGTATAGCGAGACGATGCCTTGAGAGGTAAGCAGAATACCGACAAGGAATAGAATGAGGATGCCGAGCATGGCGGTGCCGGTGAATTTCCAGCTGAGGGGATCATGTAGAAGTACCTGTTCGACGATAACAGCCAGTCCTAAAAGCCCGCTTAGGGCAGTAATTGCCACACCCGTATAGCCAAATATATACAGCGGTACGGGGCTGAGTGATACGAAACTATTCACTGCTAACCTGACGAGTTGATGAGAGTTATAGCTGGCTTTTCCAAAGTTACGATCTAAAACGTCGAAATAGATAATTTTTCGATCGAATCCAAGCCAGTCGATGAGGCCTCTCGTGATTCGATCTGTCTCACCAAGTTTTAAGAAAGCTTGTTGTACCTCACGGTCGATTAAACGGAAGTCGGTTGAGCCGGGGAGTAACTTTTCACCAGTGATACTATTGAATAGTTTGTAAAATAACCGTGAACCAAGTGATTTAAAACCAGCACGATGACGGGTGCTTTTTCGAACACCCACCACAACTTGGGCACCATTTTGCCATTCTTGCACGAACGCAGCAATGGACGACACTGGATGTTGGCCGTCACCGTCGATGGTAATGATTGCATCACCACGGGCTTGGCTGATACCGGCAGTAAGCGCGTATTCTTTACCAAAGTTGCGAGAGAGACTGAGGACACGCACAGTCTTATCAAGACCCGCAATGTCGCGGATGATATCTGATGTCTGGTCGGTACTTCCATCATCTGTATAGATAATTTCATACTGAATGCCGTCTATTTGTTTGAGCGCGGTCGTCAGTGATTCGTGAAAATGAACGATACCGTCTTCTTCGTTGAAAACGGGAACGATAATCGATAAAAGTATAGGGTGAGAGATCGTCATAACAGTTGTCGTTATTATATAGGAAAACTTTAGAATTGCTTAGGGGTTTGTTCCATGAGCCACATTAGTTAAAAGTTCTGTAATACTGGCTGCAACCGTTGCACCAGCCCAGCGCAAGACCTCGGATTTAAAGGCAGCAGATTCTTGACCCGAACCAAGGATGGCGCCAGCATGACCGAGTTGTACGCCTGCCGGGGCGTGATGGCCGGCAATGTAGGCAAAGACCCGCTTGGTGACGTGCTGTTTAATGAAATGAGCCGCATCGATTTCATCTTGACCACCGATCTCACCAATGAGGATAATCTGATCCACCTCGGAGTCACTTTCAAATAATTGCAGACATTCTTTATATCCCATACCGTGAACGGTGTCACCACCAATGCCGATGACGTATTTTTGGCCGATACCTTTAGTAGTGAGCCCGGCCACCGTCTCGTAGGTGAGTGTTCCGGAACGACTGACGATCGCGGCATTTCCTTTTAATGACATATTGGCGGGGATGATACCGAGTTTATTGATACCGGGTAGGAGTGCTCCGGGGGAATTTGGTCCAAGTAATGTACTGCTTGAGTTCTTTAGAGCTTTATTAACGACCAGCATGTCATGAACTGGAATACCTTCGGTGATACAGATAATGAGTGGGACGTTGGCTGCTATTGCCTCGAGGATGGCGCCTTTGGCATAGGGCGCGGGAACAAAGATGACGGTGATGTCGATTTGTTGTGTTTTTTGAATGTCATTAATGGTGTCGTAGACGGTAACACCTTCGACTTCTTGGCCGGCTTTACCCGGGGTGGTACCGGCAATAATATTTGTGCCAGCTGCCAGCATGGCCTTTGTTTGGAAGCTACCGTGGGCACCGGTGATACCTTGGATGATGACGTTTTTACCCCCAAAAATATTAGTCATGGACGACCTCTTTTGCGGCTTCGATTGCTGATTCGAGGTTTGGCAGGATGACGATTTGGTTTTCCGTCAAGATTGTTTCGGCTGCTTCGTAGTTTGTCCCGGCAAGGCGAATGAATAATGGTGGTAGGTTTTTAATCTGTTGTTTAGCGGCAACAATCGATTTTGCGACTTCGTCTGCTCGAGTAATACCTGCGAAAATATTAATGATGATCGCTTGAAGGTTTTTGTATTCAACGATTCGTTCAAAGGCTTTTGAAAGCGTTGCTTCGTTGGCACCACCACCGATATCGAGGAAATTGGCAGGCTTTAAACCAGCTTCATACACCGCATCGACCGTTGCCATCGCGAGCCCAGCGCCGTTGGCGATTGTTGCCGTGTTTCCGTTTGGGTCAATTGTGACGAAGTTTGCCTCGGCTGGCTTTTCCTCAAAGTTCCAGTCATGACGAAAAGCTGCTGCGTCATCGAGCGTCATTTTACAGTCGCCAGCAATTAATTGATTTTCTGTCGTGAGGATGAGGGGGTTTATTTCTATTAATGTTGCATCGTTTTTGATGAAACAATCGTAAAGGTTTTCTGTGAGGTCTTGGAGAGCAAACGTTTGACCCGGCAATTCATAGTAGTCAGCGAGTTCCTGGCCGATTTGTTCGGCCTGCGACTTCCCTTCGATGGTCCATGATTTGAAATCGGTATTCTCTTCAACTTCGACTCCACCACTTTTGTGAGCAAATATTTTGATGCTGGCAGATTGGCGGTCGATGAGGATAGAGACGTAGAGTTCTTTTTTGATGACGAGTTTTTCTTCGGCGAGGATGGTTTTTGGGGTAAAACCTTTAATTTCAAGACTCAGCAGTTTTTTGATAGCCGGTTGTAGTTCGTCTGGAGCGTTGACGACGATAATACCGCCAGCTTTGCCACGACCACCGGTGGGGACTTGGGATTTGAGGACGAGAGGTAGTTCGAGTTTTGCTGTCCCCGTGACGACAACACCCCTAGGAACGGGGATATGTGATTTTGCGAGGACATGTTTGGCTTCGTGTTCGAGGAGTTTCATGGGCTAGTGCTCAAATTTTGGAGGTATTGGAGGCTTGCCTTTGTAGATAATACTTTGAAGGTATTTCGTAGAAACAACTCTTTGTTTTTGTATATTCCTTCTTTCACGAAACTTCTTTGGATATAGAGAAACACCCTGTATCCAGCCAGAAAAGAACGCCCCGAAGCCTCCCTTAATAAGTCTTGCGGCAAACATCCGAGAATATCTATAAGTTGCCGGGATAAAATACTTTACCGCAAGTTTAATTGGGAGGTTTTTGATATATATCAACCAAAAGTTTTTTGCAGATTGCCGAATTGCAAAATATCCCAGTTTTGAACTGGTCGCGGAAAGTTGATGGTACACAATGGCGGTTGGCTCAAAGAGAACTTTCCATCCGAATATTTGTGCACGAAAACTTATATCAACGTCCTCGTAATAAGCAAAAAAGTCCTCGTCAAATAGACCGACTTCTTTTAACATAGTAGCTCTATATAAACTTGCCCCACCGCTTGCTCCAAAGACCTGCTTCTCGTTATCGTATTGACCTTTGTCTAGCTCGTTTCTTCCTCTGGGAAAAGGCATACCGGTCGTTGTGTACCAGTCACCGGTTGAATCAAGCCTACCTGTGTCACCAATGAGAATTTTACTAGTAACAATACCAACGCCTTTATTTTTAGATAAGATACCCACAAGTTGTTCTGCCCAGTCTTCTTTTGCGGCCGCATCGTTGTTGAATAGACCGATAAAATCAAAACCTTTTTCAATTGCATAATTAATACCGATGTTTACCCCGCCAGCAAACCCGTGATTTTTAGTTTGCTTTAATACAACGACCTGCTTACTTTTTTCATAACTATCGAGTATTTTCAATGAGCCATCAATTGATCCATTCTCTACAATAATGACGGTTATTTTTATTGTTTGATTAAGAAGTGAATCAATACAGGTTCTTAGCAGGTCTTCGCCATTCCAGTTCGGTACAACAATAGCAACACTATTCATAAACATGCATCTATCTTATAATGATTCCTGTACTTATGAAACTTTCTAACATTTTTAAAAGACGAAACCGCATCCTTCTAAGAGAACTCGTCGTTACTGACTTTAAACTTCGCTACCAGGGTTCCGTCCTGGGCTATCTTTGGTCTATACTCAAACCACTTTTTTTATTTGCAATCTTATATATCGTTTTTGATAAGTTCCTGAAACTTGGACGTGGCATCGACCACTTCCCGATATATCTATTACTGGGTATCGTGTTATGGAACTTCTTTACCGAAGCAACCGGCTTAGGGCTGCAATCGATCGTAGGAAGGGGTGACCTTATTAGGAAGATTAACTTCCCAAAGTACATAATTGTCATCTCTGGAACCATTTCATCTCTTATCAATCTCGGAATCAACTTGGTCGTTGTATTGATCTTCATGCTTATTACGGGAGTATCTTTATCATTTGAAAATTTATTGATATTCCCTCTAATATTTGAACTTTATATCTTTGCGCTTGCAATCGCTTTTTTCCTTGCAGCCGTAAATGTTAAACTTAGAGACATTGGTTATTTATGGGAAATTTTTTTACAGGCTGCTTTTTACGCGACACCTATTGTATATCCGTTGGCTATGGTTATTTCACAAAGCCAACTTGCCGCAAAGCTTATAATGCTAAATCCAGTAGCGCAGGTAATACAAGATGTGCGTTATGTTGTGGTTACACACGGTACAGTAACAATCTATCAACTTATATCCAATAAGCTAATCATAGCCATACCTTTTGTTATCGTGATAGTTTCGGTTGTAATCGCTGCAAGTTATTTTAGGCGACACTCTAAGAACTTCGCGGAGGAAATATAGACATGAGCGATAATAAGAACGTTGCAGTATCTGTTGAAAACGTAACCAAAAATTTTAAAATTCCACTCGAAGGTAGTAACGGTTTAAAGCAGAAGATCGTTAATCAGTTTAAAGGACGCAAAGGATACAGGGAGTTTACTCCACTTAAAGGTATTAGTTTCAAGGTATATGAAGGTGACTTTTTTGGGATAGTTGGACGCAACGGGAGCGGAAAAAGCACTCTGCTTAAAACTATCGCAGGAATATACTCGCCACAGGGTGGACAAATCCACGTTGCTGGTTCACTCGTTCCTTTTATTGAGCTCGGTGTTGGTTTCAACCCTGAGTTATCAGGTAGAGAGAATGTATATCTAAATGGAGCACTTCTCGGGTTCAGCCATAAAGAAGTTGCTGCGATGTATGATGACATTGTTGAATTTGCTGAGCTTAGCGAGTTTATGGAGGAGCGATTAAAAAACTATTCGAGCGGTATGCAGGTTCGTTTAGCTTTTTCTATTGCGATTAAAGCCCAGGGAGATATATTACTACTCGACGAAGTATTGGCGGTTGGGGATTCTGCTTTTCAGCAGAAATGTTTCGATTACTTTGAGCAGTTAAAGAAAGAAAAGAAGACTATTATTATCGTCACTCACGACATGGGTGCTGTACAGCGTTTCTGTAATCGAGCAATGATTATATCGAATGGTGTGATCGAAAAGATCGGTAAACCAGACGACATTGCAGATGTTTATAAGAGAGAGAATTTAGAGCACGAAGGCAAGTCTGAAGAAGCGGAAAAAGAGAAGCAAGTAATTAAGGCTAAACTGCTCTCGGAAAAAGTTCTTAAACCGACGGATAGTGTGAAATTTGAAGTACGATACAAGATTCCAAATGACATCGACCATTACATAGGTGTATCTTTTCTGTTTAATGGTCAGTCTGCAGCAGAGAGGAATTCAAAGGACGCACCTATGCCTATCAAGAAAAACGGTTGGTATTCGATAACTTTTGAGCAAGACCTAAATAGTTTCAATAGCGGAAGCTATGACATTAGCGTTGCAACCTTCCATAAAGACACAGAAAGATTGATAGATTATAATCTTCGAGCTTCAAACTTCCTGATCGAGGGATATGACGAAACACTCGGCGGACCAATGCGACTTGATGGCAAATGGTCTTGAACAGGCTATAATTAGATTATTATGGAAAAGATTGGATTATTGGGAAACGGTGGGCAAGCAGACGAAGCTGAGTCGTTTTTAGGGGATAAAGAAGTTGAATTTCGTGCATTGTCTGAAAACTATATAGACTCAACAGACCCGAAGCAGATAAATATCCTTAACCCGGACGAATACCAAAGAATAACACCTGTCGTGGCTGCAATTGGGGCACCCGAGGTTCGAAGACGTATGGTAGAAGAATGGGTTGGCGAAAAATTTGCCACAATTCAGTCTGAAGTCTCGTATGTTGATAAGTCTGCCGTCATTGGTGAAGGTAGTATCATTGCCCCGAGGGCCGTCATTACAACTAATGTTGAGATCGGCAAACACGTAATCGTAAACGTTGCGGCGACTATTAGTCACAATTCAAGACTGGGTGATTTTGTTACGATTGGGCCCGGTGCCCACGTCGCAGGAAACGTCGAGATTGGTGACGGTGCATTTATAGGTATAGGTGCGGTAATTAGTAACAACATAAGAATTGCGAACGGTGTTGTTGTTGGGGCTGGGGCTGTAGTTGTTGGAGACATCCTGAAGGAGAATTCCGTGGTAATCGGTGTGCCTGCGAAGGAAATAAGAGTAAACGAGGGCTGGCTTAGTGAAGTTTGATATACCATTTATAAAACCATCTTTTCCATCTGAAAAGGTTGTTGGCGAAGACTATAGTAAAATTATTGAATCAAACTGGTTTACGAACTTTGGTCCATTTGAACAGAGCTTTCGCCAAAAAGTTGAAAAATATATCGGAAATAATACACATGCAGTAACCGTATCAAATGCCACTATGGGATTAGATATTGCAATCTCAGCATTATTTATTAATGATCTTGGTAAGAAAAAGGTCTTGATGCCCTCGTTCACCTTTGCGGCTGGTGCAGAAATGCTGATCGCTCATGGTCTTGAACCTGTTTTTATTGATATTGATTCCGATACTCTTCAACCTAGTTTCTCTCAGGCTAAAGAATACTTGGCTGAAAACCCGCATGAATCTGCAGGTATTTTGTTATGTAACATTTTTGGCGTGGGAAATCCAGATATTTTGCTTTGGGAAGAACTGGCAAGAAAGCATGAGCTACCAATAATCATTGACTCTGCGGCTGGGTTTGGATCTGAATATCTAAATGGTGAGAAGATTGGGTCTCGAGGTGACTGTGAGATATTCTCGCTACACGCAACCAAACCATTTGCCGTTGGTGAGGGTGGTCTAATAATCACAAAGAACGAAGAGCTGGCTAGTCGTATGCGGGAGCTAACTAACTTTGGGTTTAACTCGAAAAAAGAAATTGGAAACATCGGAACAAACGCCAAAATGCAGGAATTCAATGCCGCACTAGGAATCCGACAGTTAGAGGATTTTGATCTACGATTGGTACATCGAAGAGAATCACTTGCTGAGTATAAGAAACGTCTAGAACCGTATGGACTTACTTTTCAGGTAAATGACCATGTATCAACCATTCCTTTCGCTTCTGTTATTTTACCAAATGGTATTTCGTCAGAGCACATTCTGGGCAAACTTCACTCAGGTAGCGTTGAAGCCCGTAAGTACTACAAGCCTCTTCACAGAGAGTCGGAGATAACCAGAAAGTCTGATAATGTTCACGATCTAACAACTACAAACGTCGTATATGGTTCGATCCTATCACTACCAGTACACGACAATATGGGTATTGAAGTGATAGATAAGATATCAAGCATTATTATTGGTGAGTTGAAATGAAAAAGACATCTTTCAGGAGAAGATTAATGAGTAAAATTTTAGGCGTTGACCTAAGTTTATTGCAGTCGAATATTCATGATATGCATAGCAAGATGGACGCCTTCACTCCGGAGGTACTTGCACGACTTAGAGATATAGAAATAAAAACACATCACATTGAAGACAGACTTACTAAGCAGGACGCACTCTTGAAGTCAGAAAGAGACAACATTCCCGTTTTAAGAAACCGTTTATTCGATGTTAGAAAAACGAAAGAGTACATAGAGGTATTCTCTGACAAAAATCCATTAATTACAGTCCGAATTGCCACATACAATCGAGCGGACATTCTTATAGAAAGAGCAATCAAATCCGTTCTTAGTCAGACATACCAAAACTTTGAAATTATTGTTGTAGGTGACGGCTGTACGGATGATACAGAAAAGAAAATTGCCGACCTGGATGACAGGCGGATCAAGTTCATTAACCTACCAAATAGAAGCCTATACCCGGAAGATAAATGGAAACGGTGGCTGGTTGCTGGCTCACCTGGTATGAATATGGGTGCAGACTTGGCTAGAGGAAAGTGGATTGCACCATTGGACGACGATGACGTATTCTCGGAGGACCACCTAGAGGTACTACTGAAACTTGCTTTGGAAAACAAGTCGGAGTTGGTTTATGGTGCATTGGAGCAAGTCAATGCCGTAGATAATTCAACCGCACGTATATGGTCGAACCCACCGATTTACAGCCAGTTCTCGTTTCAGGGTGCGATGTATCTTAGGCTGCTGAATTTTTTTCAATATGATCAAGAGAGCTGGCTCGTAGAAGAGCCTGGCGACTGGAATCTATGCAGACGCATGCTGCTTAGTGGCGTGTACTACTCGGCTACCGAACAAGTTGTAGGAAGCATGAATATGATCCCGCATGACATTAAATAGATTAATAAGAAGTGATAGGTGAGTGATGTTGGGAGGAGTTAAGAGAAAATTGCGAAGGGGTATCAATATACCTAATGACCTTGTTGTTGAAATGAGATATGCGGTCGCCATTAGGTCTGTGAAGAAGCAACTAAAACAGAGAAACAATAGAGGCGATGCTGCTATAGTTTTACATCTCTACTATCAGGATATGTGGCCCTATTTCTCGAAGAAGATTTCTTTGTTGATGAAGAAAAATCTTGATCTAGTGATATCGTTGCCTACAAAAGACAACATATCACACGAAATACTGAAGGAGTATCCACAAGCGATTATTCTTAGAGTTCCAAACAAGGGTCGTGACGTTTTGGCCTTTCTAAAGATCGGTAAGTTTTTAAACGAACTTAATTATGGATATATTCTCAAATTACACTCTAAGCGCTCTCCTCAGCGTAAAGATGGTCAAGATTGGGCCGATAAGATGATAACTGACCTTATTCCAAAAACAGACAAGAGGTGGCTGGAGATAAAAGAAACCTTAATGGACCCCAAGTCGGCGTTAATTGGACCAGAGGGTAATTATGTGCCATTAACAACATACTATAACGATAATCAGCCTAAAGTTATCTGGATGTTGTCTGAAATGATTGGGCACAAGTCTGCGAATTATATAAACAAGTACAACAAACAATTCGGATTTTTTGCAGGAACTATGTTGTGGCTAAGACTGGATGCCATTGCGCCGTTATTTAGTATGGGGATATGGGCAAATAATTTTCCACCTGAATCGGCTCAGCTAGACGGAACAGTCGCCCATGCTATAGAAAGGGTCTTATGTGTTCTGCCAGAGTATAATAAAATGAAGATATACGAAATGGGTACGTCAGCAATAAAGAATATTCCCTATAAGACGGATTTCATTCCAGAATGGTCAGATTACTATCATGTCAAGCAAAGCAACTAAAAAACCACTAGTCTCAATCATTGCCCTTAACTGGAATGGGCAGAAGTTTATCGATCCGTTGGTTGAATCGGTCCGTAGCCAGGTCCTAAAGGATATCGACATTGAGTTTTTATTTGTTGATAACGGATCGACAGATAATTCGGTCGAGTATTTTAAGAAGAAATTTAAAGACAAAAACTTCAGGGTGATCGAGAACGGCGGAAACTACGGTTATTCAAAGGGCAATAATCTCGGTATGAAGCAGGCCAGGGGCGACTACATCTTGGTATGTAATAATGACCTTACTCTAGGTAAGGATATTGTTCAGACTTTGTACTCGGGATTAATTAAAGAAAATGCAGACCTGGTTGTTCCAAAGCTGATGTTTTTGAATAAGCCTGGTTATATAAACAATGCTGGCTCGAGGCTGGATAAAAATAATAGCTGGCCCGTAATCGAGATTGGTTTTGGTGAAAAAGATGAAGGTCAATATGATACGGTCGAGGAAATCACTGCCTTTTGTGGTGCATGTGTATTATTTACTCGTAAATTTCTTTCGACGGTGGGTATGTATGACGATAGATTCTTTATGTACTTTGAGGATAGTGATCTATCTTGGCGCGGACAAACAGACAATAGAAAGTTTGTCTATATTCCTAAGGCGCTTGCGTACCATCACCATACCGGAACGAGTGTCGAGGGGTCACCTAAATTTAACCACTTTGTTGCAAGAAATAGAGTTTTAATTCTACTTAAAAATGCTTCACCACGGGTGATTCTTGTTGGTTACAAATTTGCTGTTAAAGATCACATTATTAGACATGTTAAAGACTTGATTAAATCTATTCTTGGTAGGTATTCAAAGCGCGCAGCCCTAAGAGAGACACGTGCTGGCTTCAAGACCTTTTTTGCAATACTCTTTTATACACCTTACGCGCTTGGTAAGAGGTGGGGAATTATAAAGGAGAGTACGATATGAAAATTGGAATCTATAATCCAAATTTAGCAACAATGGGCGGTGGTGAGAAGGTTTGTCTAGCCCTTGCCGAGGTTCTATCTGCCGGCAACGACGTTCTTCTTATTACATACGAAACTCTTGAAAAAAGTAAATTAGAAAAATACTTCGGTGTTAACCTTAAGAACACACAAATAGGCATTATTGAAAAGTCAAAACTCCTTCAGAAGATTCAACCAATTCGATTTATTCCAAATCATCTAAAAAAGACCGTCGAAAACTACCACGTATACAAAAGTCTAAAGAAACTAGATTTAGATATATTTGTAAATAATGCATATAACACAGAAATTCCATCACCCGCAAAAGTGAGTGTATTTATGTGTATGTTCCCACACAAACTACTCGATCTTCATTCGATGTCGTTCGCTAAGCGTACCTATATTCGTTTAGTGAATTTTGGCGCAAAACTATTGATGCATCCAAAATCAAAAACGTGGCTCGATACGTATCAGGGAATTACAGCCAACTCTGCATTTACCCAAAAATATATTAAGCTGTACTGGAACAGGGATAGTGAAATCGTTTATCCAATCAGTGATGACAAGTTTGTTAAGGTAGAAAAACGAAACAACATTTTGAATGTCGGTAGGTTTTTCCATAACAATGGAATCACTCACCATAAACGCCAAGACTTTTTAGTTGATACCTTTGTCAAAATGACCGACCTTCATAAAAAAGGTTGGCAACTTCACCTAGCAGGTACGGTTAATGAGAACGCAGAGGATATGAGATATGTCGTGGATCTTATACGACGATCAGAGGGGTATCCAATTCATCTACATCTAGATACCCCCCTAGATAAGCTCAAGGAGCTGTATAGTGTATCGAAGATATATTGGCACGCGACTGGTTATGGAGCTGATAAGAAAAAGAATCCTGAACGTCAGGAACATTTTGGAATCTCTACAGTTGAAGCGATGAGTGCGGGCTCTATCCCTGTTGTTATTAGGTCTGCTGGACAAGAAGAAGTTGTTTCTGAAGGCGAAAATGGTTATTTGTGGGAGACAGAAAAAGAGCTGGTCAAGAAAACCTTGAAGGCCATAAGCGATGACGGTAGCCTTTCTAAGAATGCCATAAGGGACTCGAAGAAGTATGACAAGGAAGCATTTCAGAAGTCATCTCTTGAGTTCTTTGAACCACTTTACAATCTAGTAGACTAGTTCTCTGGTGTTACTTTGCGCCCGATGTGTTGCTAGCCCATATTGCTTGATTTGAATAGTTGTAGAGTACTAGGTTACCATCCTGCTGGAGAAGTAGGTTTGAGTAGCCCTTATTTCCCGTTTGTGACGTCCAGGTAATCTTGCCGTCTCTATCTACGAGTACTAGGTTACCATCACTCTGTAAACCAAGACTCCCCAGCGACTTTCCGTACGTATTGGTAGACCAAATTGCTTTAGTCGGTGAGTACAGCACGACGTTACCGTCCTGTTGATAGTTAAGAGAGTAGTTTCTGTCTGGTGTTGTCAGAGACTGTCCCGGATACAATGTAAGACCGTTAGGAAGAACGCGGTTTATCAAACCGGTCTGATCCTGGAGTGAGGTATTAGAACTCCATACAGCAACGTTTGATGCATTGTAGAGCACTAAGTTGCCATCACTTTGTAGGATGAGTTGCTTTCCGCCCGAGTTATAGCTGTTAGAACTCCAGGTTCTTGTGAAGTTTGTTAGTAGATCCAGGTTGCCATCAGATTGAAGTTTCAATACACTGTGTTTGTCGCTAGATATAATTGAGTCTGTTGAGTTAAGGATGACGCCTGTTCCGTACTTTACCGTTGGGACCACTGATGAGGTGTCGGGTTTAAGCACAGTTATGTATAGTCTGAGGTTTGCGTCGTTAAACCACGTCACCCCCTCTGTTAGAAGATTATACCTTTCGGTGTAAAAACTTGTTAACTGGGGAGCTGTGATTGTAAAGTTGAAGGTTGCTGTTTGAGAAGGGGCAACCGTTGATTCGGAGAATGTTCCGATCCTAAACGGTGCCATCCAACTAGAGTCTACAAAGCTCGATGTATAGTCAATTGGACTGTAGGTGCCTAATCTCGTGGTACCTGTTTGCCACGTTGTTCGTCCTTGATTTCGCGCAACAACTTGAACATATGCTTTTTGTCCAGGATTTAAGAATACCTCACTTCCATTGGTCCTCACTGATTGCGCGTGTTGTGCATCGGAGAATATATTAACGGAATCAACACCCCAGAAGTTCTCTGGTCCTATTGTGTTTCCGAACCAATCGGTAAACATGCGCCAGAAATTTCTGTTTCCATAAGCGCTACAGCCATCGCCGGAGCCGTATAAATTACTTAGAGCTGATTGATTGGGTTGGTAAGGGGTGTAGTTGTATAGTCCAGCGGTTGCGTTGTTGCTGATGAACACGCTAGAACTTCCGCAAGTCGTCAAAGGGTTATAAAGCACATCATTACTTTGCTGGGCCTTCTTTCTGTAGCTGTCTGGGCTATTTTTGTATAGCTGGAATTGTCGAGCGGCATTATTAACCTGATTCATAAATCCCGCATATTGGGGATCACACGGTGCTGTATCTGGACATCCGTACCCGAGAGCATTTGTGTATTGGTTTGGGAATGGCCAAGCGTCTGTCAACAAGGGTCCAGGTGACTCTTTCTGGATAATTACAAGCAGTGCGCGCGCGCTTATATTGTATGTTATGGCGGCATTCTTTATGATTTGGGCGGCGCTCATTCCGTCGGACGGAATTTGATTTCCAGATAGGTTATTTGCGTGTGTTGTTGGGCTTTCATAGTAGCCATTTATACACGTATACGGTGCTGGATAGCCTCTGCTTGCACCATACTGCGCTCGTGTACCACCACCGAGTTCAGATGTTTTGAGTCCGTTTGTGTCACAACCACCAACTGATGCTATCCGTTGATCAAGGAATTGCTGAATTTGATCAACAGATAGGTCGTTTCCATTGTAGAATACCGAGTCGTCAATGATCTCTCCAGCATGCCAATTATTTGGATCGGCTGCGCTTGCGGGTTGACTTTTGATAAGACTAAAAGATACAAAAAAGGCAGCCAGTCCCACTACGAGTATGACGGATGCTTGTTTGATAAGTGTCGCACGGTTTGTCATAGTTGTTTTATTACCTAATATCTATTTTATCACTTGCTGTTGCTTGTTGATTATCTATGTAGAATCTTAGATCTACACTCCATGTTCCTATGTATGAGAATTCGAGTGTTGGAATCTGTAACTCTCCACACATAACAACGCCGTCTTTTACCGTGCTTGCAACAGTTTTCACTACTGGCTTATCATTCGGGTTACTAAACGTAATAACGCAGGTTCCGTTAGTAGCTGTACCGCTAATCGTTGCGGTAAATAAGACCTGATTATTCCGTTGAGTTAATTCAGTGATCTTTGCTGTCACTGAATTACTTACTGGTACTTTGTCAGTAGTTGACTGCGTTGAGTCTGTAGTTGGGGTGTCTGTT
Source organism: Candidatus Microsaccharimonas sp. (assembly GCA_036569465.1). Lineage (GTDB taxonomy): Bacteria > Patescibacteriota > Saccharimonadia > Saccharimonadales > Saccharimonadaceae > Microsaccharimonas. Next base: position 153,321 of record DATCQO010000012.1, read on the forward strand.
TTTGTAGATTGTTGGCCGACTGTTGGGTCTGATGAGTTCTTGTCTACACCCGTAGACTGTGTAGATATTTTGGCTTTTTGAAGTAGAGGGAACTTGCCGGTCGCAAATAATACACCCGAGAGAGCGCCCAGCAACAGAACAACTATAAGTATTACTACGAATAGTTTACTGTTTTTCTTTTTGCGCTTATTTGAGATTTTCATGTTTATTTTTATATATGCTTACACTTAAATTATCCGTTAATTAATGGATAATGTCAATTTTATGTCGTTAGGCGAGGTACCTGCCATACCCAGATTTTTTCAGTGGCTCAGCCAGTGTATCGAGCTGCTCTTTACTAATGAAGCCTTCTTCATATGCAACCTCTTCCGGGCTTCCGATAATCTGACCTGTACGTTTTTGTAGCACACGTACGTAGTCGGTAGCTTCTGCCATTGAATCAATTGTTCCGGTATCAAGCCAAACGTCACCCGTATCAAGAACGGTAACTTTTAGTTTGTTCTTTGCCAGGTATGCTTCGTTGATTGAGGTAATTTCGATTTCGCCTCGTTCACTTGGTTTAACATTCTTAGCGATTTCAACGACGTCATTGTCATAAAAGTAGAGTCCAACAACAGCATAGTCAGACTTGGGACTTGCGGGCTTTTCTTCGATAGAGACTGCTTTCATGTTTTCATCAAACTCAACGACACCATAACGCTCAGGGTCAGAGACTTGGTACGCGAAGACAATGCCACCATCTGGATCACCGCATGTTTTAAGTGAATCACTGAGTTTGTGTCCGTGAAAAATGTTGTCACCAAGCACGAGGGCGACTTTGTCGTCACCGATGAAGTCTTCACCAATGATGAATGCCTGAGCAAGACCATCTGGAGACGGTTGTGCTGCATATGAAAGGTTAATTCCCCACGCTGATCCGTCGCCAAGAAGTCGTTGAAACTGAAACTGATCTTCCGGAGTGGTGATAATAAGAATGTCCTTGATGCCCGCCGACATGAGTGTCGTCAGTGGATAATAGACCATCGGCTTGTCGTAAATCGGAACGAGCTGCTTGCTAATTCCCTTCGTAATTGGCCAAAGTCGTGTGCCGGATCCACCGGCAAGAATAATACCCTTCATGTTTTCTCCTATTCAGATTGCTGTTGCTGTAGATACTCTGTGAGCGCCGTATCCCACCTTCGTGGCGCAAAGCCTGCAGCCTTTATTTTAGCAAGATCAAGCGTACTTTGTAAGGGGCGGGGGGAGACGGGGTTGTCACCTTCCAGCTTCTTCGTTATAAACTCGGCTGTGGTCTGTTCGCCAACTCGTTCTGGATCGTTGTTTGTTGCTTCGAAAACGGCCTTTGCCAGGTCCCGCCAGCTAACGACTGGTCCGTCGTTTGAAAGGTTATAGGTTCCAAAGTCAGCATCGGAATCGAGGAGGTGTTTGATGCCTTTTGCGATATCTTCGGTAAAGCTTGGACGACCAAACTGGTCATCAACAACCGCTGGATTAACACCGTCTTTCGCAAGTTTTTCCATAGTTCTAACGAAGTTATTGCCATCACCGACAACCCATGAGGTTCGGATGATGTAGTGTTTCGGAGTAGTTGCCGTAGCGATGTCGCCCGCTGCTTTTGTCTGTCCGTAGACTCCAAGTGGCGAGAACGCTTCATCTTCGGTATGGGCTTCTTGTGTGCCATCAAATACGTAGTCACTCGAAACGTGAACGAGTGTTAAGTTGTTTTCGCTTGCAAGCCTAGCAAGATCTTTTACTGCTGTTGTATTAGCCTTCCACGCATCAACTTTACCTTCTGGAGTTTCAGCAGCGTCCACCTTTGTGTAGGCGGCTGCATTAATAATCGTGCTGTATTGTCGCCAGTTGCGATCACCCCAAGTACTTTTGTCTGAGATATCAAAAGTTGAGCGGTCAACGAATTCGGCTTCAGGAAATTCAAGTTGCAATGCTTTTCCGAGTTGTCCATTTGCACCTGTCACCAAAATTTTACGAGGCTTAATCGGTGTAATGCCATCAAGTTCTGGGTGCGCCCTGTCTTTATCGGACATGATTGTTTCTTTAAGGGGGATTGGCCATTGAATAGCTGATTTAGTGTCGGCAAGGTTCAAAAAGGCGTAGTCACCATCAGTGGACCAGTGGTCGTTCACGAGATAAGAATATAGTGTTTGATCCTCAAGCACTTGGAACGCATTACCAACACCGCGGGGGATATATACCGCCTTTGATGGATCAATCTCTAACGTAAATACTTGTCCAAAACTTTCACCCTCGCGCAAGTCAACCCAGGCGCCAAAAATTCGGCCAGTTCCTACGGAGACATATTTATCCCACGGTTCGGCATGGATGCCACGCGTCACGCCAGCTTTTTCATTGAAAGACATGTTGTTTTGGATTGGTCCAAAGTCGGGAAGCCCCTTTTCGACCATCTTGGTACGTTGCCATTTCTCTTGAAACCAGCCACGGTTGTCGCCATTCACAGGAAGGTCTAACCAGACAAGTCCTGGGATGTTGGTTGTATGTAGTTCGAGGGGTTTATCGAATAATGTGTCAGACATTACGGCCCCTTACTTTGCATACTTCACTTCGGTCTCGGCTTTTTGTGGTTTCCACCAAGATTCGTTTGCCGTGTACCAATCAATAGTACTTTTCAGACCTGCTTCAAAGTCGGTAAACTTTGGCATCCACCCAAGTTCAGTACGAAGCTTGGTTGAATCGATTGCATAGCGCATATCGTGACCGGGACGGTCGTTAACGTGATCATATTCATCAACACCCTTGCCCATTTCGCTCAGGATAAGTTCAACAACCGATTTGTTATCTTTCTCACCGTCGGCACCGATAAGGTAGGTTTCGCCGATTGTGCCCTTTTCGAGAATCGTCAGAACAGCAGAACTGTGGTCTTCGGTGTGAATCCAGTCGCGAACGTTTTCACCCGTTCCGTAGAGCTTTGGACGACGTCCTTCAAGAATTTCAGTGACTTGGCGAGGGATAAACTTTTCAACGTGTTGGAATGGGCCGTAGTTGTTTGAGCAGTTACTGATCGTTGCTTGCACGCCAAAACTTCGTACCCATGCACGAACCAAAAGGTCTGATCCTGCTTTGGTTGAAGAATAGGGGCTCGAAGGATTATAAGGGGTGTTCTCCGTGAAACGATTCGGATCGTCGAGTTCGAGGTCACCGTAGACTTCATCTGTTGAGATATGGTGAAGGCGTTTACCGTGTTTTCGAACAGCTTCAAGAATCGTGTATGTCCCAATGATGTTTGTATCAAGGAATGGGCGAGGGTTTTTAAGAGAGTTATCGTTGTGAGATTCAGCGGCGTAGTGAACGACTGTGTCATGTTCAGCAACAAGCTTATCAACGAGTTCTGCATCCGTAATGTTGCCTTCGACAAAGGTGACGCGAGAGGGATCCAGTCCTTCAAGGTTCGCACGGTTACCTGCGTAGGTAAGTGCATCGAGTACGGTAATGTGCCAATCAGGACGCTCTCGGTAGACATAATGTACGAAGTTCGAGCCGATAAACCCCGCACCGCCAGTGACGATTATTTTCATATACGTCTATTATATCAACAGTGCATGAGTAATGCTAAAATGTATCTAATGATTACTGTAATAATTGCCGGAGGGTCTGGTACACGATTGTGGCCGCTCTCAACAAGTGACTACCCGAAACATTTACTTAAGTTGATAGGTGAGCGAAGCCTTTTACGATCTGCGTATGACCGCGCTGTGCAGGTCGGTGAAACTGTTTATGTTGTGACAGAGGCAGGCCACGCCCATCACGTAAAGGATCAGCTACCCGAGCTCCCAGAAGAAAATTTCTTGATTGAACCAGGTAGGCGAGGAACAGGAAACTGTATCGTGCTTGCCCTAGATGTTATTAGCAGAAGACACGATCACGACACGCCTATTGCCTTTGTTCACTCAGATCACCATATTCGTGATGTTGAGGGTTACGTGAGGTCATTACATACTGCCGCAGAGGCATCAAAGATTGCTAATAAGATAACATTGATTGGAATCGAACCGACCTTCCCCTCAACTGGGTTTGGTTATATTGAGCGCGACAGTGAGATTGAAGGAACGGTTGATACTTATAGAATCGAGTCGTTTAAAGAAAAGCCAAACTTTGAGGTTGCTCAAACTTATATACACGCCGGTAACTTTCTTTGGAATTGTGGGTATTTTGTAGGTTCGGTTGATACTTTCATGTCAGAGATTCGTCGAGTATCGCCTGAGCTTCAAGAAAGTTACGATAAACTTGCGAGTGTAGAACAGATTTTGTCTAATGACTACGGCAATACCTATCTATCATTCCCAGAGCTGGTCATTGATTACGCGCTTGCCGAGAAATCAGATAACCTTGCCGTTGTTCCTGCTAACTTTGATTGGATGGATATAGGATCATTCAAAGATCTTCATGAAGCAAATCAGTCTAATGAACAAGGCAACTTTTTTAAGGGAAATTCAATTTATGATGACGAACTGCAAAATGTATATATTCAAAATGATGAAGAAAAGCCAGTCGTCGTAATCGGTCTCGATAATATCGTTGTGATTAATACGCCGAATGGTATTCTTGTTGCACGCAAAGACCTGAGTCAGCGTGTGAAAGAAGCTGTCGCGAGAATCAAGGAGGACCAAGCATAATGAAAAAAGTTTTCGCCTTCGATATGGACGACACTATAGCGATTACAAAATCGCCGATTAGTGAACGCATGGCAACGGCTTTTAATCACATTCTCGATAGTTTCGATATTTGTATCATCTCTGGTGGAAACTATGAATTATTTGAAAAGCAACTTATCAGCCGACTCGATGTCGATCCATCGAAGTTAAAACGGATTCACTTGATGCCGACGTGTGGCACACGCTATTACCGTTATGATGAGGCAACCCGTGACTGGGCGCTACAGTACGCCGAGGATTTGACGGATGAAGAGAAGGCAAAGACTGCCCAAGTACTTGAAGAAGCAGCCAAGGAAACTGGCTACTGGCCAGAAAACCCAGCTGGCGAAGTCATTGAAGATCGCTTGAGCCAAATCACCTTTTCTGGGTTGGGACAATTGGCGACACCTGAGGCAAAATATGCTTGGGATCCAGATACTAAAAAACGAAGGGCGATTCGCGACCTTGCGCTTGATAAAATTCCAGAACTTGAGATTCGTATTGGTGGTACGACTTCAATTGATGTGACGCGTAAAGGCATCGATAAGGCTTATGGCATGCAGAAGTTGATGGAAGCAAATGGATTTGAAAAATCAGACATCCTGTTCTTTGGCGACAAACTCCAAGAAGGCGGAAACGACTATCCAGTCAAAGCATTTGGTATTGAAAGTATCGAAGTGACACGCTGGGAAGATACGGCGAATTGTCTTGAAGCAATTGTTAGTGCTATAAAATAGCGTCCTGAACGACTTTTTGGATCCGCGTATCAAACAAACTCTTATCAAACCGTTTTGCCTTGCGGTGTAACGTTGCAGGTAGGAACGAAAGTGTCTCGAATCGCTTTATCGCAGCAACTAAACTCTCAACGGTCTGCTCTTTAAAAAGCACGCCTGTCTCGCCGTTCTGAACGATATCCAAGGCACCGCCTTTTGCATACGCAATTACAGGCGTACCGGCAGCTAAAGCCTCAACGGCCGAAATGCCGAAGTCTTCTTCGTTAGGGAATAAGAATCCTTTGGCAGATTGTGCTAATCGTACCAGCTCTTTGTCGCTGACGCGTCCGACGAATTTTACGGTTGGTCCAGCCAGCTTCTTGAGACGTGCTGTGTCAGGTCCAGATCCTATGATCGTTAACTGCGCACCTAATTGGTTGGCGGCCTGCACGGCTAGGTCAAAACGCTTGTACGGGACATGTCGGCCCCATAGTACGTAGCCACTTCGTTCACCTTTTGGTGGCGGCGTGAATCGTTCGACATCAACCGGTGGGTGAATGACAGTACTGGAACGTTTGTAGTACTGTTTGATGCGGTCTTTTGTGATCTCGGAATTAGCAATTATAACGTCGATGCCTTTGATCGATTCAAGGTCGAGTGTGCGCATTCGTTTGACGAAGAAAGGGATAACGGGGCGAATAAAAGGGGTGAAGACACCAAACTTAAACTCACGGCGGAATTCTTCGTAGTGGCTCCAGTAGTAGCGGATTGGGGTGTGAATGTAGGCGATATGGATTTGATCTGGGCGAGTTTTGCAAACAGCTTTGGCTTCGGCACTGGAGCTGCTGATGATGATGTCGAATTCGGATAGGTCTAGTTTGCGGAAGGCTTTGGCGCGAAGGGTTGGCCACAAGACGTGTCTGTAGCGCAGTTTTGCCGGCAGTTTATCTTGTAAGTAAGTGGTCCGAATATCGACACCTTTTAACCCGCCGAATGCAGCAGGATTGTAGACAGATGTGTAGATAGGGGCTTTCGGAAAGAGTTTGTGTAACTGCGCAACGACAACTTCGGCACCACCAGAAACGGTCAGCCAGTCATGGACGATAGCTATCTTTGGCGCGGCCATATTACTTTGCTCCGCGGCCACGAAGGACGACGAGGACAGTCTTGAACAGGATCTTTAGGTCTAACCAAAAAGTCCAGTTTTGCGCATAGAACAGTTCTAATTCAATGCGTTCATCAAAGTCTAATTCGCTTCGTCCAGATACTTGCCACAACCCAGTCACACCAGATTTTACGCTATGCAGTAACGAAGTTCGTCCATGTGCCAGTTTTGTCTCTTGTGGCAGAATCGGGCGTGGTCCAACGAGGCTAAGATCACCTTTGAAAACGTTGAATACTTGCGGCAGTTCATCAATCGAAGTTGCACGTAACCAACGACCAAATGGGGTAATACGTGGATCATTTTCGACTTTGCGGAACTTTTCATATTCTTTCGCAAGATCTTCGCGGCCCATTTCGCGGAACTCATCAGCAGCATCTTTGCCACCGTACTGTGCACCCATACTGCGAAACTTAATAAGGCCAATTGGTTCAGAGAAACGACTCAGGCGCTTACTGATATAAAAGACTGGTCCACGGTCGACAATCTTTTTGATAATAATAAAGATCAGCAGGAATGGTGAAGAAACGATGATCAGAATAAGACTCATCAAAAAGTCGAAGATTCGTTTGACAATCGCGCCCCATCCAACTAGTGGTGTTTGGTAGACGCTAATCATTGGGTAGCCAAGGAAGACATCGACGGTATTTTTCCCAGAATAGAATTCTGCCTCGCCGGGAATAAAGCTGTAATCAATATGTGCTTGCTGCGCCATCGATAGTATCTTTTGATTGCGCTCACTGTTTTCATAAAGGTCAGTTTGAATGATGGCGGTTATTTCGTTCAGCTCCAAGTCTTTGAGAGCTTCTTCAACATATGAATAATGATGTCCTTTGAAGTTTTCAGGGAGGTTTTTCTTTGGACCGGCAAAGGCGATTACTTCATATCCACTACGTGCGGTATCAGAAATACTTTTTGCAATATCACTGGTTGCGGATGATGAACCGATCAGCAGAACTCGTTTTGTCCCACGCCCATAACGGAACATAAGCGTACGGATCAGGCGAAGGACTTCTCGTTCAAATACGATGAGTACAAAGGCACCAATCAGGGCATAGGCTGCGACCAAACGGGCAGGGAAGATAGTCTTGTCACTGACGTACTCCCAGCCAATCACCAGGAGGATGCCGATGAATGACCCAAGCGCGATCTTTGCCCACTCAACCAGCCGTCGATTGTAGGTACGTGGTTGATATAAACCAAGCATAGCAAAGACAAGGATCCAGAGGGGAACGATTAGCAGAAACGCAAACAGGTAATCAAATGCATAAATATTGTGCAGCAGCGGGCGAGGGTCGTACCGTACACGAGCAACATACGCTAATACAAAAGTAGTAATCAGGACGAGGGCATCGATGAGAATCAGGGTAAAGCTATAGAGCTTGCTGTTTCGGCGTGACATAAGTGATACTATCATAACATGACGTGACGAGAGTAACAGAGGTTTACCTCTGCTACCGAGTGCGGAAATGTTATATCGTGATATAACATTATTTGCGCTACACTAAGGGTATCTTATGGTAGTAAAGCCCTTAAAGTCAGCATTAAAACTCACCTTCCTCGACAAACTCTTTGTTGGTATATTGCTGGTTATATTTGGCGGAATCGTCCTCCATGCGCCGTTAACGGTTGGGTTTAGTACACTATTTCCTTCTGCTGAAGTGTTAATTAAGTCTTGGAAAGAGATTTTGATGTTGCTGGCTGGGCTTTTGATGCTGGTGATTTTGTATCAGAAGAAGCAGTGGGCAATTTTGAAATCGCCGCTGATTCTGGTGATTGCAGGGTATGGCCTGCTCCATCTGTTGCTACTGCCCATTTTCCCACAAGGTGTGACGTCTGCGATTGCGGGACTGTTTATTGACCTTCGCTACTTGCTATTCTTTGTGCTGGTATATGCGGCACTGACGTTATACCCGGCATATCGTCGAACATTCATCATGACATTCTTTGTTGGTGCGTTTGTGGTGGCTGCGTTTGCTTTGTTGCAAGCCTTTGTCTTGCCGCATGATGTCTTGAAATATATTGGCTATAACAAAACAACGATTGCACCGTTTTTGACGGTGGATCAGAACCCAGATTACATTCGTATTAATAGCACGCTGCGAGGTCCAAATCCTTTGGGTGCGTATGCAGTGATTGTTCTTGCACTGCTATTTGCATTTTGGATTCGTCCAAGTGGACTGAAGGTGCGGCGTCAAGGTATGGCAATTAGTGTGATTGGGATCGGGAGTGCTGTTGCACTGTGGGCGAGTTATTCACGCAGTGCACTGTTTGCCGCGTTTGCTGCACTGGCGACTGTAGTGCTGGCAATGGTGGGTCGTCGGCTGCCTCGTCGGTTCTGGATTATAGCTGCTATCGTCGTCGTAATCATTGCCGGTGCATTGGTTGCTGGGCGGAATACGAACTTTGTTGCAAACGTGTTGCTACATAACAACGCAACAACTGGTGCCTCGGTGGATTCCAATGCTGGTCACGTTACATCATTAAAAGATGGTATTGATGCGATGGTGCACGAGCCATTAGGTGCAGGTATCGGCAGTACGGGATCAGCATCACTTTACGGCACACAGCCATTAATCGTTGAGAATCAATTTTTGTTCATTGCTCATGAGACGGGTTGGCTGGGGCTCGTACTATTTATATACATAACGTTCTTGGTCCTACGTGAACTATGGCGAAAGCGGACTGATGGCTTTGCACTAGGGGTATTTGCAAGTGGTATAGGCATGGTCCTGATTGGGCTTTTGCTGCCTGTCTGGGTTGATGATACAGTAGCAATTATATGGTGGGGGCTAGCCGCGATAGCATTAGTACCGAAAGGAGACAAAGATGGCCGAACGATCTACAAAAAGACAAAAAGAACTGCTTGAGTATGTTGACGCGTTTATTCAAGAACACGGCTACGGTCCTAGTTACCGTGAAATTATGAATGCCATTGGCTACAAATCGGTTTCAACCGTCGCAATTCATATTGATGGATTGATTCAAAAAGGGTTTCTTCGAAAGACAGATAACTCTGCCCGCTCGTTAGAGGTTGTGACAACGAATGCAACAACTGCTGCACAGTCTAAGACGGTGAGCCCTGCCAAAGAAAAATGGCTGGTTGATGCAATTAATGATCGTTTTGGTGTGTATAATCAGTCGCCAAACCAAATGACGCTTGATGAGCTATATGTTTTGATTGGTGCTTTGAAGATCCTTGGCCTGGATGGTGCGCACGAGGCTTCAAAAGCAAAACTCGCCAAACTGCGGTAAGATAGTAGTATGACTAAGAACACGACGCTGCAAAACAATACACCGCAAAAGAAAATGGCAAATGGGCGATATGAGGGAAAGAATTATCGTTATACTGACAAATTTATCAAGCGAATGACCATAGCGATGGTTTCCTTGGTTTTTATTGGCCCTGCGATTGGCTTCGGACTCGGTGCGTTAGGAGACGTTATCTTCACTAATGGATATAGTCCAGAGGTCCCAAGCTGGTATACGATTATGGCAATATCGTTTGTAGTGGGAGGCATAGCATTGCCGTTAATTATTGGTGCATGGGTAGGTGCTATGGCTGTCAATAAGTATGCGGGTCCACTTGGGCTGTTGGTAGTCTTTGGTCTTGGAGCTAGCTCCTATGGCATTAGTCAAGGTCAGGTGATGTGGACATGGATCGGTGTCGGTGCAATGCTACTATCTACGGCCCTGCTCTTTTATGTCGGACTCAAGGCGAAGGTGCCAATCTGGCTGCAGTTACCAATTCTTTATTCTCCTCGATTCTACATTACGAAGGATAAGGTATCCAACGAAGATCCTCTTAATGTAAAAAACTTTTTCAAGTAGTTAGCGTTGACTATTCGACAGAGGTAAAGGTATAATAACCTTTGTATTCCGACGTAGCTCAATGGTGGAGCAAGAAGCTGTTAACTTCGAGGTTGCTGGTTCGAGTCCAGCCGTCGGAGCCAAGAAAAATCCGTTAGCATTTATTGCTAGCGGTTTTTTCTTTGTCTTTGACGATTAGATTCGGACCAGCAACTCGCCAGCTTTCCTGGCGATAGTTGCGGTTCGATAACGAGGAGCAGGGCGGGAAAGTTTACTTTCCTGAACGTGACGATGTTATATCTGGATAGTCCAGCCGTCGGAGCCAAACTCACCAACATCTTAGAAGACCTGGTCCCTACGTACGGGTCTTTTAGTTTTAAATTAGGAAGTCTACTTAGTTTATTGGTGCCGATCTTAAGTATATCCCTATGGTATAATTGCGCTAGATGACTACCGCTTATGACAGTATTCTTGAGTACAGTAATGCGAAGCAATTCGGTGAGTTTAGACGTGTCTTGGTTGGCAACAGGGGAAGTATAGCTAGTGGTAACTTAGCAAGTGGATTATCTTTGGTGTTTGACAAGAATACTCCGGATAATCAGACTCTATTTGAAGTAGATGAAAAAGCAAAAGAGCCAATAGGGGTATGGCAAAGGCTTGGTGGCCGTAATCAGCCGGGCCTGATCTTTGACAAAAACGGCTACGACGAAGTAGTTCGTCAGGTAGAGGCGCGAGGTGAACTTTCCCTGGCTAACTTAATAAATAGACTAAGATTTACCACCGAGAAGGATAGCGATACGTGGGGTAAGTTATCTGAAGCAGCTAAGCGCCGATTAATCAGTCGTAACCTAGACAAGCTAAAGAAAGAAACTGATACTCAGTACCGTACGACAGGTGACCGTATGCACTACTTAACTATTGGTCTGGTTGAGGTAGTTGACTATCAAGATAAAGTAGCAAACTATCCGCTTTTTTTATTCTCTTGTCCAGAATTAGATTTAAATAAATTTAACGCTACCGTAGAGCAAACAGGTTTTATCAATTTTTGGCTAGACAAGAACTTCTTCGGTAATGAAATAGGCCGGAAACGTTCGAATAATTTTGAGGTTACGCTGGATGCGGATTTTGCAAATCAAGTAAACACTATATCTGAGTATATGAATGGCGTTAATCTAGCTGCTAAATACAAAAGTGTTAAGATTAATCCTCAATACATGGCGTTTCAGATCGTTACGGGTTTTGAGGCTGAGTATGTTGATCCTGCGTGGGGAAAGATGCTTGACGGCAAGGACTATGAATCGTGAGTGAGAACAATATTACATTCAGCTCACTAGATCCGTCACAAAAGAGTACATTTAACTCTATTGATAATGATCCTGCTACTATACAAATTGTCTATGGTCCACCGGGAACAGGTAAGTCTCAGCTGGTAGTTAGTTTGCTTGAAAGATTAGCGGGTGAAAACAAGAAGGTTCTGTTTGTGAGCCAGAACACAGAAGCACTTAGGGTAATAGAGCGCATGATAAAGCACACCGAGTCCACGATAGGCTACCCTAATGATAATAAGTATCTATCACTTTTAGATTTTTGTTTGATGCTACACAACCCTACTCATAGGTATCTGAAATATTTACGTGAGCAATACTCTAAAATCACTAGCAAGCAACTTCCCGATATCTTTTTGGCAGACAAGCCTTCAACTATACAATATCCTCTGCGCTACACGACTCTTGATCACAATAGCAATTATCACGTCACGTCAGATGATATAGGCTTTGACGAGTTGGTTGGTTACTATATCAAATACGTTAGACGGTCTATGGCACCAGAATCTGTTCGAGAATTTGAAAAAGTTAACGTTCGAGCAGTTTTTACCGAGCTTGATTCCTACGAGCATAAAGATTATTTTACGGAGTTTAATAAACCTAGACGTGAACTGGTACTCTTATCTACCAAGAATAGCAACATAGTATTGCCGGATATTCGAGAGCAGATCAAGAATATAAACGATGTGTTCCAAGGGGATTATCTCAACCGGCTTGCAACCAAGATGAGCATAGATGTTGTTGACTACTTAATCTTATTGCAGAAGTATAATCAATCCATCCAATACGTGGATATCTATAGGATTGCAACAGAGCATAAGAAAGTCGGAGAGCTAACGAAAAGCCTAAAGGACTTCATAGATAACACGCATGAAAATAACGAGAAGCTTCAGCGTATTGATAAGCACATCGCTTCTGTAGCGGAGAGTGCTAAATATCAAATCAATATACCTGACGAATTAAATGAGCAAATCAAACTTAGCACTGAAGCAATAACCATCGCTGAACAAGACTTCAGTGAGTTATTACAGGATCACAAACGCATACCCGAACTAGTCAAAGTAGTCTTAGGAACGGCACCTGATGTCAAGTACTCTAGCTTATCAAATCTTCTCATCGGTATGGCAAAACAAATCAAGACCGTATTGAGCGAAACTATAGAGGGTGGTCAAGATACGATCTACATGCTAACCGCAAAAGATATCGATTTATTAAATAGAGAACTTGATAAGTATTATGCTCAAAACTCTATCAAGCGGATGTTAAGTGGTGTACCAAAAAGTTTTAAAGATTTGCTTGCATTCGAAAATGCAAAGCAGATGGATATCTATAGGGAGAGTTTCGCACCAATTTTAAATGCCATTAAAGAAATTATAGATATTGATGGGTCGAATATTAAACAGTTCATTGGATTGGCTAACAAGAATAGTACTATCGAACTATCAAAGCTGGGTGTTAAGCCATCCAAAGATGTAACCGTCTTAAAGGATAGGTTATTACCGGTGTATGAACTTTTTTACATAATAAACAAAAAATACGGTTCAGCATCAATTGCCGGTGAGTTCAAAGAGGTTAGTGGGTGGTTTTCGGAATTTAGCCGTAGTGTCAAAGCACTAGATTTACTGCGTCAAGATTCAAACAATAAGAAGGCATTTCTTGGCGGGAAACTGACCGATTTCGTAACAGGCGCTAATCAGGCTATCGATATTAAACATCATCAGCAGAAGAAGGCTGAAGTATTGAATGAGCAAAAGGTTCTAACGCAGAATTCATTCTCAGAAAATAGCAAGTGGCTCATTGGTATTAATGAAACAGACTCATATGCCGCAAGAGCCAGAGAGATTTATGAATATCTAGATAGGAACGAAGCAGTTATTGGAAAAGTTATTGATACCTTGTCACTGCCAGACGATAATGCGTCGATAAACTCAGATATAGAAAAGCTTGTTACGACCATTAATGAAATAAATCAGTTAGACTTATTCTCTGATTTCTTTTTTGAACTTCCGCAGGAAAAAACACTCCAAGACTGGCTTGGCAGCATAAACATCCTGTCAACTTATAATAATGATTCTGAGATTGTCGACTTTATACAGCACAATAAATCAATAAGTAACATTAGACAAGCTCTTGGTGCGGCAAATAGCCAGTATCTGGACGAAATACTGAGCAATGATATAACCTTTGATGTGTTTGCGTCACGATTGGTGAATGTTTTGGTGGGTGAGAGTTTTGGACGTGCTGGATTGAATGACAAGAAACACGTTACTACTAAGGATATCGTTGATAGTTATGAAAAGTATTTAAAGAGCCAAAAAGCTCAAACATATAAAGATAACCTTAAACATATATATAGCAGCTCGTTGGACGCAATGAGAGAATTGTCGAAACAGTCAACTATGCAGTTGGGCGGTAAGTCTACTATGGATAAATTTAGGCACAACACTGCAACTATAGCGAGTGCCTTTCCTATCATCTGTGCTACTCCAAAAGAAGTCTCAAAGTATATAGCACCAGACAAAGGTATTTTTGATTTCGTTATTTTTGATGAAGCGTCGCAGCTATTGCCGGGTCAAGCGCTACCGTCAATATATCGTGCCAAGAAGGCAGTAATTATTGGCGACCCGCACCAAATGCCCCCTAGTCTGAATGCTAGTATTGGTTTGACCGAACAATCTGAAGATGATTTCGATGATCTAGGAGAGAGCATACTAGACTTAGTACGAAAGCAACCGCAGAAACAACATCACCTTAAAGTTCACTACCGTTCCAAATACAACAAGTTGTTTGAGCCGTCCCGTGAGGCTATTTATAGTGACGATGGAATTGAGCCAATCTTTGAAGCGGAACTTGCTAATGGTGCGCCTATAGATATCATTGATGATTTGGGTGATGACCAAGATGAGTTTGGTTATGACAAAAACTTTTACAAAATCTGCGAATCAGTTGACGAATATCTAGCCCAGGAGAGTGACTCAAGTTTTTGCATACTCTTTACTACTGGTCAGAAACTAACAGAGTTTAAGAACTTCTTGACCCAAATCGGTGAGCAAAAGTATCAGAACATCTCACGGCTCTATGGAACTGATAAGATTCTACTTTCTACTGTTACAAACTGTCAGGGTATCGAAGGTACCTACACGATAATCTACATGCAACACTACTCGTCACCTGGTGCTATGTGGTTCTTTAAAGAAGCAGCCGGTGCGTATAAACGTCTAAACGTCTCGATTACTCGTCAACGAGAAGGCCTGAAATTGTTGCTAGCGGATCAAAAATCTCGTTGGATACAGACCTGTGAAGACAAAATAAGTAGCGGCTCAACTGGACCGAATGCTCGTAAGAGTGCCGAATTGATGAAGGCGCTATTGCAAAATGCCGGAGAAGTCACAGACACTACGTATCTTGATCGAAAGCTGGGTAATAATGTCAATTGGTTCGATTCGCCACTAACACAACAGCTCTATGAAAAGTTGACAGAATATTATGCAGACCAGCTAGGTCATTCCATTAAAATTTATAGTGAAGTTGGATGGCATTTACTTATTCCTACAGGCGAAGGCATAGATGCGAATGAACGTAATGTTGGTTTCAGGATTGATCTAGGGGTATTCTCTACCAAACATAAGAAATTCGTGTTGGGGATAGAGATGGACGGTGCGATGTACCATAGTGGCTTCGATAAAGAACAAAGTGACTACAACCGTCAAAAGGTGCTCGAAGAGAAGGGCTGGGAATTGTACCGTATATGGTCGACAAACTGGCTGGATGATACGGATCGTGAGTTTAGTAGGCTAACCCAGTTTATCGATAAAAGTATCGCCGCATAGCATGATCTCTAAGTCTGATTACATGTTATATCTCAAACATCCAGCCTGGCTCTGGTTGAAAAAGAATGACAAGACGAAGCTCCCTCCAATCGATGATAATACTCAGGCAATTTTCGATACCGGTAATCTTTTTGAATCATATGCCTATAAGTTATTCCCTGAAGGTTTGATCGTCGGCTTTGATAGCTATGATGATTATCTAAGCCTTTCAAGACGAACGCAAGATGCCATTACTGCAGGCAGTAAGGTCTTATTTCAGGCTCGTTTTGAACACGAAGAGATTACATGCATTTGTGACGTTGTCGAATTCGTAGATGAAAGCACTGTGAACTTGTATGAAATAAAGTCGAGTACAAAAGCAAAACCAGAGCACGAATACGACCTTGCATTTCAAATGGTTGTGCTAGAAGGTTGTGGTTACACAGTGAAGAACATCTCCGTTATTCACGTTGACAATAGTTACGTTCGCAACGGAGAAGTAAATTATAAAGAGTTAACTGCAACAACCGACATCACCGAAGCCGTAAAAGCACGTCGTGCATTTACCAAGGACAACATAAAAGCCGCACTTGACATGCTGGCAAAGGGTGAACACCCTAGCTTTTCGCCCACACTATCTGGAATCGGTGCATTCGGTGATTGGCTGGGTATTTACAAGCACCTTTATAGCTTTGGTCCAAATAGCATCTATAGTTTATGCCAGTTAGATGCAAAGCTCATTGCCGAACTTGAGGCTCAAAATATTGAGAATATAGAAAATATACCAGAAAACTTCAAGCTAAAGCCCAAACAAGCGCTACAGGCGGATGCGGTTCGTACCGGTACGCCGACTATTCATGTAGAAAAGATAAAAGAATTCCTATCAACGTTTGAATATCCTCTCTACTTTTTTGATTACGAGACTATGGCGAGCATCGTACCGCATTTTGACGGCATGCGACCGTATCAGCAGGTACCTTTTCAGTACTCACTTCATGTACTTGACTCGCCTGAAGGTGAAGTACGACATGTTGAATACTTACATCGAGATAATACGAGTCCCGCAGAAGGTCTAAGTGCTACCTTGAAATCACAGATTGGTACGCACGGCTCAGTGATTACATGGAATATGAGCTTTGAAAAAGCGTGTAACACGACACTTGGTAAGCTCCTGCCCGAATATGAGCAATTCTACAGTAAGTTGAACGAACGTATCGTTGATCTTATGATTCCATTCTCCAAAAACCTTTATGTTCACAAAGATTTTGAAGGAAGTGCATCGATCAAACACGTAATGCCCGTACTCGTGCCAGAACTCTCCTATAAGGTGCTTGGTATTCAGGAGGGTGGTTCTGCTCAGCGTCTATGGATGGAAGCCGTCCTAGACGGCAAACGAGCAGGCGAGAAAGAGAAGATTCTTGCCGATCTTGTTGAATATTGCAAAATGGATACGTTTGCTATGGTTGAGATTCATAGAGTCCTGCAGTCTTTATAATTAGGTACGAAAATCACTTCTCTAAATAGGTGTATACTTTTGCTATGGGATTCTTTTCTAAACTTTTTGAACAAAATGATAATCAGCCTAAAATTGAAGTCCATATTACAAGTTCTATGGACGAAGATCCTACTAGGAAAAAAATAGACTTCAGTGATGATGATCCTGAGTTGATGGAGACTCTAAATTCAACAGAAAAAGTAGTTCCAGATACTAAGAAGCTATCCTTCAGTGACACATGTCCATATTGTGGCGTCATCTTTGATAAGCCAATAAAGAGGAAAAAGGATTGTCCTGAGTGCGGTAAGACAATTTATGTACGCACAACCCAAGAACTTTATCCATCAAGTGCGTTAACCGAAGAACAGCTGAACCATGCTGAGTTCTATACAGCATTAAAAAATACAATTTATATTACCAAAGACGACTATAAGAAGTCAGAAGAACAGCTCAAGAAGAAGTGGAACAAAGAGAAAGTAAACACTTATGATATTCTTTGGTCGCTATACAACAACCTAGAGATTTACAAGAAACACATTGATAAGACCTACGACGACGAGGGTGTTATAAGGGAAGTTTTCCAACGAAAGAGCTGGACTGATGAAGCAGCTGCAAGGTACCAAGCAAATAGAGGTCATGACCCAGTTCCATATTTGCAGGGTGCTCGTAATAATGCTATTCAAATGGCTAAACTTGATAAATACACAAAAGGCTTGACGGTCAAATGCTACGATTGCTGTGATACGTGTATGAAGTTCGATGATAAAACCTTTAGTATAGACTTTCTTGAGAAAACACCCGTGCTACCAATCAAAACTTGCACTAGACCATTTCAAGATGGTTCGGGTTTTACATTTTGTAATTGTTCGTATCAACAATACTACGAGTGGAGTACTAATTCTTAGATTTTTGAAGTTTTGCTTCAATTTCAATAACACCGATCAAATTCGGATTGTCCTTTCGTAGAATAAGAAAAGGCCCTTTAGGCATCTGACGGGTTTTTATCCTACCTCGATGCGTTCACTGTATGTGAGTTTCTCGTTGTGCAGGAGAAGATAGGGTAGTATGGGTTTATGAGTAGTTATGCGTATCTGTATCTTAACGACGAAGAGATATTTCATTGGCGGGGTGACTTGGATCACACAATAATGAGTCTTTTTAGCAAAGGCGACATTCTTGAAGCCTCTGGCAAAGAGGCGATTGAAGTTGTTCAAGCTCGAGGCCTGAATGCTTATGAAGGATACGAAGATGATGGCGACGATTTTTCGATTATGCTGTTTGCAAGAAATGCCGGGGAACTCAAAGACAGGCTGAAAGTGCTTGGGTATAGTGAGGAAACATTTCGAGAGTTTCTGCGCGAAGTAGTAAGCTATGATACTGCACCTTCAGAGTCAACAAGTGCACAATTAGACGAGTATAGAACCGGAAAGGCGCAAAACGCGCAAGACCTTATTGATGCTTACACCACCGAACGAGAATTATCTGATGATAGTGCAAATAAGTTACTCGAATACCTTGAATACGACTCAGGCTTTGCCCTTTACTATAATCTTAAAGAGGTTGACGATGACGCCAACGTAACTCTTGATATTAGCGAATTCGCCTATGAGGGTTGGTATGACGATTCTATGCTTGAGATAAATCAAGCGGCTGAGAATATCCAACGATCGAGTACCTCACCAATTATTCTGACTGAGGGTGTTTTTGACAGGAGGGTTCTTAAGGAATCATTGGAACTTTTATATCCGCACCTTACGAATTACATTAAATTCCTCGATACTGACTATAAAACAGAAGGTGGTGCTGGGGCATTAGTAAAGACGCTAAAAAGTTTCGCGGCCGCAGGTATATCAAACAGGATAATAGCAATTTTTGATAATGATACAGCTGCTTACGACGCCATATCTGGCTTGAGGACTGTAGTGCTACCGGCAAACTATCGAGTTATTCACTATCCGGACATCGAATTGGGTAACAGCTATCCGACGTTAGGTCCGCAAGGCGCAGTAGAAATGGATATTAACAAACTCGCGGGTGCAATCGAGCTTTACTTAGGTCAAGATACTCTTGTTGATGATGTAGGGAATTACAGACCGGTGCAGTGGACGGGTTACGTCAGCAAACTTGCTAAGTATCAAGGTGAGCTACTAGATAAGTCAAAGATTCAAGATAACTTCCTCGAAAAGTTAAAGATTGCGAAGAAAGACCCTGGAGCCATTGCTGGCCAAGATTGGACTGGGATGAAGCTGATTATTGACACCATACTGAACGATCTGTCGATCCTTTAATGAGACACTGTCTATGTGGGCATAGTGTCTCACTTGTCTCGCTCTAGCACTGTTAGATGGTCCGTGACCTGTATGGGGAGCCAAGCATAAGCACTATGATGAAAGTCATGGTGTTTTTGTTTGGAGATCTTCAGATTGACATATGATACTAATTATGCTAATATACATTAATGTCTAATCTTGAAACAAACAGTGAATCTCAGCCCGCTCAACCAATTACCGAAAAAGAAATTAAACAATTTTCCTCAGAACTTAATGGCCTATCAAGCCCTATGCTTACTATAGCGAGTGAAGCAATGTCTAAGGCAGTTAATGCCATAGAATCTGCTGGTGATAAAGCTATTGCCAGTCAAATGGGGACACCAGAAGATGTGCGGCGACTTGGCGATCTACTGACAAACATTGAACAATCCGAGCCCAGCGTTGATTCTTATGGACAGCAGTACATTCTATCCCAGGATAAGGATTCCGAGCAAAAAACTGAAGACGAGTAAACTTCGACGCTGTTACTTGTCCGTAAAGTTGCGAAGAGCGCCCACTAGCGAGAGCCAAGTAATAATCAACAAAGTCAGAACTGTTAATTCGGTTCTGATTTTTTGTATCCCAGATTAGAGCTGAAACCTTAACAATTGACGGTGAATATATACTGATGATGGGATAAGATTAAAGGCGTGACCATATTACTTCTAGTGCTTATCTACATCGTCTTCATCAGCTTGGGCTTGCCAGATGGTGTTTTTGGCAGTGCATGGCCAGCTATCCATCAAGACTTAAATGTTCCTATTGGGATTGGTTCCGGCATTTCTCTGGTTGTTACACTTATGACGATACTATCTAGTTTATCGACTGCGTATTTCGTTCGAAAACTGGGCGTAGGGCTACTTCTTTCCGTTAGTACAGCATTAACGGCAGTTGCGTTGATAGGATTTTCTCAAACCCATTCAATCGAGTGGCTATTTATCTTAGCTGTTCCATTAGGTCTAGGTGCAGGTGCTATTGACTCTGCACTAAATAACTATGTAGCTATACATTACGCTGCACATCACATGAACTGGCTTCATGCCTGCTGGGGCGTCGGTGCAACTATAGGGCCAGTCATTTTCGCTGTATCTATCGCATCGACTAACGACTGGCATACTGGCTATTTCATTATTGGTGTAATACAGCTACTGATTGTACTGTTGCTACTTATATCCATACAGCTTTGGAATAGGGTCAAAGCCAGGGGGGGGTTGCAAATAAAGAGGAAGCCAAAAGCTCTACCGATGTAAGCTACAAAGAACTGCTCGCTGATAAAAAAGTAATCTATACATTCTTGGCATTTTTGTTTTACGTTGGAGGTGAAGTTGCTATTGGCCTATGGCTTGCAAGCTATTTAGTTACTATTCAGATGTTCTCTATTCAAAATGCATCGTTATTCGCAGGTTTGTTCTATGCTTCAATTACTGTTGGTAGGATCGTTACGGGGTTCATATCGATAAAAGTTGAAAGTAGAATGTTAATTCGATATGGAATTGCTTTAGCAGTGTTCGGTTTACTTCTTCTGATGATGAATTTTGGGGCTGTGGCATCATTCTTAGGAATACTGTTGATAGGATTAGGTTTTGCTCCAATTTATCCTGGCATGATCCACTTAACACCTGAGAGATTTGGTAAGAGCAAATCGGCAAAAGTAATGAGTTTGCAAATGGTAGCTGGTTATATAGGAGCATCTTCAATACCACCGCTTATAGGTGCTTTGACTGGATTGATCTCACTCAATTCGTTTGTGTTGATTGTTGTAGTTGCTCTAATAGGTCTAGCTTTAAGCACCGAGCTAGTTGGCAAGAAAAGTTAGCTTATCCGATTTCTTTTGATTGTTTGATTCAGATCAGCAACTCGACAGCTTGTCTGGCGATAGCTACAGGTTCGATAACGAGGAGCAAGACAGGAAAGTTTACTTTCGTGGATGTGACGATGTTATATCTGGATAGCCCAGTAACTGATATATTGACACTTAATCAAATAAAGTATATTGTATAAATAAGTTTCATGCTTGAAACCAGACTAAATGGTCGGATCCTCGTGATAGGAAGTATCACAAAGTTACTCCGAAAGAAGTGGTTAAAATGGGTAATAGGCCCAAAGGCCCCGGTCATTACGAAGAGGGTGGCGTATGGGTCCCCGACCGTCCGAGTCGCCCACGTCGTACCGGCAGTACTGCCAAGCTGACGTCGTTCCGCGACAAGCCTCAGCGAGACGATCCTTCCGTCACCAACACGTACTTCAACTCTGGTGCGGGTGATGATGGAAATCACGGACACGTGAAGTCCCGAGAAAACCTCGATGGTACCACCGATTACCTGTTTGCAAGGGATGTCGATGGGACCGAATACGACGTCTGACGTCGAAGTCCTGGGCAAGACTAAAAAATGCCTGCTTTTAACTTAATAGGTATACTGTGGATATGAACGAGAACTATTCAAAAATTGAATCGGCAGACATAAGTGAAGTTCGATTGGTCTTTGTGGCTAGTTTAAAATCATATCTTTATTATCTTGAAAAGGATCTTCCTGCTGCAATTCAGGCGGCATACGAAATTACTGGACTAGCTGCAACAAGTTACGCTAGTACCCTGATCAACAATGACCCAATTGATGGAATTCTCACAGTAGCAGGTGAACTTGAAATAAATCCAACCGACGCAGAAGTACTCAGACAAGAATTAGTCAAAAAAATCAAAAACCTCTAATCGTCGTAGTTGAGGGTGTTGATCAGTCCTTGGAGGATGGAGTAATATCCGAATGGCTCATGGTGTTTTTGTTTTACAGACATAGGCTATACTGACATCATCATGAAACCAAAATATTTATTTATGCTATTAGGTCATCCAGGATCTGGTAAGACGTATTTTTCCGAACAGCTAGCGGCAGATATTGGCGCAGTGCGTGTGAATGCTGATGCTATGAGGGTTGCCGCACTCGGGACGATTGAAAAAGCCCGAGAATTTAATGACAAGACGGGATTGTTGAATTCTATTGTGTTTGGTGCGCTCGATTACGTAACTGTGCAGGTATTAAAATCTGGCAACTCTGTGATCTCTGACTATCAGCATAACGAAAAACGAATCCGTGATAAAAGTGTTGAACTGGCAAAAGCAAACGAGGCAACGGCTATCATTGTCTGGGTAAAAGCTCCTCGTGATATCGCAATTCAACGTGGCAGTCAGCGCGATGAACGACTTGATCAACGGCAACATTCACTTGAAAAAATGGAAGCACTGGTTGATAAGTATATTGATTTGATTGAAGCACCAGGCAACGACGAGAAGGTGATAGTTATCGATGGGACGCTGGCTTATGAAGATCAGTATCGCTCGTTCGACCAGCAGTTGATAAATCTCAACAGAATTTAAGCTTTCTCTATTACTATAAAAACAAATGTATTAGTTAATAGGAACAAATATGCCGCCAGAAAAACCCAAGAACACCACATTAAAAGTTACCTCAGCGGTTATCGTGACGCTTGCTGTCGTGATGCTGTTGATAGCGAGTAATGTCACAAAGACGCAACAAGCAGCCCAGTCGGTGATTACTACACCAATTGCAACGACTGCTGCGCCCACGGCAACAACGGCCACAACCGCTACGACGCAATCTACCACGTCTTCGTCAACAGCTTCGAGCTCTGGCTACAAGGATGGAACTTATACGGCGTCAACCGACTATTACATTCCACGTGGAAGCGAACAAATTCAAGTAAGTCTTACTATAAAGAACGGGATTGTCACTGATTCAAGTATTGTAAACAGCGAAGGTGATCGTCAATCTGCCCAGTACCAACAGGCATTTGCCTCTAGCTACAAGTCACATGTGACCGGAAAGAGTATCTCGAGTCTGGAATTGTCATATGTTGCCGGTGCATCAGACACGACTCAAGGTTTCAACGACGCAGTATCACAAATTCAAACTGAAGCTAAAGCTTAACTAGGAAAATACTATGCTGAAGTTTATCGATTCATTTTTGAATAGGGTCACAATGTACCGGCTGTTGGTCTACGGTCTGGCTGGCATTAGTTTTATTGCCATTTTTCTTGCTGTTATTGGACGACTTCCGATGGAACCGTTGCATATGGTTTTCTCGATTGGTGTGTTGGGTGCAGCCTGTTTGGTGACGGAATATGTCATGGCAAAAATCTGGAAGCGGCCGTTTAATGCAGAGTCATGGTTGATTACTGCTCTGATTATTTTCTTGATTTTTCCAGCTGCGAGTTCTGTGCTGGGTGCTGTGACGCTAGGGGTAGTTGGTGGTGTATCAAGCGCGTCGAAGTATTTGATTTCATGGCGTGGAAAGCATATCTTTAACCCTGCTGCGCTCGCTGTCGGACTTGTCGGCGTACTGAATATTGCCGCTGCATCGTGGTGGGTTGGCAACAGTGCGTTATGGCCATTTACGCTACTGTTTGGACTATTAGTGGTCCGTAAGATCCGTCGTTTTTCACTGCTGATTACGTTTGCGGTCGTAGCGATTGGACTACAGGTTATCGCCTTTATTGCGACTGGCGTTCCAGTCCTCGCGAACATGCAGAGTGTTCTTGTTGCATCACCACTGATTTTCCTGGGGACAATAATGCTGACAGAACCGGCAACAATGCCACCAAGACGAAGTATGCAGGTGCTGTTTGCGGCGCTCGTCGCGGTCTTATATGTTGAAGCATGGAAGGTTGGGCCAGTAGTGATTTATGCCGAGATTGCGCTGCTGATTGGTAACATATTTGCCTTTATCGTCTCACCAAAGTTTAAAGCGAGCCTGCGGTTACAAGAAGTACAGAAGATATCTGATCGTGTGTATAATTTTGTTTTCTCACCCGATACTAAATTTGCGTTTCAGGCTGGTCAATTTATGGAGTGGACACTGCCGCACGTTAGTTTTGACACACGTGGCAATAGGCGGTCATTCACGATCGCTTCATCACCAACGGAAAATAACGTTCAATTAGGTGTAAAGTTCTATAACCCCACTAGTAGTTATAAGTTTGCACTGAGTCAGATGAAGATCGGTGACGAGATATATGTCAGCCAGTTGGCCGGAAACTTTACGCTGAACGGGCGAGAAAACAAGAAATTGGTATTCATCGCTGGCGGTGTGGGGATTACACCGTTCCGCAGTATGGTGAAGTATATTGTTGACTCGAAGAAACAAGTTGATATCACGTTGATCTATTTGGTGGGTTTTGCGGAAGAGATTGCTTACGAAGAATTATTTATTGAAGCGGCGCAATTTGGGGTAAAGTTTGTACCGATTGTTACTACTCCGGGCACTGGTGATATGTATCGTCATGCCCAACTTGACGAGATTCTTTTACGTGAGCTGATTCCTGATAGCCTTGAACGAACGTTTTACATATCAGGTCCAAATGTGATGGTTGATTCGACCAAGCATCATCTGCGAAAGCTTGGAGTACGACGTCGATCTATACGGACCGATCACTTCTCGGGGTACTAAGTTGGTGGTGGCGAGTTCTTAAAATAAAACGAACCCCTAGAGAGTGGAATGGCCGAAGCCACTCTACAGTCTCTAGGGGTTTCCCTACGCACCCGTTTGCCACGGCAGCCATCTTACGACGACGTGCAACGACACTGGCCACAGGCCTGGTGTCCATGGTTGGGGTGGGGACAGTTCGAGCAGTAGTTGCCCGGACCTTTTTTGCCATTCCTCTTGATGAGGTATGAACCGACGTGCCAAAGCACGATCAGCACGCCGGCCAGTGCCGCGATCCTCAGGATGGTATACCAGTAGCTGGCAACCAACACGAGAGCGACGACTGCACCGACAATGTACCAGATGATTTTGCTCAAAAGCCGAGTCCGTCCGTAGGTTGAACACCACCATGATGTTCGTGCACATTATACCATATTTAATAAACAAAAGCAATACAGTAGGGGATATCACTTTTTGTTATGCTTAAGTTATGACGAAGCCTTCAGTGAAGACAAAACCAACGCTTCCGTATCCGCTTTGGGTGTACATTGTTGGGCTCGGGTTTTTTGTGTATCTCTTTTTTCAAATCCTTGGCTTTCACGCTGATGATTCGCATAATGTCTTTTTGTCTGGTTTGTACTTTGTAGAGTTCGGCGTTCATGAGGCATCACATATTGTGACGGCATTTTTACCTCCGATCGCAACGGCTGCGGCTGGTTCTGTTGGTGAGGTGCTTTTCACGGTGCTCATACTACTCGCAACGATAAAAGGCAAGGCTTATTTTGCTAGTGTGTTTGCAGGATTATGGGTGATGCTCGCTATGCATAATGCAGGTATATATATGGCGGATGCGCGCAGTCAGTTGCTTCCATTGATTGGACCGGGTGAGACTGTCCAACATGATTGGCATTTTGTATTCGGACAACTTGGGTGGCTTGATAAAGATACGCTGATTGGTGGAACGGTGATGACAATCGGCGTGGGTATTGGCATTCTTGCACTGTTATGGGGACTGACTCTCATTATCTTAAAGATTATGAAGAAGGTATAATTGGTCTAAAGAGGAGTACAAAACTCGTATAATGACCAATCCTGGACCTGACAAAAAACCGCGAGCAAAACGACCGCGACCAGTCCACCATGCAGCGGACTTTGATCTGGACGTATTATCTGGTGACGACGATATGTTTCGTTGGTTTTTGCTGACGTACCTGCTAGGGAAACCAATTCAATCAACGGTCGCGGTGAAGACTTGGAAATTATTTATCGATAGAAAACTAGATACGCCATGGGGAATTTTGCAGATGCCTGATCGCACGCTGACGATGCTACTTCACAGTGGTGGCTATACGCGCTATCAGCATGTGATGACGCACGCCTTAAAAACAGCAATGCAACAACTGGTGAGCATGTACGAAGGGTCACTATATATCATGCTGGAAGACAGTGCAGATGAGGCACAACTATCTAAACGCCTGCAGACGCTGTATGGGGTTGGTCCGAAAACTGCCGAGATATTTATGCGAGAAACGGAAGAATACTTCGCGCGCAGAGTTGAGTAGATGTTTGCACAAAAAGAGGCGGCACACCTCACCCTAGGCGTATCTTGATAGCCCCATTCCCCTTGTGCTATGATGGATGAAAGCGAGAAACTATAGAAATAATGGGAAATTGGAGAAACAAACATGGATGAAGGCCCATTTCGTGCGCCACAACCAGCAGAGAGACGAGTACCTAGTCGGCAAGAGACTGCGTCTCGTCAACAACAGGCTGCTGAAAAGCCAGAACCTGTAAAAGAGGCGCCAAAGCCAACATATCGATCTGAACGAGCAGAAATTCCTGCTTTCGATGAGCCTAAAAAACGGCGTTCACTGAAGAAGATCCTTTTACCTATTATTATTCTGATTGTTATCCTTGCGATCGGTTTCTTTGGCTGGTCTGCATGGTCTAAATCTCATGCGACTGCGATGACGGGTATCGACTCTAGCAAATACCAGGCGATTTTCTTTACAAATGGTCAGGTCTACTTTGGCAAGCTTCAGTCATTTAACGACAACTACATGAAGTTAACAGATATTTTTTACCTGCAAACTCAATCAAGCACTTCAACAACAGGCTCGACCAACCCTCAAACAAGCTCGTCTGACACCAGTAATGTTCAGCTGATCAAATTGGGAAGTGAAGTCCATGGTCCAGAAGATGCGATGATGATCGCCAAAGACCAAGTCTTGTTTTACGAGAACCTGAAAGCTGACGGTAAGGTTGCACAATCAATCGATAAATACGTCGCCAAGTAATAGGGATTTAATTATTGTAGGGATGCGGCGTAGGTTGACCACGCCGCATTTTCTATTTTCTTTTCAGATTTAATCAAGATAAGAAGATTCGATTTTGTAAAAATAACTGACTGCGGACCCTTGGCCGAAGACCCAATATAGACAATGGTATCACCGATTGTGATGGTCGCAGTTGCATTATAACTCTTGGCAAGTTCAGCGACGCTTGTGTCGCTATCACTATTGAATGACTCGGGAAGGGGTTGTTCACTGACACTAATCGCGGCGGTACCGATAGTATCGGCGTAGGCATAGACGGGTGTGCTGTTTTTTGGACTGACCCGTACCCAGCCACCCAGTTGAACGATCGACTTACCGGCTGGCAATATAGTGGCATAGCCGGGATTTTGGATGATGGTCTGACCAGTCTGGTGGGTTGCTTGACGGGCAATTGATGTGGTCACGATAGCGGCAACAACGAGGACAACAACGAGACTACCTATAATGATGGTTCGTTTTTTGAGCCTTCTTTTCATTTGTATCATTACACACTACCCTTCTACTATTGGTGTCATTTTACCATAAGCAGCGATCTGTAGTGCTTGCTAATGATTACTAAAGGCAAAGTTGAGGGTGCTTGCGTAGGCATTGGCATCATTGGCTGCGGTCAGGTTGATCTTGAAGACAATACTGTCACCAGCTGCAAAGCTACAGGTTGCTGGATCGGCAGTGCTGGTCGCAGCGACTTTCTGCCAGGTAGTTTGTGTGCCTGTTGAAACGGCTGTGACCGAGCCACAGGCGACAAGTCCGGTGCTGGTGTTGCGGTATACCTGGTAGCTGACCGTTGAGTCACTACTATCAGTGCGACCGGTGAGTGATGTCGAGCCTGCTACGAACTCTTTAAAGCTACTTGGGAGTTGGTAGGTAACATAGATGCTTCGAGTTTGATCGGTTACCTGTGAAGATGTCCAGTTGTAGTAGTTGTAAGTTTCGTTGGTGCCACAGATCGTCGGTTGTGAAGCACTACCGTCGTTAATGTTCAGTGCATCCGAGCAGAGGTCTGAATTCATCGTACCGGTGCCAGTGCTGTGGATGACGGCGTTACTATATTCTGGGCTAAGAGAGACAAAGTCGTCAGGACTGTTTGTACAGTTACCCCATCCGTTGGCTTCAAAACACTGCACTTGTCCAAGGGTCGTGTCGTAGTACATGCTGCCGAGCATTGCGTCACCAGATACTGTTGGGGCAGTGCCGGCCTTGTCGAGAGTCAGCAAGGTTGGTGTGCCTGTGCCTGATCCGCTACCGATTTGAACGTTTGAGGCGCCGAAGCTTGCGCTGGTTGTGCCGTTATTTTTGATATTCACTCCAGCTATACCGTTAAGGTCGAGTGATTGACTGGCTGCAGATGTCACGGTTGAGGCCGTCGCACCAGTGAAGGTCAGTGATGATCCAGTCAGGGTTGTAACACCACCGATTCGATATGCAGTCGAAGAGTTAATGTCACCCGTTACGTCGAGGGCATATCCAGCCGAGGCGCTATTACCGATACCGACGTTTGATTGGCCGCTATTATTTGTTGCCGTCAGAAGGTTGAGACCGTTACCTTGAAGGGCGAGTGAGTTGGCCGTGTTTGAAATAGTACCTGTCGAGTTGCTACCGTTCCAGCTCAGACCCATAATCGCATTTTCGTCTGGTGATAGCACACCTATAGTCGCTTGGTGGCTACTGGTTCGTCCGTCGGCAACTAGCAGACCGCGAGCAGTTGCCGCAGAGGTTGATGGAAGACCAAACGAGATGACCGAACCGTAAGCTGGCACGGTATAGTTTGGAATATTGATTGCGGTTGAAAGTGACGCACCACCTGGAGTGAGGTAGGTGCCGGTTCCTTGAATGGTGATGCCTTGATTGAATTGAGCCGTTCCGTTAACGATCAGTGATGTGTTGTACGCAGCAATAATTTGACCATTATCGACAACACTCAGCAGCGTGTTATTGCTTGAGCCGTGAACTTCGAACCTTGCGTCAGTGGACAAGTGAATGGTTGTGTTGCCATTCGATTCGATAGCAAGTGCGTCGGTATTGCTGTCGACGGAGTGTACGACGAAGCCACCTTTTGTAGTAACTCGAACACCTTGAGTTCCACCCTGAACGTTGACGTATGAGTTATTGTCGGTTGTCCCAATCGTGACAGTTCTCGCACCGGTTCCCACGCCGATGTTGATGTTGCTATTGGCGTCGTTTGCCCGACCAATATTGATCGTATTCGCATTGGCTGCGCCGATAGTGAGCGTGTCGTTCTCGCTGACCGTATCGATGGCCGCAGTCGCTAATTTGGTGGTTGCTTGTAACAAGTCTGCAGTACCAGCGCCAGTGATGTTGAAGTCGGCAGTTTGAGGCGTTGTCGTGTTTTGCAAGAAACCATCAGAGGTAATGCCGTTGAGCTGACCAGAGTTGATGGCGTATGGCGTTGCTGTGATTTGCTTCATCGGGAGCATTTCACCGTCAGCGCCACATGGTGATGTTCCAAACGTCGAACAGCCGGCTGCAGAGCCGGCGACGTTCATGGAGAGCCAAAGGTTGTCCTGGTTCCAGTCGACACTGGTGCCGAATGGATTTTGTGAGCCAAGGTTGACCGAGAGGAAGCCGTCTTTGACTTCAACACCGGTACTGCTGCCGTTCTTGTAGGTTTCAGTCCACTCGAGGGATCCGTCTGGGTTACCAGCAGCAGCGCCAGACCCACCTTGATAAATCTTGAATTGGATGTTGTAGTTGCCATCAGGAACCACGGCCCCTCCTGCTGTCAGCAAGCGGCCTTGGAAGTTGATCGTCTTGGTCGTACTCGCGACTGCGTGTGAGGCGTGCGCGAATATAAGCGTTGTAGTTAACGCAACGGTCATTGTGGTCAGCACTAAAATTAATAGCACTAGACTACGTCTAATAACGGTGGGGAGGTGGCACCACATTCTTTGTATTTGTTTTTCTACCCCTGTTGGGTAATTGAAAATTGTTTATTTCACTAGAGACGTGTGGTGCCATCTGGAGCTTGGATTTATTCTAACATAAGCGTTACTTTTGGACAATAAAATGAAGTGAAAGTTTACTAGGTTTTGTGAACTTTTTTCTGTGATTTTCTACACGTTTTCATACACACAACAATGCGTCCTGCGTGTCCAGTTTTGCATGACGGTTATGGTATAATGAACTCGAACGCATAACAGAGATAATAGTAGGGAATGTCGGAGTCTAAACAAACAGTGAAACTAGCACGAATTATTCTTAGCTTGGCAGTGATTGTCGGTGTAGCTACTGCTACCATTTCTCCTGTATTGGCTGAGTCTGGTTACGGGGGTGGAAGTGTCCAGGGATACGCTACCGATACGCCACTTGATAACGGAACTGTTGTGCAACTATCCGGGACTGACCCTAGTCAGGTAAAGATCGGAACCCAGGTAAACCTACCTGATATGTTCGGGGTAACAGTTGATCGTAGTCAGCTGCTCGTCGCCTCTTCAAATGATGCTTTAAAGAACGAAGTCTTTGTGGCTGTCTCTGGTACGTACAATGTGATTGTGAGTAACCAGGCGGGCACAATTGCCGTCGGTGATTATCTGACGATGTCATCGGTCAATGGTGTTCTAATGAAGGCCGGAACAGATGAGAAGACTGTCTTTGGGCGTGCCACCCAAGCCTTCGATGGTAAAGGTGTGACGTTGGGTACGACGACACTAAAAGACACAACTGGCAAGGACAATAAAACAGTCATACTTGGTTCAATCCCTGTGACGGTTGATATTAAACACAACCCAAACGACAAGACAACCAAGGTCAATGTGCCCGACTTTCTAGAACGTATTGGTGTTGCCATTGCCGAAAAACCAGTGAGTGCGATTCGCATTTACCTCAGTATGGCGATTACGGGTTTGAGTATTATTACAGCGATTGCGATGCTTTCATCAGGCGTTCGCAACAGTGTGATCTCGATCGGACGTAATCCGATGTCAAAGAAATCAATTTTCAGGGCATTACTACAGGTGATCGTAACGAGTCTATTGATTTTAGTTATTGGTCTGTTTGCGGTATATTTATTACTAAAGCTATGATGCAAAAAAGGTGGGCCAGGTAAGTGGGATTGTTCCAACACAAACAGCATTCTGACAAGAAGTCGCGGTCTCCGATCGTCGAAGTCTATGAGGATGAGAAGAATTTCTTCGACGAGTCTTTTCGTGAAGAAATTCAAAACCACGCCCGCGCATACTTTGAGACGGTTATTAAAGAGAACGTTGTTGTCTTTAAACAAGACCTTGATGCAGCTGTTGCCGCTATTAGCGAAGACCTGAAAACTCATACAATTGGCGAACTTGATGGCACGATTGCAAAGGTCAATGCAGAGCTGAAAGAACACGCGTTACGCCAGCTTGATGAAAAGTTTGCTGCCTATGGCAAAGAGATGAAAGACGCACAGGACGCGACACTTGCTAATCTTAATAAGAGTGCCGAAACACTGGAAGGTCAGTACCAAGCACTGACAACAACCATTCAAAAAAGCATCGCCAATCAAGGCGTCATGATCAACGGTGTGTTTGAAGAGAATATGAACCGCATGACCGCAATGAAAGATGAACAAGCGGTGGCTATCCAGACGATTAAAGATAGCGCAGTAGCCCTGCAAACTCAGGCCGCGCAGCTGGGCGAGACACTGAAAAAGAACGTTGAAGAGCAAGAAAATGTCGTACTGACTGCATTTCAAGACAATATGGCGCAAATTGTTGAGCACTACTTACTTGGCGCTCTCGGTGATCAATATGACTTGAAGGCGCAGCTACCATCAATCATCAAGCAGATGGACGCGAACAAAGACGTGATTATAGGTGACATGAAATTATGACCGATCAAGCAGCTAAAACACACGAGAATTTTGTCTTGCCAGCCAGCCTGGTAAGTCGTGTTGATGTTGCTCATCTTGTCGAAGAGGTAGAGCGAGTCGATGCAGAAATGACCTCCGCAGCAATTCGAGCTGGCGAGGGCGTTGTACCTACAATCCCTGCTCTATCACAGCAGTTAATTGATTTCTTGGCTCAGAATGAGCTCAAACTTGACGACAGCAAAGCACGGATGACGCTTATTCAAGAACTACGTCTTTTAAAAGATAAGGTACCAATTCTCCATATGACCTTTGCTGTTACGGCTGATCCAGAAAGTCTGCAACAGTTGGCGCAGTGGGCACGAACCTCGATTGATCCGCATGCGGTGATTTCGGTTGGTTTGCAACCCGGACTCGTTGCAGGTGTGTACCTGAGGACGCCAAATCACGTGCACGATTTTAGCTTGCGAGCGATGCTGAAGAGTGGCCGAGGCAAGTTGGTTGAAGAGTTGGGGGCACTTCGTGGCAGCAAATAAAGCATATGAAAAGTTAGTCAGTGCTGGAAATCCCGTTGGGGAGATTGTTGGTATTGATTCGTTCATGGTGAGTGTGCGGGGATTGCAACCGACGAACGTCCACGCGACGGTACGGTTCGAAGACGACACTCGCGGCTATGTTCACCAGGTTCTCGAAGATCACGTCATTGTGATGAAGCTCGATCCCTCGCCGCTTCATCTGGGTATGGTGTGTGTCATCGAGGCACGCGATATCATGATCCCCGTTGGCAAGAATTTCATTGGCCGTGTCATTAACGTATTCGGCGAACCGATCGACGGCGAGGGTGAAATCATTGCCGATCAAGAGTGGGATGTTTTCCACTCGGCACCGATGCTTTATGAGCGCGAGCTGCTTGATACTCCGATCGAAACGGGTGTGACGATTCTTGACCTTGAATATTCATTAGCGCGTGGGCAGCGTATGGCAATGCTCGGTGACAGCAAGGTGGGTAAGACGGCACTGGCAGCGCAGGTGGCTATCAACCAGAAAAACACCGATGTGACTGTCATCTATGTGCTGATTGCGAAACGTAACCACGACGTGGCAGAACTAGTCACTACCCTGAAAAAGAATGACGCTCTCAAAAAAGCTGTCGTCGTCGTTAGTAACTCATTTGAATCGTTGATCCTCACCTACCTGGTGCCATATGTTGGTGCTGCACATGGTGAATACTTTTGGCATCAGCTGAATATGGACACACTAGTGATCTACGATGACCTGACGGCACATGCCCAAGCCTACCGTGAAATCTCGCTGATCGCAGGTGTTTCGCCAGGTCGCGACTCGTATCCGGGTGACATGTTCTATACGCACTCGAGCCTGCTTGAGCGTGGAGGAAAAACGGAATCAAATCATGCCAGTCAAACCTTGATTCCAATTGTGTATGCACCAGGTGGTGACATTACTGCGTATCTGCCAACCAACATTATGTCAATTACAGATGGTCAATGGATTTTGGACGAGAAAATCTTTAAAGATACCATGCGTCCAGCAGTCAGCACGGCCCTCTCGGTGACGCGTGTCGGTGGTGTTGGTCAGAACAAACGACAAAAGGGATTTGCCGACAAACTCAACCTGACACTTGCCGGGTACCGAACGGCCGAGGAATATGCCCACTTTGGTACTGAATTAAGCCCACAGGCGCAGGCCGATTACGAAAAGGGTAAAGTCCTATTTAAACTGATGAATCAGGGGATTGGTGAAGTCTACAGTTTTGCTGAACAGCAGTTCTTGATGAGTATTGTGCTAGGCAGTAGTCCTGAGGAAATCATCAATGTCGAAAAGCTCAAAGAAAAGGTGCACGAATATGCACCGAAACTGCAAGAAGACAAAGACATGAAGGGCAATTACGATGAGCTTGAAGCGGCGCTCAAGGCAGAAGTCATGACAATCGATGAAGTAAAGAAGGCCGCTATCGATAAAGCGGCGAAGGTTGAAGAAGAAAAGAAGCATCAGGCTGATGAAGCCGCCCAGGCCGATGCTGCTACTCATGCTCCTGCTGCGCAACCTGCGGATGAAAAAGCTGACGACAGCGCTAAAGACAATCCTCACGATAACCCTAAAGAGGAGAAAAAGTAGATGCGCCGTCCTCTTGAAATCAAAGGTGAAGAAGCAGCAGCACGATCTGTTGTAAGCCTTACATCGGCACTTGAAAGCATCAGTAGCATGCAGATCGCCAAGACCAAGAACAAGGTGTTGATTAGTAATCAGTTCTTTGACGAAGTCTGGAATATCTACAAACAGATTCGCGTCGACGTTATGTTTAACTATGGTCGTGTTGTCGGCGAAACACCGATTCACAAAGAACTACTGATCCTTATCACCGCTAAAGGTGGCCTTAGTGGCGATATTGATAATCGCCTTATCCGCAAGTTCATGGAACATTATGATGAGACCAAGAATGATGTGTTGGTGATCGGGCATCACGGCACAACCAAGTTAAAGCAATCGCATGTCGACTACACGTATTATTTTGATTTACCTGAGCACGATTATATTAACGTCGACCCGCTGATGGATATTATTAGGAAGTATTCGAAGAGCCGTATTTATTACCAGAATTACATCTCACTTTCCCAACAGGAAATAAAAGATGTCGACCTCAGTGAAGTCGTGTCCAGTAGAGGACGTGTGGCAGATCTTGCTACCGTGAGCGACGATATGGTGTCAGAGAAGACATACATTTTTGAGCCGAGCTCATTTGCGGTCGCAGCCTATCTCGAGAATTCGATCCTCCGTTTGACGATTTCACAGTTCATCTATGATAGTCGCTTGGCGCAGGTTGCGAGTCGTTTTAAAGCCATGTCGGCTGCCAAAGAACGTTCAATTGCTAATGCGGCTGGGCTACACATGGAATACAACCGTGCCAAGCGCAGCCAAGTTGACACCAGGTTGAAAGAATCTATGGCTGGTCTCAAAAAATTACGAGCCGGAGGAGCAGAATAATGACCGAGCAAACAGTGTATAAAAAAGGGGTTGTCCGTACCTTGAAGGGTTTGGTCATTAAGGTCCAGTTCGATGAGGGCATGCCTGACCTTAATGAAATGCTGTACGTCGACAACGAGAAAAAATCGCCACTTCTTGTGAGTCGCCTCGAACATGGTGACATGGCGATCTGTCTGAATATCGGTGGTGACTATAGTATCCAAAAAGGTGAGTCGGTGACCAGGAGCGGACACAGCCTCGAGATTCCTGTTGGCGATGAAATGGTTGGGCGCGTATGGGATGCTATGGGACGTCCGATCGACGGCAAACCACAACTAGACGCGGCGGTGCTCGACAAGATGATCAAGCGTCCGATTTTTGCACCAGCCTTTCAGGAATCAAGCCTTCAAAATCGCTCCGACGATGTGCTCGAAACAGGGCTAAAGGTTCTCGATTTCTTTACTCCGTTCGTCAAAGGTCGCAAGATTGGTATTGTTGGTGGTGCCGGTGTGGGCAAGACGGTGCTGACGATGGAGATTATTAATAACGTCGCGACTGGTTCCGGCGCACTGTCTATCTTTGCCGGTATTGGTGAGCGTATTCGCGAAGGCCACGAACTCTTCAAAACATTGGCCGATAACGACTTACTGAAAACAACGGCCATGTTCTTTGGTCAGATGAATGAAAACCCTGTACAGCGTAGTCTGATTGGGTTGAGTGCTATTACACTTGCCGAGTATTTCCGGGATGATCAGAAAAAGGACGTGTTACTGTTTGCCGACAATATGTATCGTTATATTCAGGCAAAAAATGAAGTCTCGACTATTATCGACCAGACGCCTGCCGAGGGTGGGTATCAGCCAACGGTTTTCTCTGACGTCAAAACATTCCAAGACCGTTTGTCGACGAATGCAAACGGCTCTATTACTGCACTGCAGACGATTTACGTGCCTGCCGATGACCTCTCGGACCCAGCGGTGCAAATGATTCAGCACGAGCTGGACAGTACGATCGTTCTCTCGCGTGCCGTCGCCGCACTAGGTATTCGCCCGGCGGTTGATATCCTGGCATCAAAATCGAGCCTTCTCACGCCAGAAGTCGTCGGTGAAAGGCATTACGACCTTGCTACCCGTGCGACTGCGATCCTACAGAAATACGAATCGTTAAAAGGTATTATCGCCATCATTGGTGAGTCCGAGCTTTCGGCGGAAGACCGCGATGACTACAACAAGGCGAAGCAACTAGTTGAATTCTTTAAGCAGCGCTTTAACGTCATGGAGAAGGTTACTGGTGTTCCTGGTGAGCACATGACCCGTGAAAAAACACTCGATGGAGTTGAGGCGATCATTGGCGTTACAGAGGCAAAAGGTCAGTAATGGCTGACATCGATATTAAAGTCTACGCACCATTCAAGGTTTACTATGAGGGCAAAGGCTTTAGTATTAGCGCGGTTAACGAAACAGGACCGTTTGATATCTTGCCGCATCACCACAATTTCTTGTGTATGTTAGTACCGGGCAATTTAATTATCGAAACTCCAGATGGTCGGAAAGTTATTAAAGTATCACGTGCCTTGATGCACGTTAAAGCCGACCGTGTTGTCGTGTTTATGGACGTTTAAAGAAACGCTTCTTAATTCGTCACAAAGAAGTCGAAGCCGAATGTTTGGTTCGGTGGTGCTGCGTTGGCGGTACAAATACTAAAGCTCGTATTATTACGGTCGACATAATACTGGGTCTGACCAGCAGCTGCACCAACAGGGCTGACGATAACGTGCGGCTGGTTTGTGTAGGCCTGTGAGAAGGTGATTTTTGCGAAACATCCCGCAACGGTATTGTTACCAGTGTTAATGTTGATGATGCCTGATGTATCTGAACCGCTCACCGACATGGTCCCACCGTTACCAAGTACGGCGCTGTTAACGGTTCGAGTTGGGGACGGTCCGGTAAAGGAAATGTGGTTTGGAATTGTTAGGGACGCATTACCGCTCAGGATGAGGCGAGTGACTGTAATTTGTGATGCCGTCATGGCACCGCTGAAGGAAGACGTTCCCGCAACGTTAATGTCAGCAAGCGTTGTGCTCCCTTGAACGGCCAGTGTCGTTGCGATCTGCAAACTACTACTTTGCGTCGCACCTAGGTTAGCAGCGCCTGCAATTGTAACAGTTGGTGCAGTAATGCCACCACCACTTTGGAAGTTGCCTGCAACATTGAGGTTGCCACGTGTCAGTGTCTGACCGGTAATAATCGCATTTCCTTGAATGGTTAATGTCTGTGACGAGTTGCCGACAGTTGCATCGGTATTATTCAGTTGTTTCAAGGCATCAGCGCTGAGTTGTTGGCTGGCGACATCCGGAACGACGGGAGCTTTTTGGCTGTTGAGGTAGTTGACCAGTGCGATGGCACCACCAACCACAACCAGAAGGATAAAGATCAAAAGATAGACGTTTACTTTGCGAAGGATGCGTTTGATCGGCGAAAGTTTCTTGGCATTGGCTGCTTCGGCAGATGACGCGGCATCAATTTCATTAGAGGCTTTATCGGCCTCTTCTTCAAGATCTTCAGGAGTACGGCTGAGGGCATCAGTCGGTGCTTGTTCTTCTTCCGAGGGTTTGTTCTCGGGAGTCGGTTCGTCTTTTTTCTCGGGCTCCATAGGGATAGATAAAGTCTTGTATTCTTTACGTTTATGCTTACGTAATAGCTTACTATATTTAACGGTGTGACGCTAGCGTTGTCCTTGGATGATTATAGATGGTAATATACTAGTATTCAGCTTATGCAAAAACGGAGATTTTGGAGTTATGTATTGCCTGTACTGCTTGCAGTGCTTGTTCCTCTTTCGAGCGCCGGAACGGCGATGGCTGTCACCTCCAGCTCATCGAACTATAAGGTAACAGAAACACAGTTTACCTCAGGAACATCTGTCCAAAGTTGTTCAGGAACATATTGTGCCAAGGTATCAATCGGAGATGCCGCAGTTGGTACGGCTGCCAGTGCGGATACCACGGCAAGGTTCGGTACAATCACTAACAGTGATCCACTCCTCGAGGTGATTGTCGCAGCTGGTGCGTCCAACCTAGGAACACTGACTTCTGAGACGACTGCGACGAAGACGACGACGGTGAAAATTCGTAATTACCTTAGTGGGGGATATGTCTTGCAGATTATTGGTGCACCGCCAAAGTTTGCTGGTCATACGCTTGCAACCTCGAATACGCCCGTGCAGTCAGTTCCGGGTACTGAACAATTTGGTATTAATGCTGCCGCTAACACTAATCCAGTCGTTGGTGCTGACCTTGTGCAGGTACCGGATAGTACGACCAGCTTTGGGGTAGTCAAAGATAATTACAAAACACCCAATCTGTTCATGTTCACTTCTGGGGACAATGTCGCCCAGAGTACAAAGTCATCCGGAGAGACCGATTACACTATTAGTATGATCGTTAATATCTCCAATGGGACGCCGGCTGGTCACTATTCAGGTGACTTCTCGGCTGTGGTAATTCCAGTCTACTAGACGTTGCTTAAGGAATCCTGTGGATAACTACTAATAGACTATTGCACAACACATACCGCTAGTGGTAAAATGCCGATGTACCCCTAT
This sequence comes from Candidatus Microsaccharimonas sp., assembly GCA_036569465.1. Lineage (GTDB taxonomy): Bacteria > Patescibacteriota > Saccharimonadia > Saccharimonadales > Saccharimonadaceae > Microsaccharimonas. Next base: position 191,772 of record DATCQO010000012.1, read on the forward strand.
GAAATGGGCCACCAAAAAACAAACATAAGGAGAAATATGAGTATAAATAAACTCAAGTCAATCGTCCGACGTGGAACGATGCTTGGAGCAGCTTTTGCCGTTGTAGCGGCAACCTTTGCACCAGCTTCGCTTATCTTCGCCGACGCATTGAATCCTCTCACCCAGCGTAGCTTGACACTCTCAAGCTCATCTCCTGGATGGGACTATAAGGACGGTTCAGGTAACACCCTGTATGCACCACCAAACAGTGGAGCAAACGGTAAACAAACTGGTAACACCTTTGCATTTAAGGTGAGCACCGACTCTGCAACAGGCAGCACTATGAAAGCTATGACTTTCCAGTACTGTACGTTATCAGCTGGTATGTGTTATGACCCAGGAAACAACGCCGGCAGCAGTGCTGGTACGATCGCCAACAGTCCAACGACTGAGACTGCAAAGACGAGTAACCTCGATATCATAACTGCAAGCCCGTCTCAGCTCAGTAGCGGTGATTTTGCTACCGATATTGATGCAGCAACAGGTGAAGTTAAGGCTATTCCAGCTGCAACTACTACTGGTGGAAACTTTGCCGTCTACTACAACAATGCAGGTACTTGGACACCGAGTACTGGTTGGACTATGACGACACAAATAGCCCAAGATGGTACTGCGTCTCCACAGAATAACCAAATTACACTTGTAAATGCAGGTACTGGTTTTTCAGCCGGACAACAAGTAAAGGTTGTATTCTTTGCAACGAACACTAACTACATCACTAACCCTGGTGCTGGTGCATTCTTCGTAAAGATTAATACTTACAGTAATGTTAATAACACGGTTCCTACGGCACCGACTGTTAATGCTGCCGATATTATCGATGGCGGTGTGACAGTTGCAAACGTGATGAACCAATCAATTGAGATTCAGACAAAGGTCCTGGAAACTATGGACTTCTCAGTTGGTACAGTTGATCCTAATACATTAGCGGCTGACACAACTGGAACAAACCCAGGTGTAAGCCAATACTACTTAGGTACTGGCAACGAGGTACACACACCGTGTAACCG
>DATCQO010000013.1:0-116568 GCA_036569465.1 Candidatus Microsaccharimonas sp.
TCGTAGTGCAAAGCTACGGGTAGCAGTGAAAAAATAAAACAAACAGGGAAAGGGCAAAACACCATGCCTATTCACATCACAGTACAGTACGCAGACCAACCGCAAACAATTGCAGTACGTCTCGTAAAGTAATCCAAAAAATTCTCTACCCCTCGCGGTGCGCTTGGGGTAGGGGAACCATATACACGCACCACAACAAAACCACCAAAACAAAAAAAGAAATAAACAGCACCGCTCGCATTCTATGATTGCGTTGCACGCAAATACCACCACATGTCAAACACACAAAACAATTATTACACGAGCCGTCGGCAGCAGAACTGGTCACGAAACCAGAACACTACTCGATTTGTATCATCTGTCAAACTAGGACCAGTAGCCCATACTGTCTTAGTCGCACTGATGATCACGGTCCTCGGCCTCATTTATTTGACGCAGGCGACGCGAACGACTGGGTATGACTATGAATCTCAAAAGATCGATAGCCAAATTGCAGACCTTAATAACCAAAAAAGTGACCTACAAATTGAAAATGCTCGTTTGACCGCACTATCGACAGTCAAGGATAGTACAGTCGCCCGGGAGATGACAGCACCCGCAAGCACCGAATACGTCCAGCAGTAGATACCAACATTGGGTGAACACGCTATAATAAAACAATAAAATTATGAAGTTAGAACTGCTAAAGGGAAGCCGCACCCGCATACTTGCCGCCGTGATACTCGCTATCGTGGCTATTTTTGTTGTCAGGCTTTTTTATCTACAGGTCATCAAACACGACTACTATGTTGGCATTGCGAAAACAGAACAACAGAGTCGTTTCGTTATTCCGGCGAGCCGTGGTGAAGTTTATGCCAAAAGTGGCACTGATACTGTGCCGATGGTAATGAATGAAACCGTTTATACTCTTTTTGCCGATCCTGTCACGGTGAGTGATAAAGCGAAGGTAGTCGATACGCTACGCCAAGTTGCCGGTGGTAATGTGCGGACTGGGTTTGACACATTACTCGATAATAAACAGTCTCGCTACCAGGTGTTGGCAACAAAATTATCCCGTGTTCAGGCTGATAAAATCAAAGCGGCTGATCTGAGCGGTATTGGGTTCCAGGCTGTGAGCCAACGAGTGTATCCAGAAGGTGGACTTGCAGCGCAGATTCTGGGCTTTGTCGATACAACCGGTAAAGGACAATATGGGCTTGAAGGCTACGAAAACGATGCGTTGAATGGCGTTGACGGCTATTTAAAGGCCGTTACAGACGTTAACAACGTACCACTGACAATTGGTAACGATAATATTAGCGTACCGGCTCAGAATGGCAAGAACATCGTGTTAAGTATTGATCGTAACGTGCAATCACACGTTGAAAGTGCACTTGCTGCTGGGCTTGCAAAGGACAAAGCAAAAAAGGGGAGTGTGCTGGTCATGGATCCGAATACCGGTAAGGTGCTGTCGATGGCAAACCTTCCTTCGTACGATCCAGCTAACTATAGTCAAGTCGCAGACGTCGCAGCTTTTAATAACGACACGATTTCTGCGCCTTACGAACCGGGTTCAGACGTAAAGACATATACGCTAGCGACGGGTATCGATAAGGGTGTTGTGAAGGCAAGTGATACATATAACAATACCGACCACATTAAAGTCGACGATATCACTGTTTCAAACGCGACACTTGGTCACACCGGGAATATTACATTTCAAACGGCACTACTGTATTCACTCAATACTGGGTTTGTGACGGTTGCTGAACGACTGGGAGATGGGACTAATATTACGAAAAGTGCTCGTGACGTGATGTATGACTACTTTCACAATCGACTTGGACTGGGAAGTTTAACGGGTATTGAGCTTGCGAATGAGGCACCCGGAACAGTTATTTCGCCAGATGCACCAGATGGCCAAGGTAATGCAGTGCGTTATTCAAACATGGCTTTTGGCCAAGGTCTCGATGCGACCTTGATCCAAGTTGCCTCAGGCTTTAGCGCGCTTGTGAACGGCGGTAATTACTACAAGCCAACCGTTATTGATGGCTATATGACCGATGGAGGATTTGTTCAAAATGCAGCTCCTGCACCGCTGCGCGCGAATGTCGTAGCGAAATCAACATCTGATCAGGTGAAGATAGCGACACATGATGCCCGGGCAGTGTCATTTGGACGTACTGACAAGGTTGGGTACTACGTTGGCGGTAAGACGGGAACCTCTCAAGTTGTGATCAACGGGCAGTACAGTAACAACGAAACGGTCGGTACGTACCTCGGTTATGGCGGTGGTAGTGTAGATACGCCGCAATATGTCATAATGGTACAAGTATCGGGCGCAGGCCAAGAGCTCGGAGGAGCTCAAGATGCACTCCCGATTTTTACTGATATTTCAAACTGGATGCTCGACTATTTAAAGATCCAACCGAAAGGCTAAACAAACATGAGTTTCACAGTGCAAATCCTCACCAATGAACTAACGCGAACCTTTGTTCTGAGTGTCGGTGCATTCCTTCTTGCAATGTTCCTGACACCTCTTTACACCTTTGTCGCGTATCGTTACAAGTTCTGGAAAAAACAGCGGACGTCGAGTACAACCGGTGAAGCGCTGACAGTGTTTAATAAGCTTCACGCTGCGAAATTCAAACGCAATATTCCAACCATGGCGGGTATTATTTTTGTGATTGCTATTACGTTTGTGACATTTGTCTTTAACCTTGATCGCGCCCAAACTTGGTTACCTCTTGCCGCACTTCTTGGTGGCGCAGCTGTCGGTCTGCTGGACGACGTTATTAACCTTCGTGGCAGCGGCCAAGGTGTCGCAGGACTTCGTTCAAGTTTGAAATTCCTTATGATTACGGTGATTGGCCTTGGTTTGGGCTGGTTCTTTTACCAAAAACTTGGGATTGATGCAGTGCACATTCCGTTCATTGGTGACGTTGCACTTGGATGGGGGATTGTTCCACTGTTCGCTTTTGCCGTTGTTGCCGCTGGTAACGCCGTCAATATTAGTGATGGCCTGGATGGTCTGGCCGGTGGACTTGCAGTGATCGCTTTTGGTGCATTTGGGACGATTGCATTATTGCAGGGAACACCGTTGATTGCAGGATTCTGTTTTACAGTCGCAGGCGCACTACTGAGCTATCTGTGGTTTAATATCCATCCAGCTCGCTTCTTTATGGGTGATGTCGGAAGTTTTGCCTTAGGCGCTTCACTGGGTGTTGTTGCGATGCTGACAAATACGTTATTCCTTTTGCCTGTCATTGGTATTGTCTTTGTGATCGAAGCGGGCTCAAGTCTTATTCAGATCTTTAGCAAAAAAGTCTTTCATCGTAAAATCTTTATCTCTGCACCGATTCACCATCACCTAGAAGCAAGTGGCTGGCCTGAAACAAAAGTCACGATGCGTTTCTGGGTTATCGCTGCCGTTGCCGCATTCTTTGGTGTCATGTTGGCAGTTGCTGGAGGCAACATTTAAGATGCGCGATCGAGGGTGGAACAGTAAACCTTCGTCTGACGTTGTCCGTCGACATCGTCCTGACTACATGATCATGCTTTTTATGGGCTTATTGATGCTCATTGGGCTGGTAACGTTGTATGCCATTGGGCCACAACGCGCTAATGTTCTCAATAGCTCGTACGGCAGTAGTTACGGTTCAACGTATTTCTTTGTAAAACAAATCATTAGCCTTGCGATTGCTTTGGTTGGATTTTTTGCATTTTCAACGATTCCTTATGAATGGGTACTAAAACAGGGCAAGAAACTATTATGGATCAGTCTTGGACTTTGTGCGGTATTGTTCATTGCAGGTGCCGCTCACCTCGCTATTGCACCAGCAACACTTGGTGCGGTTCGATGGTTCCAACTAGGGTCGATCGGAAGTATTCAGCCGGCTGAAATGTTGAAATTTGGCATACTCGTCTTCCTTGGTGGGTTCATTGGAACACGTGCGAAACAGGGTTTGGTGAATGACACGTATAAAACCTTGATTCCCGTTGCGGCAGTGGCCGCGATATCGCTTTTATTTGTTGTCGTGCTACAAAAAGACCTAGGTACAGGTGTTGCTATCATCGGTATTATTGCGGCAATGATGATGATCGCAGGAGTCAACAAGCGCATCGGTCTTATTGCAGTTGTCACGCTTGCAGTGCTGGGTGTTATCCTTATTTTAATTGCACCGCATCGTATCCAACGAATCGTCACATACGTCGGAGGATCAGATGCAGAAGGTGGGAGTAGCTATCAAATTGACAATGCCTTGATTGCAATCGGCACCGGTGGCATTAAGGGTGTTGGTATTGGAAATAGCGTGCAGGCGAGCGGGTATCTGCCCGAGGCAACCAATGACTCGGTCTTTGCAATTATGGGTGAGGTGTTTGGGTTCATTGGCCTTATGGTGATCTTGTTAATTCTGTTTAGTCTTTTGATGCGACTTTTAAGTATCATGGATCATTTAGTAGATATCCGATTGAAGCTACTGGTTGCCGGTGTCTTTGGGTGGTTTGGCACGCATGTTATCCTTAATATAGCAGCGATCATTGGTGTATTCCCATTAACAGGAATCACACTACCACTGCTGAGCTTCGGTGGTACCAGTTTGATCTTCCTTACTGCTGCACTTGGGCTCGTATTCCAGCTATCAAGGTACACGGTGCATTCATCTAGAGTATCAACCATAGGAGACAAGAAAAATGAAGATTCTCGCAGTGGGCGGCGGGTCGGGCGGACACGTTACGCCAGTCGTCGCAGTTCTTAAAGAAATACGATCACAGAAGCCAAATGCCGAACTTCGTTTTTGGTGTGACACAAAGTTTGCGCCTCAAGCGCGTGCAACTGTCGCGGCGTTCGATGCAACTATTCCTGTCCATACGATAGTAGCTGGAAAATTTCGTCGCTATCACCATTTGACGGTCTTTCAACAGTTAACCTGGCCTTCGTTAGTGCTACAAAATATTGGTGACGCTTTTAAAGTCGTCGTTGGCTTTATCCAGAGCTTTTTTAAACTTATTATCTGGCGTCCAGATGTCGTCTTCACTAAGGGTGGCTACGTCTGTTTGCCTGTAGGTCTCGCAGCGCACTTACTGCGTATTCCTTTGGTGATTCATGACTCTGACGCGCATCCAGGCCTGACAAATCGTGTTCTTTCAAAGTGGGCGACTGCTATTGGCACTGGTGCACCTCTGGAATATTACCCCTATCCTGCGTCTCGAACGAAGTACGTTGGTATTCCGATTGCCGCAGAATTTCACCCGTATACCGCGACGGAACAAATTGCAGCCAAGAAAGAGTGGGGGATCGCAGCTGATCGACCATTGATCGTTGTAACCGGTGGCGGTCTTGGTGCCATGCGTATGAACAACGTTGTGGCTGAAACGTTGCGTTCACTACAACGACTCGGGTCTGTCGTATTGGTTGCTGGGGCAGGGCAGTATGATGAACTCCGTTCGCTGATGCCGGCTGATAGCGAACAGTTCCAGCTGTATCCATTTGTGACGAATATGCATAGTCTGTTAGGGGCGGCAGACGTTGTTGTGACGCGTGCCGGTGCAACAACGATCCTTGAACTGGCAGCGCTGGAAAAGCCAACCATCCTTATTCCGAATGGCAAATTGACTGGCGGTCATCAGCTAAAGAACGCGGCTGTCTACGAGAAGGCTGCTGCAGTTACTGTCCTAGACGAAGATCTTTTGGACGAGAATAAACAACTGCTTGCTGAGGAGATTAAACTTTTATTGTCTGAGCCTGAAGCAACCAAGGCGATGGCACATCGATTCAAGGCCTTTAGCAAGCCTGACGCTGCGATAGACATGGCTGTATTAATCCTTCACGCAGCCCGTTAATACTCAAAAATACGCCTGCAAATAGGCTATAATAACCATAGTCATGATAAAGTTCAAATCTAAAAAGAAAAACGACCTTCCACGCCGTCGGCAATCTTCTGATTTTGTTCGTACTCCTTCTATTCCTGATCCTAATAATCAGTTTCGACGTAACCAAACATTGAGCGGTATCAGGCGCCCTGAGTCTGAACCTGTTTCCGAACGGGCTCGTATGCACCACTTGGCGCGTCGTCGCCGTCATATCGGCGCAGTCCTGACGCTCGTCCTGGCGATTATTATTATTCTCGGTGCACTATTGAGTCAGTTCACTGGTCAAGTGGTTGTTGCGGGATCTTCGCAGGCACTGACACGGACTATTGCGCCTGGAAACTACGAAAAAGCAGTGAACGATTATCTTGCAATTCACCCTGTCGAAAGGCTTCGTTTTGCCTTGAATGAAACGGCGCTGAGTGAGTATGTCTCGAGTATTCTTCCCGAGGTGTCGCATGTAAAACTGACTTCGACTGATAGTATCGTGCAGTCGAATTTCACGCTGACACTCCGTAAACCTGTGGCCGGCTGGCAAATTAATGGACATCAATACTACGTCGATGATACGGGGGTCGTATTCCAAAATAACTACTACGAGACCCCTACCGTGCAGATTGTTGACCAAAGTGGTGTATCGCCAGAACAAGGGACGATTGTCGCCAGTGCCCGCCTGCTGAGTTTCGTAGGACGGGTTGTTGCCTTGGCAGGGCAGGGGAGTTATACCGTGACGCAGGCTATTCTTCCCTCAGGCACTACTAGGGAATTGGATGTCCAATTAAAGGATGTTGCACCGCGCGTGAAATTATCGATCGACAGGGGAGCGGGGGAGCAGGTTGAGGATATGATTCGGTCATTAACCTATCTGCAGTCTCAGGGAAAAAGTGCACAGTACATTGATGTGCGCGTATCGGGCCGAGTCGTCTATTTGTAGACATGCGCGCGAGTGCCAACTCAGTAGGTAAAAAACACATACCCCCACTCTCCTCTTTCCTTTTGTGACGATGTTCTATTTTTGTTCTACATTCTTTATTTTTGTAAAAAAACATATAACAATACACAAATAGCAAAAAGTCAAAAACAGGGAAGTGGAGGAGAATAGGGGGACTGGAAATTTATTTCACGGACTAGGCATGAGCTGTGAATATTGGTGTGTGGTGTGGATAACTATGTATATGCGACGTTAAATACAACACCACTATCGTAGCTATAGGCCAAGAGTATAGGTATACATGTATGACAGTTATAATGGGAGTAATAACAAACGTGCATATGAAACTGTGCGCAGTAACAGAGATAAACTGCTCGCCCTACCCCTATTGGGACGTATAAGTAATCAACTATGTTAAGTATAGTCTATGTCGTAAAAGATATATTGTGCGACGTTAAGTCTGTATGTGAGTTATGATTACTATGACACTTACTTCCGCCTATACTCTCACTATGTTTATTAGTTTTGCTGTTTTCTTTTCATACATGCCTACTCTATTCTGTGTCCACATAATAATTGCCTGCTGGATATGTGTTGGCTGCGTTAGTATGCATAGCTGCGCATATTTTGATTGATGCTTAGTGTTCTATTTTTGTTCTATAAACTTTCGGAACAAATAATGTCATTGATGTTAGGCATGCTCCCCTGCTGTTTAGCTCAGTGGCTTTATAAGTTACAATACTTGTAGATGAAGTATCCAATTAACCCGCACTACTCCAACACGACCATAAAGAAGGCCGGCAATGACATTCGATTGTACTCTATTGATTCTGAGGAATATAAAAATGCCGTTAAAACTATCAATAATTGGCGTGTGGCACACGGTTTTCCAATGTCCATAGTCGCTAAGTCTTTGGGAGTGAGAACGCGTAAATACAAGAATTCACTTGTTGCGCAACGTTTAAAGCGCCTCCCTACTATCATCAATAAACTTGGGAGAGAGCCTGATATGGCTCTTTCAAGAATGCAGGATATTGGTGGAGCAAGGGCTGTTGTTAATACTGTGAGCGATGTGTATGATCTACTTGCTTATTATCAGAAATCACGCAAATTTTCTCCTTATATAAAAACTCGAGACTATATAGCCCAACCTAAGCCAGGTGGTTACCGAGGCATTCATGTTATTTTTAAGTATGATGGCTCTATGTCCCCTAGTCAGCAATCTGATGATTATACAGGGCTATCTATTGAAGCGCAGTTAAGGACACAACTCCAGCATACTTGGGCGACAGCTGTAGAGACGTTGAGTACGATGCGTGGTGAGAATTATAAGGCTGGGTTTGGCCATGCGGACTTGCTTGAGTTTTTTGCCTTAAGTTCTGCTGCCTTCTCTATTCTAGAGGAGTCACCCGCTCCGGATCGCTTCGAAGGCATGAATATTGTCGAGATATGTAAATCAATGATCAAGTTGGATGATACTAATAATATTTTAGGGCAGATAACCGGTTATGCATATGCTGCGGACATCATTGATAGTAAACATATTGGTGGCGATTATAACCTCATCACACTCGACGTAAAGAAACATATAGTTGATATCACATCCTTTAGCTCAGACCAACTCGAGGTTGCCTCTGAGGCGTATCGCAAGACTGAAGAGAGGGCTGCACGAGGAGAAAATATTGAGTCAGTCCTTGTGTCCGCCGGAAAATTAAAATCTCTTAAACTGGCTTATCCGAATTACTTCTTGGACATTAGTTCTTTTTATGAAAAAATTCATGTGATGTATAGTACAATTGACGACGATAACCTATAATAGGAGTTAACCAATGAGCAACTCTGAATTCAAAAAACTAGTAGTGAAGGCCGTAAGGGCCGCAAAAGCTAACTCTTAGCGTTACTTTTATTAGTAAACTAAAATCGCCGCACAACGTTGCGGCGATTTTAGTTGAGTCGTGATGTCTTAAATTACTTTAGTCTTTTCTGTTCGTCTAAAAGTTTCTTCACAAGTTTTTTCCGTTGGTTACGTAGGTAAAAAATTGAACCTATAACAAAGATTAAGAAGGCTGCTGCAATAACGTTAATGATGATTTCCATATGTTCAGTATACCATTAACTGGCGCTTGGGGTGTTCTCGCCGGTTGCTGGTTTGCGCTTACGTGTTCGTGTCCGTTTTCGCTTTGGCTTGTCGTCTAGAGGCGTCTCAGCAGGTCCAGAGCCCATTACCTGCCCTACCGCGATAGCACCAGTATCAACTGGCCAGGTTTTGGCCTGGGCTTGTGATTGCGGCTGAGGTTTTGATTGCTGTGCACCTTGTTGTTGCATTTGGATGGCCTCGGAAATCTCAACTTCTACTTCGGCGCGAGGACGGCTGTAATTACGGCGCGTGTTCTCGATGATCAAAGCAGTATTATCGATCTGTTCTGGAGGTAGCGTTAAGGTAGTGGCACTAAAGGCAGGCGCCTTCTCTCCCCCGATAACCATGTTGATAATAAAGTGACGGTTGTGCATCTGTAGTAAATCTTGCGGTTCAAACTGCGGTTCGAATTGCTTTGACAAGATTGGTGCATCGTCGGCCGAGACACGGAACGAGATCATTGTACCGACGTTACCAAAGACGGCGTCGCGTACGGTGTCGGTCATCTGTGAAATATACTGGTTGGCCACTGTTAGGTTGAGGGCGTATTTACGTGCTTCGGACAGAATCGTCGCAAACGAATCAGTGGCAAAGTTCTGGAATTCGTCGACGTACAGATAGAACGGACGACGATCTTCGATGTTCGGTATGTCTGAGCGACTCATGGCAGCAAGCTGGATTTTGGTGACAAGGAACGCACCTAGGATGGCGGCGTTGTCTTCACCGATCAGACCTTTAGAGAGGTTCACGATCAAGATTTTGCCTTCGTCCATGATCTCGCGAATATTGAAGGTCGATTTTGGCTGACCGATAATATTACGGATGATTGGGTTGGCTGTGAAAGCACCGACTTTGTTCAAGACCGGGGCGATGGCTTCTGATTGGAACTTGTCGTTCCAGCTAGCGAACTCAACGTTCCAGAACTGCAGGACGACGGTGTCGGTGCTGTATTCGAGGGTTTCTTTGCGGAACTTTTTGTCGGTCAGCATGCGAGTAATATCAAGCATGGTCGTTGATGGACGATCCAGCAATGCGAGGATGGTGTAACGAAGGATATATTCTAGACGTGGGCCCCATGACTCACCAAACATACGCTTCAAAACCCCGATGACTTCAGAGCTAATATTGGTCTTTTGGCTTGGGTTCGTGACTTCTAGCGGGTTGAATCCTAGCGGGAAGGCAGTATCGGCTGGGTTAAAGTAGACCACTTCGTGCATACGACTGCCGGGAATAAAGCGCATGTTATCAACGGCAAAGTCACCGTGCGGGTCAATAATCGCGTAGCCGTGACCATGGAAGATGTCACTGAGGGCGAATAGTTCCAGTGTTCCTGACTTACCTGCACCAGTTTGTCCGATGATATAGACGTGACGCGAACGGTCACTGCGCAGCATACCGAATTGGTGGTTAATGCCGCGGAAGTTCGTGAGGCCGAAGGCGCTGATATTCTCGTCAATCGCTGAGTTACCAGTAATCACCGGAAGTTTCGCCGGTGGTTCTGCCGTCTTTGATGATGCCCAGACGATGTTTGGTGTTTCCACGTTGGTATGTGGCAAGTGGAAGACACTGGCGAGCTCTTCTATATTTAGAATAAAGCCATCACGACCAAATGCTCGCTGGCGGTACTTTGCAAGGTCTTCGGTTTTGAAGCTGGCGCTGGCGACCTTGAATCCATTTAAGTTCGTGCTGTTATATTGTTTGAATGTTCCGACGATTGCCTGCATGCGTTGTCGAGCGCTGACCTGGTCTTCACCAAGGTATGCCAGGCGAATTTTAACCTTGTAGCCAAGCTTGGTCGCCTTCTTTTCGGCTTCAGCGATACGAGTTTTTGTTCGATCGGACAGTTCTTTTGGAGCGGCTGTTTTAGCAGACTCTTCAGGCGGTTTCCAAAGGGCTTCAAAGATGCCACCGAAGAAGGCCGCTCCCCCACCGTTGCCACCAAATAGACTGGTTTTGCCGGCTTTGACGCCTTTGATCCAACCTTCAGATTGTTTGTGCCAGTCATCAGCAATCGGACGAACAAGGATCTGAATCCAGATCTCTTCCCCTGTTTGCTCTAGTTTCGCCAAGGTTCCAGTAATACCTGCCAGTGGGTCGACTTCGAAGTTTTGGAATGTTTTTATCGGCAGTACTTCGTTATCGGTCAAGATAATTTCGGAAGTATAGATAACAGAGTGTTCCCTCTCGTGGGCAACGTAATCTTCTTCGGCGTCTCGGATTTGGACGGTCGGATATTGTGAGTAGATTTGGCTTTCGACGAAACTTCGCAGTGGTTTTGGTACCCAGGCGTAGAAACGAATTTGGCCATTGACTGAAGCAACCTCAAAACTGAGGTGCTCTTGGATACCGTTGTTGAGTTTTAGCTCTGACTTGTCACGAAGAATACCATGAAGGCTGGCAAATAATTGTTCAGCGGCAAGTTCTTGCTTGTCGTTGGTTTTTGGGATTTCCAGGATTAAGAGGTCGCTTTCGACGTCAGGAACGCCTGCTTCAACCTTGCGGTAGTTGCGCCACGTCAAGAAAGCGAGCACCAAAACTATTGGTAGCCACACGTACCACTGCAGAAAGAAATTAAGAATTGCGCCTATAATACTCATAATGGATATGTCTATATTCTCTCACCTCTGATGATGAATGTCTACTCTCTCCGTAGTTTTTGCGTTCCGGATTGTCTGTTGACTATCACTTTTTGAGCCAGTGTGGACATGTGGAGAATCTTGGTTTAGCCAGAAATCTCCACATGTCCAGCATAGGTTAATGTCTCAAAAAGTAACAGTCAACATCCACTCGCCGAACACAATTGTTTCGCCGGAAATTTCTTTCATCGTCTTGAGATACGATGAAAGAAATTTGCGTTGGGACGGGTTTTACGCGTCGAGGGTGTAAGTAGCTTTAGCAACTCGCTTGAACTGCGGCTTGCTTTGGAGGTTCAACAGAATAGTTGTTTCTTTGACTTGGCGGCTTTTGAGCACGCGTTTGACGATTTCGTCGCGGTGCAATGGTTCAGAAGAATCTTTGAGTACCTGAGCAATAATGTCAGAGACGGTTCCCTTGCTGTATCCCCAGTTATCGAGGGCGTAGATGCCACGGCCGATAAGGACGAATCGCTTGTCTTTAATAAGTTCGTTGTGAATAGCCTGCGTGGTGACGTCTTTTCGTTTGAAGCTTGAGTCTTTGATGCTTTTAGCGATCTCTGAAAAGTGAAGTGGCTTTTTGTTGTCCGCAAGGATCACGTAGATTTTGTCACGGATGTTCTTTGGGTTAACGGTTGGCCATTTCGTCAGTCCCCAACTGTCACGAAGGTGTGCAAGTTGCTTGCTGATGCTGGCAAGTGCACTAACGTGGAGGGGGTGTTCGTAGTTGAGTTTGTCGTGAAGTTGGTCAAGGCTCATAGGCTCTTTGTTTTCTTTGATAGTTTTCACGATATCGTCAACTTCCGCACGGATTTTCTTTTCGTCGCCGTATTCAGCGATGCCAACAGCGCTAAAGTAGCTGTCATTTTCGTCAACAACAGTCAGGCCAGGTGCCAGTGTCGCGATGAATGCAACGTGCGCACGCTCTTGTTGGTTTGTCGTGCGGCCGTACAGTTTGTCTGCAAGGTCTTGCGTTCGTGCAACACGGCCCATTTCGCTCAGGGTGCGAACAAACGTCTTTTCAAGGCTTGTAACGGCTTCGGTCTTGCCTTCTTCGGCAGCGATCTTGAGGCGGATTAAGATAGCTTTTTCAAGCTGACGAACGCGCTCACGAGTGATACCAAGGAGTTCACCGATTTGTTCGAGTGTTTCACGTCGGTCGTAGAGGCCGAAACGACGAGTAATAATTTCACGCTCTCGTTCTTGTTCAATAAGTGATAAAACGTCAGTGACGCCTGATTTTAGGTCGATTGAAGGCTGTTTTTGGTCGCTTGCGTCGCTCATTATCTGGTCTTTCTTCCCGCCACACCTCAGGATTTAAATACTATTTCTATATGCTTATCATTATACAAGATAGTTGTTACAATGTCAAACCTTATATCCTGATATATAGAAATATCATTGATTAATTTGATTATAGCATGAAATAGACACCCACTGTAAATAGTGTTGTGAAGCTTTAGTTATCCACAAGATGTGGTATGGTTTGTTTCTAGCAACCGCCCGATCGAAGCTTCAAGTCATCTGTTACGTGCCATTTTAAATCGCTATAACTGCTATAGGTAGCTTCAACACAGTACCATGGCTGAGCCTGTGCGGTTGGCAGCGCCTGCGTCATCACACCGCCATTTGACGAAGTTGCCCAGCTATCCCAGAAAGACGTGATCGGATAGTAGCCCCCTTCTCTGGTTTGGCGGTCGACAAGTTCGTGGTAAAAGTTCTGTATGACAGCGACCTGCGCAATATTGTAGGTGTCGTTCGAGGTAAAGTTATCAGCGTAATTTAAAAGTGCCGTGTCTGAGACGGGTGTGTTGTAGACCTTGGAATCCCATCCAGTGATCTGCATACTACCATGGTTCCAGTTACCACACCCGGTGATGAAATCCTTGGTCACGCCACCTTGATTGACTCCCTTACCAGCACCTTCGTTGATGAGATCTTGGCAGATTTGTGACATCAAAACTCCATTTTGTACGGCGCTGAGTGTTCCGTTTGCACCGTAATAATTGAGTGTCCCTGAGTGTTTCAGGGTAAGAGTCACCTTTGGTGATGACTGGATAGTTGTGGGCAGCGTCGTTGGATACACGCCTGCATTCGCGATGGCTGACCGCTGCATTTCACTGGTGACTTGGTCAAGGTCGGACTTCATCGTTTTGTCGGCAGCGGTTTTTTGGACGTTATTATAGGCAATAACAGAGATAGCAGCTAAGATACCGATGACCGCGATGACGATAATGAGTTCGACGATCGTAAAGCCTGATTTTTTTGAGTGCGCCCGCCGCGTTTTCATACTCTCTAGCGTATCATGCTCATGCTTTAGCTGGGCATACGAAAGCGACGAAAAGGTATAAAAAATCCCGCACCACTGCCGGGGGGATTTCTCATCCTTTCGGGGTATGGTGCGGGTGTATCCGCTACTACTCTGCCTTGTCCAATGCTTCGAAACTCTCGGTGATCTGTCGAACTGCCTGGCGGATTTTCGCCTCCTGGTTATAGATGTTCTTCGGCTTGTCGTCCTCGCCCCTGTATCCAATGACAATTCTCAGGTTAAAAAGGTGCTCGAGTGTGCTTTGTAGCGCTTGCATGCATGCCTGGTTAAGTGGCGTGTTGATATCGAGCATGTTCTCTTCTGGGTTTTCATCGGTGTGACCGGTGCGGACGTTGAGCGTGCTTGCTTGGCCGTAGATCGCCGTGATCAGTTTCTCGAGAGCGATCCGTAGTCGTTCGCTATCTGGTGGGTTGACTGCACTGAGGTGCGTCGTAACGGTAATGATGCGGGGTGACATAGGGTTCCTCTATCTTGTCTTGGTCGAAAGGTTCATGCGTAGCAATACTAATACTATATTAACATAAAATAGCTGAAATAGCAATAACACCCCTGTTGTGAGAGGTGTTATTTTTTCTTGACTGCTGGTTTGCGAGTGGCAGTGACTTTTTTTGCAGTAGCTTTTTTGGCAGCCGGTTTCTTGGCTGTTGTCGTAGCACCGCGACGTGCGAAGCGGCCTTTTCCAGCGGCTGGTGCGTCGGCAATCATTTGCTTTGCCTGTTCGTGGGTAATTTCTTCGGGCTTTTGGTCTTTTGGAATCTTGGCGTTCTTCTTGCCATCAGTGATGTAAGGACCATAGCGACCGTTGAGGACTTTAATGCCATCACCGAAGTCAGTAATGTTCTTTTCTGCCTCTGAAGTCAGTTTGGCGGCGTAGAGGTCGAGGGCTTCTTTCTCGGTGATAGTATGTGGGTCGAGTGGTTTAATACTGACGAAAAGCTTGTCGATCTGGATGTATGGTCCAAAACGACCGATGTTGGCTTTGATGTCTTTGCCATCTTCGGTAGTACCAACGATACGAGGTAGCTGGAAAGCGATGAGTGCTTGTTCGAGTGTGACGGTTTCAATACGAGCACCAGCTGGCATTGGTGCGAACTGGAGTTTCTCTTCCTTGTTCTCGGGATCACCAAGCTGCAGCATTGGGCCGAAACGACCGAAACGTGCTGAGATTGGCTTGCCAGATTTAGGATCGATGCCGATGTGTGTCGACTGCGCAACCGCTGATCGGTCGATGCCGCCAGAGTTTTCGATCAGCTTATGGAATGGCTCGTAGAATTTCTCGAGCATGACGTTACGCGCCAAAGCACCGGTGGCAATCTTGTCGAAATCTTCTTCGACGTTGGCTGTAAAGCTGTAGTCGACGACTTGTTCAAAGTGGTCAGTCAGGAAGTCGCTAATCATTTCGCCGACACCTGTTGGGACTAACTTGCCCTTATCAGAGCCGGTCTTTTCTTTGATCACTGCGCGTTCGACGGATACTGTCGGTGAAACGGTAAATGTAATGACATCGCGCTCTTCACCTTCACCTTCGCCCTTTACGACGTAGTCGCGAGCTTGGATTGTGGCAATAATGGTTGCATAGGTTGAAGGACGGCCGATGCCGAGTTCTTCGAGTTTTTTCACGAGTGAACCTTCAGTAAAGCGAGCTGGTGGACGGGCGAATGTTTGCTTTGCGAGGGCTGACACGAGGTCGAGGATGTTGCCAGAGGCCATTGCAGGAAGGATATCTGGGTCTTTTTTGCCCGCACCGTAGACCTTCAAGAATCCAGGGAAGATAATGACTTCACCCTTAGCTTCAAAGATTTCGCTAGCAGTGCTGATATTGATCGTGACGGTTGTCTTTTCAAGTTTTGCTGGTGACATTTGGCTGGCCAGGGCACGGTTACGAATCAGGTCGTAAATCTTTTGGTCGTATTCGTTGCTACTGCCTTTTACGGCTGCCATGTCTGTTGGACGAATCGCTTCGTGGGCTTCTTGGGCACTGGCGTTCTTTGTCTTGAACTGACGAACGGTTGAGTATTCGGGGCCGTACTGGGAGGTGATGTAATCTTTGGCGGCAGCAATTGCTTGGCCACTAAGGTTGACGGAGTCGGTACGCATGTAGGTAATCTTACCTTCTTGGTAGAGCTTCTGGGCTGATGACATTGTGGCACGGGCGCCGTAGCCAAGTTTTGAGTTGGCTTCTTGTTGCAAAGTACTGGTCGTAAACGGTGCACCAGGGTTACGGGCGCCAGGTGTCTTGGTGACGTTGCTGACGGTAAAGGTCGCGTCTTTTAAGGACTGGAGGAAGGTCTGAGCCGCCTCTTCGCTGTCAAAACGATCAGGCAGTTCGGCTTTGACGAGTTCGCCGTCATGCATAAATTCTGCAGTGACCTTGAATTGGAATGAACCTTCGAACTTTTGAATTTCACGTTCTCGTTCAACCAGCAGACGAACCGCTGGTGACTGGACGCGACCAGCAGATTTACCGCCAGGTACTTTTTGCCAGACGACTGGTGAGAGTTCAAATCCAACCAGGCGGTCCAAGATTTGGCGAGCTTGTTGCGCTGCCACTAATTGCATGTCGACGTTGCGCGGTTCTTTGACGGCGGCTTCGATGGCAGTTTTGGTAATTTCGTGGAAGACAATTCGCTTGGTCGTTAAAGGATCGAGGCCAAGGACTTCACAAAGATGCCAGGCGATGGCCTCCCCTTCGCGGTCTTCATCGGTTGCCAGCCAAACTTGTTCTGCTTCTTTGGTGGCTTTCTTAAGTTCTGTAATTGTTTTCTTTTTATCTGGGTCAATTTCGTAAGTTGTCTCAAAATTGTTCGCTACATCAATAGGAGGAGTGCCGGTTTTCGTCTTTTTGGCGATCGAGCGAATGTGGCCAATACTTGAGAGTACTTTAAAGTCGCTACCGAGGTATTTCTCGATGGTCTTTGCTTTTGCTGGGGACTCTACAATTACTAAGTTTTTTGCCATATTTGGGGTTCATTCTGCTCGTGTTTGCTTAACCAGCTAAACACAAGGCTCGACTTTACACAACTTACAGACATTTGTAAATGGGTGTAGAAAATACTATATGCCTAAAATCTTATATCTGTATGAAAAAGGTAAAGGCCGCCCGGTACTTCTGAAAAAGAAGTGTGGGCGGCCTTAGACCGATGGTGGTGCTGGGTGTTACTTGACGAGCACGAGCTTCAGGATGTTGGCCAGCATCATCTGAACCATGAAGTTGCGATCGTCGTCGTTCGCGAACTCCATGATCTCTTCGATGAGCTGATCGGAATCGATCGGCAGCAGGTGATCGTTGTCGAACAGGCCGAAGCCGATGTCCTTCGACAGGTGGTAGACCACGATGGCGATCTGATCGCTGGTGTAGCCGACCGGACTGTAGTCACCGTGGGTGAGCGAGAAGTCGTTGAACGTGCGCTTCGATGAGATACCGAAGTCCTTGTTCTGCTGCTCGAGGCGGTTGTCGCCTTCCGCGATCCCACGTTGGACTGCTGACAAGTGCTCATACAGCGAGCTGCTGAGCTCTGCCATGACCCGAGTGAATTCTTCTTCTTCGTTCGTGATGAGTGCCATTTCGTAACTCTTTTCCCAGTTGTAATACCAAAGGTCTCGCGGAACTCGCGAGACCACCTTTTTAGAGATGAGCTCCCAAGCTCTACGCTGTCGTATATTATAGCACTTATGCTAATAAAAGTCAATATGGATACGCATGTAATGGGTCAAGTTATTGTCCACTTATTGCCCCCAAGACCCCTAATGAGCCCTTGAATTTCCAGCATCGTCAGCGTCTGTGAAAAGACGCTTGGCTCTAGTTGTGAAGCCTGTTGCAACTCATCACCGTCACGAACCCCAGATTTTATCAGATCAATCAACAGTATCTCCTCGGGATTTGACCCGAGGTTGAGCGTTGTTTGCGTTTCTAACAGATGCGGTGCGATGATCTGTAGAATATCATCAGCACTCGTCACTGGATGCGCCCCCTGCCCTATTAAACGATTTGGTCCTGCTGACATTGGACTGGTGATATTACCAGGGACGGCAAATACTTCCCTATTCTGTTCGAGGGCATGCGCGACTGTGGCGAGTGTTCCACTGCGGGCGGCTGCTTCGGTAACAACGACTGCATCCGACAATCCACTGACGATTCTGTTCCGTGCCAAGAATTGAAAATCTCTGGCGGGTGTTCCGGGCGGATATTCGCTGATCAGTGCCCCACCACTTTCAATAATGTCCTGTGCCAGCTTGCGGTGCGCCTGCGGGTAGACAGAATCTAATCCATTCGCAAGTACTGCAATCGTGGTGCCGCCCGCCTCTAGCGCCGCCCTGTGTGCGATCGCATCGATACCCAAAGCTAGCCCACTGACAATAATCACCCCTTTTTGGGCTAGTTTATAAGCTAAATTAAAGGTTACTTCTTTACCATAAGGAGTGGGTTTCCTCGTTCCGACTATTGCCACTACTGTTGTTGTAGGAAACCTCTCTGTTGGCAGCGTTCCAACAACATATAATGTTTTTGGACTTAGCGCAATAGTGCTTATGATCTGAAAGAAATTATGTTCATCTGGAGAGATAGTATTGATTTTCATAGAATTTGTTTTAGGATGTATTGACTTTATGTCAAATACGTGCTAAAATGCGAAGCGATTGGTTACTCCTGCGAGGATAACCAAGCACCTTATACCCCCTATTCTAACTTATGTTAGGTTACACATACGGTGTTTATATAGTAACTACCCTCCACTGTATAAGCCTTGCCCACTTTAAACTGAGCATGCCAGCCTTGTGTGTATACTAATCCCTTTAACACCTTGTCTTTACGGATAAGGATTCCCAATTAAGAAGTCTCAATATAGTGACTATACAGTAGTGACCCTCCTTGTGAGAGTCAGGCGCGCACCATATATTTTCTACGGTCGTGATGCTTCACTGAGATTTCAGGGTGGGTTAAAGGGTAAAATGCGCTCACAGTGATGCCCACCCTTACTGTGAGCGCTTTTTATTGGAAACTTATTAACTTATATTAAATTACCCCTCAATTGAGGGGTAATTTTGATTCAAAAAGTGTAGGGAACGGCGCGGGGAATGATGCCTCCCACGCCGTTCCGGTCATTGACCACCAGTGGTAACAGTGTTACTGCGCACTCTTCCTTGGAGTTCTATGAGGGTTCGCCGCATGTCGACAAGCTGCATGATCGGGATTCGACTGAGTGTCTCTTGCTTGACGGGCTCAACCGTTCGCCAGTTTGCCCGTATCGGCACCATGCCGTATCTGGTGATGCAGAAGTGCTGGTTGATATCGATAGAGGCGGTGCGGCGGATCGTTTGGGTGTAGATCCTGACTTTTACCAGCTCTGGGCTGTCTCCGGCAAGGTGTGCAACGTGCGGTCGCAAATTCTCGACTAGGTTCAGCACATCGTGTGCTAGTTCGGCTTGCGGCGATATTCCTGTACTGGACATGTGGTTCCTTCGATCTCGTTTGGATGAGTGGATGGATGTGACCTACTGAAATTATACGCCAAAAAGGCGGAGGTATAAAGCTTATACAGAGGTACTGGAGGCTTCGAGTGTGCCTGCGACGAACTTTTCGATGAGCGCGATCGCATGCGGAATAATGTCTTTTTCGAGTTTGTCGAATTCTGCTTTCGGGAATGTGCCAAGCACAAAATTAACATCGTCTATTGTATCGCGAGCTTCGGTCCAAATACCAATGCGGATGCGCGGATATTCAGGTCCGAGGTGCAGGTTGAGGCTTTTGATGCCATTGTTGCCAGCATCACTGCCACTTTCACGGACGCGAACTGTCCCTAGCGGGAGTGCTAGGTCGTCGTGAACGACAAGGAAGTCCTTAGCAGGGTCTAGTTTGTAGTAATCTGTCAGTGTCCGTGCAACAAGTCCTGTGTCGTTGTAATAGCTTAGGGGCTTTACGAGGAGCACTTTTTCACCGTTGATCGTCACATCCGAAATACGGCCTTTGTACTTATCAATATCACGCCACGTCGCCCCGTACTTCTCACCCACTGCGTCGAGCACCAAAAATCCCGTATTGTGACGAGTGCGGACGTATTTTGTGTCTGGGTTGCCCTGGGCAAAGACGATTTTCATTCCTTCATTGTAACCCATTGAAATATATAAGAACAGTGATATAATATATAAATTCTCTCACCGCATCCCTTTATTTGGAAGGTATTATGACAAAGTTGCTGAAAGTAAGAATTCTGCTCCCCGTCCTCCTGCTTTTGTATGTGTTGTTGGGAGGAATGGTTGTTCCATGGGTAGATCGAACGACCGGGCATCTGCTGATGATCGTGTTGGCCTTGGCATCGCTAGGAGTGTTGGTCTACTGGTTTTACCGGAACGACAAATACTACCACGACGCCTCGATGCACCGCACGTATTTCGGAGCAATGATGCTCGCAGGCGTTGGGTTGCTCGGAATAATCGTGCACCACATCGTCGTTATCACTACCGGTGACAAAAGCATTTTGGAATTGTTCGGAGGTGAAATCACCTTCGTCGTTCTGGCACTGGGCGCATGGCTGATCTACCAGAATAACAAACCATCTGGGGTGTAACGCTCTAAAAGTCTAACGAGAACTGATCTCGTATCGTGGGAAAGCCCCACGCCCTGTCGTTTATTCGACAGGGTCTATTTTTTTGAACTTTTCCTTGTTTTCTCTTCTGCTTCTTTGATCTTTTCGATCTTCACTTTTTTTGCAAGATCACGAGCAGTAATACGCTCTTTTTCAGCCAGTGCTTCGGCTTCATTCTTGGCTTTGGCTTTGTTGACAGGTTCTTTACCAGCAGCGATGCGGGCTTTGTTGTCTTTGACTTGGTGTTCGTCGATGAAGCTAAATTTAATCGGTGTACCGGCAAAGTCGAATGCTTCGCGCCAGTTGCGTTCGAGGTAGCGTTTGTATGACCAGTGAAGGAATTTTAGGTTGCTGCCGTGAATCACGAACCACTGTGGTGAGACGTCTGTCTGCACAACATAACGAAGGCGCGGGAAGGTGTTCTTGAGGCCTGCAGGCGGGTGTTTTTGAACAGCGCGTTGTAGGACGTCGTTAAGCTGACGAGTCTTTAGTTCAACCATACGTCGTTCGTGGATCTCGAGGGCGAGGTCGAATAATTTTGTGACGTTTTGGCCAGTGACGCTACTAGTGAAAATCAGTGGTACCCATGGCACGAACTCAAAGTTACGTGAAATCTTTGGAGCAATTTCATCGCGAGTAAAGGCGTCTTTGTTTTCAACGCTGTCCCATTTGCTGACAACGATGACGAGGCCCTTGCCTGCTTCGTCAATGATACCTGCAAGACGTTGGTCCAGTGCAGTGTTCAGTTCGTTTACGTCCATAAGGAGGAAACAAACGTCGCTTTCTTCGATAGCCTGGAGTGTTCGAAGGACTGAGAATTTCTCGATACCGACTTCTTGTTTGCCGGGTTTTCGCATACCAGCGGTGTCGAGGATTTCGACGTTCTGGCCTTTATATTTCACAGCGATACGGTTGATGTCGCGGGTCGTTCCAGCAACGTTTGCAACGATTGCTTGCTGCTTGCCTGCGAGGGTGTTGAACAAGTAGCTTTTTCCGACGTTTGGACGACCGATAAGGGAAAGACGAATAACGTCGCGGGTTGGCTCGTCTTGGGCTTCAGGGATGATCTGCGTAATCTTGAGGAGGGTTTCTTCGATACCGACATTGTGTTCGGCACTGGTGCGGATAATATCTTTGATACCAAGGCGACGGAATTCATCGGTTGGAAGGCTGCCGGCAAGGTCGTCTTTGTTGATTAGAAGGATGACTGGTTTTTTGCTTTTAAGGGCTTTCTTGGCAACAAGCTTGTCCTGGTCGCTGGCATACTGCGTGCCGTCAACAACAACCATGATGACGTCGGCTGCGTCGGCTGCTTCGGTGATTTGCTCTTGGATCGTTGCTTCGAAATCATCGGCTGCGTCTTTTAGTCCGGCGGTGTCGACGAGCCAGAAGGTGTGATCTTCGTAGCTTACTTTTCCGAGGACGTTATCACGAGTGGTGCCTGCTTCTTTTGCAACAATTGCCTGACGAGACCGTACGAAACGGTTAAAGAGCGAACTCTTGCCGACGTTCGCTTGTCCAATAATTGCAACTGTAGGAAGTTTAGAGGCCATAACAGATGGTAATTATAACAGAGGTCGTGCATTTTTGCGAGCGTAAGCGGTATCTTACGCTGCAGGGTCTTCTTTTACTGCCGTTTGCATGTCAATTGTCGTTTCGAAAAGTGCTGGATCTTTGACGCAGATATCGAGCATATATTTGTAGGCGTAGGTCGTCAAACCGGACTTTAATCCCTCACACCTAATCGGGTCATCGTCGGGGGTCAAAGAGAATGCTTGTTCGTGCGTCAGGTGGCCATCCATTTCCAGGTTTGCTCGAGTTATGAAGCGGTGTAAGGCGTATTTTGTGATGCGCAGTCCCCCATCGTCAAGGTTGAATTCATCGAGTTGCGGCTGCGAGATATCGGTTAGTCCAAGGTGCATTTCGATGCGCCTGGCAGATCTATTTATCTCTCTGGTTAAGGGAACAAGTTGACGAAAAGACGTCGGTTGATAGAGTGCATTCCCCAACTCTTGGACCGAATAGCCTTGTAGTGCGGCCTTTGCGGCACCGATATAAAAGAAGCGGCTAATGACTTCCAGACCAGCTTGGTTTGAAATAGCCTTGGCGACTTTCTCGACGCCTGGTTCGGCGGTAATCATACGGTTCGTCAGGACAGTACGCATAGTGGTGTAGTACTGCATTGAACCTGGGACACCTCGGTCATAGTCGGGGGCTTCGTTGTTCCACGAGTCTGCCACCTGTTTAATTGCACTCTTATAGATAGCGGGAACTTCAGGGGTAATGAGTGGTGATTTTTCGTGAGGATGATTCATAGCGATATAATTTAATAATTATATAACAATTCATACATAGTTCAATAGCTCCCAGGGGTTAATTACTGTTTTTCGACAATAGAAAACTTGCCGGGCTGTATATCACCCAGTGAATAATGTCCAAAGTCTGTTCGATGCAGGCGAACGACGTTATATCCAATGGAAAAGAAGGTACGTCGAATTTGTCGGTTTCGTCCTTCGTGCATGGTGACAATCCAGTTTTCGCGGCTGTCATCGACGCGTTCAAGGCTTAACTGGCTTGGTCCATCCTCTAATTGAATTCCGTGGTCGGCAATCATCTGTTGGTGCAACGGCGCGAGAGGAATATCGAGTGATATCTCATATTTTTTTGTCTTGTAGAACTTCGGATGTGTCATATGGTAAGCAAAGTCGCCGTCATTCGTCAGTAGCATCAGTCCGCTACTGTCTTTATCCAGGCGTCCGACTGGTTTGAGTGTGTGATACTTTTCAGGTAATAAACTATAGATTGTCTGCGTTTCACCCTGTTGTTTACGGGAAGAGACGTAGCCAATCGGCTTGTTTAAGGCGATATATTCAAACGCAACGGCAGCGCCAAGTGGTTGGTTGCGAATTGTAATTTCGTCACCTTCTTCGAAACGTGCGCCGAGCGTCACTTTTGCGCCGTTTACTTTGACGTGGCCATAATCAATAAGCTCGTCGGCTTCACGACGCGAGATGCCCATTTGGAGGGCGAGATGTTTATTAAGACGTTCTCTCACGTGCTCAGTATACCATTAATAGAGGTCAGAACGATTAAATGCCTGGCTGTTGCGGAAGTGGTGGGATTGGTGGCTGTGGAGGTATGGCATATTGGGTTGGTGGGAGTGACGGCGTTGTCTCTACAGTAGGAACGATAGGTGCTGCAGGCTGTTCGAGATTTTGGAGATGGGCATTCAATTCTTGGTTCATTTGAGTGGCGATGTCAGCGACGCCTGCGCCACCAAGGTCAGTTGCTGATGGCAGCGGATTAATGATGCGATCACCGAGTGATGCAGGAGGATCTGATGAGAATGGTGCGGTTGGTTCTGGGAGTGTGACGGATGGTGGGAATATCACCGGTGTCGGTGTTGGGATAACTGGAGCCGGTGCAGGGCTGAATGCCGGTGCTACTGGGGCTGCAGCTGGTGCAGGCACAAACGGCGCTGGAGCAACGGGCGCAGGTGTAAGGACAGGTTCGACAACCGCTACAGGAGCGAGAGGCTCTGGTGCAATCGGCGCTACAGGTGGTGTGAACGGTGCTTCAATTGGCGTTGGAACCACTACAGGTTGTGGAGTTGGCTCGAAAGCAGGCACAGCTACTGGAGCTGGAGCAAGAGGTTCTGGTACTGGCGTTGGAATTGCCGCAACGGGCTGTATGAAAGGTGTTGCTGGAACAGGCTCGGCCGTTAGTACGGGCGCTGCAACTGGTGCAGGGATGGCTTCGGGCGTCGTGGCACTAGGGATACCATCACCAAGCACATCGTGGACGGTGCGAACAACATCTTCAATACCAACTTGTGATTTTACAAGGTAACGATCTGCGCCCAGGGCTTCACCACGAGCACGTTGGTCTTCGCTTGAAAGCGCGGTCATCATAATGACTTTAATGTCTTTTGTCTCGGTGGTACTACGAAGAATGTCGAGCATGTCAAAGCCGCTAATTTTTGGCATCATGACGTCGCTGACGATCAAATCAGGACGTTCTTTGATAGCGACCGCAAGGGCCTCTTCGCCGTCACCTGCTGAAATAATTGTGTAACCTTCGGCCATCAGACGAACTCCATAGATTTCGCGGAGGCTTTTGTCGTCTTCAACTAGTAAAATTTTTGCCATAATTACCTTTATTCTATCTGATGATCTTTAAAATTACTATAGTGCTTATGCTTGCGGTTGTCCAGGTAACGGCGCCGGTGCGGGTGCTTGGGTCTGAATCGGGATAATTGTCGGGGTCGGGACTGGGGCCGCAACAGGCGCTACTGGTGGTGTCGCCAGGGCTGGAGCCGCCGCTGGCTGCATCTGGCGAGCCATTGCTTGCAATTGCCGAACGTGTTCTTGGATTTGCTCACGTGACAGACTTTCGCCGCGCGGTACAGTGGTTGCGGCCCGCACACCTGTGGTCGGTGAGACGGTAGGTGCTGTTGTCTGCGGGGTTTCTGGACGAGGTGTGACAACTGGCGGCATTGTGGGTGTAGTTGGTGCTGCTGGCGCCCTGGCTGCGGCCTGAGCAGCTGCGGCTGCTTGAACGGCTTGTTGTTGCTTGAGCTGCTCGGCTTCCTGGTTATCGACACGAGGGAGTTCTAGGAAGAAGGTACTTCCCTGCCCGTGGACACTTTCCAGGTAGAGGCGCCCTTGCATTGCTTCGGCAAGCCGACGAGAAAGGTAGAGTCCCAGACCGGTTCCACCGATTTCTTGACGGTCCAAATTATCGACGCGGTAGAACTTTTGGAAAAGGTGCGGAACGTCTTCGGCAGGGATACCGAGTCCACTGTCTTTGACACTGACGATGACCTTACTGTCACTGCCCTGTACGTCGACAATGACGGTACCGGTGAGCGTATATTTGATGGCGTTTTCGATCAAGTTATCAAGGATTTCACGGATATGGTCATTATCTTGGTTGACGAAGTAGACGGGTGTAATGGTTTTTTGACCACTGTTGTCGGTGGGTTTAAAGACAAGCGTCAGGCCTTTCTCGGTTGCCTTCTGAACCAACCCTTGCGTAATGGTTGCGGTATAAGCTGCCACATCAACAACTTTTGGCAAGCTGGTCATGCGACCATCTTCGGATTTAGAGACATCGAGGAGATCTTGGAATAGTCGGCCGAGGTGCTGCGCAGCTTCGTGCGCCTTCATGATAAAATCGCGGGCTTTGGCGTCAATTTGGGCAGTGTTTGGGTTCAAGGCAAGGCCAAGGTAGCCTTCGATTGAGGCAACTGGAGTACGCATTTCGTGGCTGGCGGTGCTGATAAATTCGGCTTGTTCTTGCTCTTCGGCCTTTTCTTTTGTCATGTCACGGAACACGGTGATTACCCCAGATCCAGCAGTGCCAATCGGTGAGACCACGAGTGATGAGGTGATTTTCTTGCCTGATTTTGTCTTGATGATGAGGGTATTTGACCGTAATAATTGGTTGGTATTGAGCACCTGCATGATAGGATCAACGGTTGGGTCCAAATCTTTGTTATTCAGGTCGGTCAGTTGCAGGATTGATTTGTAGTTGAGCGCCAAAGCATCTTGCTTGCCCCATCCAAGGATCTCTTGGGCTGCCGGGTTAATAAGCTGAATCGTGCCCTGTGCATCGATGGCAATGACACCGTCACCGATGGCATTAATGACGATTTCTGAACGATTAGCAACTTCGGAAAGTTCACTGGCGAGTGTCTTGACATTCTTTTCAGTCTCGGTTGGCTGGCCTTTGTTACGCCAAATCAGCATTCCGATGATTGTTGGCAAAATAGAACTAAATGCCACGATTGCAATGACATTGGCACCGAACTTGTTCCCGAGGTACTGTGCCATCAGGAAAACCGCTGATGTGATAAACACCGGTAACCATCCGTAGACAGCAAAGATGGCGCTAAAGAACGCGACGAGGAGCCACAGCATAATAAATGGAGAGCCCGTGCCACCTGTTTGGACGACCAGTAGACCAGCGGTCGCGGCGAACATGAGGTAGACGATAAGAGCCTGCGCAAATGACTCTTTTTTTGGTGTCACGATGTAGAAAATAAGACTTACCAGTGCGGTCAGGCCAGCCAACGCCGCATCAATAACGTTAATTCCGAATAGCCCATTAGGCGCAATACTGGAAACTATTGGCACGATATAAAGTGCCAAAATAGCGAGTGAAAGCAAAAAAGCCACCTCGTAGATGCGGCGATGCCAGAATCGTGACAATGTAAGCGGTGTGATAGGTGCCCCCTAATTTAGTATATGGTCAAACAGCTTGTGTTTAGTATGAAGGACAACGGGGGTTAAGGCAAGCTTTTTGAGTAGGTTGTTTTAGTATGCGCGGAGCAAGGTATATCCTGCAGTGACCGCTGCCCTAGCTCATGGCTTATTTAGACTATCATGTAATTCGTGTTATTGGAGATGAGCTCGAGTGCAGTGTTCGGCGTTAACGTCAAAGTTGTACTACCATCAGCGTTTTGACCACTGGTGAAGTTGATTATTTGGTTGACCGAACTGGAATTTTTTAGTGTGTAATGTCCCGTGTTGCTGACGGCGGTTGGCTGGGTATATGTGAAGGGGGTTGAACCTGACCAATAGTAGACGTAGTCTGTATTGCTTGCCGCTGCACCGGTCACTGCACCAGTAATCGCAGTAATGGTACGTGAGTTACCAACTGCATTTCCAAGGGCAAGTGTCGTCGAGGTTGTTCCTGTTGGAAGGTTGACGATACTGATCTTGGCGCTGCCATCAAGGCCTGGATAGCCAAAGTTTTGGTTCTTGTTTGTCGTCAGTTCGGCACCAGCGTTACCCACGGCCGAAGTTAAGAGAGTTCCATCAGTATTTACGGATACTGAAAGGAAGTCATTTAAAACGTACCCCCAGGATCCGTTGTCGGATCCTGGCGTCGGAAGACGATGGGTCATGAATTCTCCCTAATCGTGGTGATGTGCTCTCCCTAAAACTTCACTATGGCGTAGCTCACTAGTATAAAGCTTATCTTAAATATAAGGTATTTCAGTAGTAAGGACAAGCTCTATTTCGCTAGTTAACAACTGCTGTATAGACGACGTCGTCGGTGTAGTCACCTGGAGCCGTGGAAGTGTCTGCACAGATGCCGTACCAAACAAATGTACTGACGTATGGGTCAGCGGCCGTCGAGCTATTTGCGATGGTATCACTGGTTCCGCTAGACGTGGGTATTTGGGCAAAATCTAGGCTTGGAATCGTTCCATTTGAACTTGCTGAGGTTGGTCCACTCCCAAATCCAGCGATGCTATCGACGCGGTACCCCCAGGTATTGACGGCGAGTGATGCCGGCGATGCGCTTGTGCCACCAGTAAGTGTCGGGATTGTGGCCGAACTGGCATTGACCATATTCGATGACGTATCATTATCCCCCACCGTCAGGGTATAGCCAGTGCTTGAATCAGTCAGTACTTGGACTTCTGCGCTGTTAACCGTACAGGTTGTGGCACCCCCACCGTCTGGAATAATATTCAGGTTAACAGTGGCGCTTGCACCGAAAGAGATGCCACAGGCATTGTATTGGCAGGCGCCGTAACTGCCATCGCTGTAATTATTGGCCGCACCAACCAATGAGGGTGCTAAAAGAATGCCGAATACAGCGACGACTAAGGTAAGAAGACGCAGTGATAGTGTTTTTAGATGCTGACGTATCATGATCTATGCTGCCTCCCTACTCTTCGGATATTTACAATGGTTACCCCTACTATTACGATAATTATAGCAATAAGCGCGATAATCACCCAAGGCTGAATCACTAGCACCCACTGCGATGCAAGATTCGAGACACCACTCGGCAGCGTTGCAGTTCGCTCTACCCGGTAAATGCCAAATGGAACGGTTGGTGACCATGTTGTGCTCATTTCACGTTCTGTTTGAGGAAGTATGTAGCGGTCTGTTGTGTACGAAAAAGCCGTCTTACCAAACAACGTCTTAATCGTGACGTCGACTTTTGTGGAAAAGTGCACCCCGCCTTTATTTCCCACGATCACGTTTAACACGACAGGTGTGTGAGTGATAGCGGTTGGGACACTATTTTCGCGGGCAGTTCCTTCATTTTTTACAGCACCATTGACGGTGATGTAGAGGATTTCACCAACCCGACCGTGTAACCCAACACCTGTTCCGCTGACTGCGGCACCTGTTTTTGCAAATATGACGGCATAGTAGCCGCCCGCTGGTGTTCCGGCCGGTACCTGCACTTCGTAGTCGACTGGTAGGAGTGTTTTTGGCGTCAGGTTCTGAGGTGCTGCACTACTGATAAAATGTACCCACTGCGATGCATCGATCGTGCCGGGAAGCTGGGTAAAGTGAGGGTCGTAGTTCAACCCTTCAACGTAGTACGGTGCACTTGAAAGGCTGACGGTAAAAGGTATTGTCCCCTTGTTCAGAACGTCGACGCTTGCTTTGACGGTGGCGCCGGGATCTACTTTTAGTGATGCTGCCGATGGAGTGATATTAATTAGTTGCACGGGATCTGCGGCATGGGCTGACGGACTCATGAAAATGAGCCCCACTATCCCAATGATAGCCATCATGGTGACACGCTGTACCGGTTTTAACATGCACTTCCTTACCCAGTTATCTTGAAAATAGTTAACCATGGGCTGAATGAAATAGCAACGAAGGCACCGCCCGCTAACCCTTTTGGAGGCTATTGACATTTTACCTCAAGAATGGTACAATTATATCTATCGTTGCAGAGGTCATTGATGAAATCAAGGAACCTCGTGACGCACCTTAACAGTATGGATAGAAGCTTACTCATACTCCCCAGCACTACTTGTTTGTTTACTCACACTACAACACTAAGGAGCACTACATGGGATCCACCAAAGGATTCGTAAAGCACTCGGTCGCCAACATCGGTGGGTTGCTTCGGCATCACATCCCGGAGGTGATCATCACGCTGCTTGTCTTCGCGGCGGTCGGCATTTTCATGTCACCGTTCGCGATGGTTCCACTGTTCATTCTGCTGGTCCTGGAGGTCTCGTTCTCGTTCGACAACGCCGTGGTTAACGCCAAGGTGCTCGAACGGATGAGCCCTCGCTGGCAGCGGGCGTTCTTGTGGATCGGTTTGCCGATCGCGGTACTTGGTATGCGCTTCGTCTTCCCGATCGGAATCGTCGCCCTCACGGCGCAGATCCAGTTCGGCGACGTGGTCACGCTGGCGTTCAACAACGCCAGCAGCTACGCCGAGAAGCTGCACGAAGCACACCCGTACATCACGATGTTCGGTGGGGTCTACCTGCTGCTCATCTTCCTCGACTATTTTTTCGAGGAGCGTGATGTCAAGTGGCTCCGTCCGATCGAGAACACGCTGGCGAAGGTCGGCAAGCTCGACAACGTCAGCCTTTTCGTGGCTGGCCTGTTCGTGCTGTTCGGGTCGCTGCTGATGGGTGGAGAGCACATGCTGGGTCTGTTGATCGCAGGCGTTGGCAGCATCATGCTGTACATCGGCGTCGGTCTGATCAGCAATATCTTCGACAACGAGGACGACGAGAACGCGAAGAAGCCGGTCAAGTTTGGCGTGGCGGCTATCGGGCTCTTCGTCTACCTCGAAGTCCAGGACAGTGCGTTCTCGTTCGACGGTGTGTCGGCGGCCTTCGCGGTCACCAACTCTGTCGTGCTGATCGCTGCTGGTTTGGGAATCGGTGCACTCTTCGTGCGTTCGATGACCGTTCAGCTCGTGAAGACAGGGACGTTGTCCGAGTTCCGCTATTTGGAACACGGCGCACACTGGGCAATCGGTGTGCTGGCGATCTGCATGTTGATCGGCGTCGGTGGTATCGACATCCCCGATTGGGCCGTTGGCTTGATCGGTGTGGTGTTCATCATCGCAGCGGCCATTCACAGCAAGCGTGAGAACAAGAAGGAGGAGGCTTTGGCTGACTTCGAGCAGTTGCACGCAGGGCCAGTCCAGGAGGTCGGCAAGGAGAAGGTCACGGTCTAACCGCGGCGTCCCTTACGGTCACGTGTGGCGATCCGGTGTATTCCGGATCGCCACACACCCTTCTCTATCCATACTGTTATATACCCCCACAGCAAACTGTGGTCTTTTTTATACTCATTTTTTGAGGTATTTTCGGGCAAAGAAAAAGCGGCAAGAGCTGGGCGGGAGATACACTAGGTACCTCACCGCGCCAGACTCCTGCCGCAATTGCTTTCTTTGTTCCTTTCGTTCTATCGCGTCAGCTCCTTTTTCAGCAGCTGACTCATCGATGTGATGTGTGGGTAGGAAGAACCTTCCGGTGCGTAGACCACTGCGTGAAGCCCTGCCTTGATGGCACGGTAGTCTGCGTTGGTGTTGTCGCCGATGTGCAGCACCTGGTGAGGCGCTGCCTTCAGTTCACGAGCCATGCGCAGAAACAGTGAAGGGTTGGGTTTGGCCCGTCCGTCTTCGCTGCTGAAGATGCGCACCTGGAACAAGTCCCAGATACCCAACTTCTTTAGCACAGGTTCCATGACCTGAATGTCATCCATACCCGTGTTACTGAGCAGCCCAAGGACAAGTCCCTGGTCTTTCAGCTTCCCTAGTGTCTGCAGCAGATCAGATTCGAGTAGCGGCGGAAGGTACTCCGGCTGACACCGTAGCACGCCGATCTTTGCCTGGATGGCAGCGATCGTCGATACGTCGGGAATCGGTCGGTCGATGCCGAGAGTTGCGAACATCATTTGCAGACGCTCTCCCATGCCGTAATCCGTCATGGTGTGCTCGGCTTCGTTGTTGAAGAACTTGTCCGCTCGCTTGTAGGCCTCGACCACGTGCTCGATGTCAACGTCTGGGAGGTCCAGCTCTTCGAAGATCAGCCGGAGCCGCATCCTCGTGAATGCCTTGTTGCCTCCCAGCAGCGTCTTCCAGATGTCGAAGCTGAGCGACGTCACCTGTGTGGGAATGGTGTACATATAGTTCCTTTTCTCGGGTGGCGTCAGCTAAAGACTGACCTGGGGTCGAGCAGCCCGAGCTGGAAGTGAACCAGCTCGAGATTGGTGCGGTACTTCTCGTAGTACGCGGGACCGTTGCCGAGCGCGGCCTGATGGATTGACTCCAGGAGGTGACGCGGCGCGGCAGACACGAACCAGTCGAAACTGGCGTAGTTCTCGGTTTCGAGGATCAAGCGGAGTATCCGGGTGTTGAGCTGAAACTCGCCTGCTGCCACTTGCTGGAGTATGACCTCCGGCGTGTGAGCTACGGTTTGGTTCAGTTCGTCCTCCAGGCCTGGGTAGGCAATGCCGAGCAGCTCTTCGAGCCGCGCGGCGTGGAGGTACCAGATACTTGCTGGCTGCAACGACTCCAGGTACTGAGCGGTCGCCTTCTCGGCGGACCCAGTGATCCTGATGTCGTCGACAACTACGACGTGTGCACCGCGGACACGGCTTTTGTCAATTCGCAACCCGAGGGTCGCGAGTGACTTTTGCCGGTATTCCTCGCTGCTTTTGGCGTAGTTGCTGCTGCCCACACGAGACTTGAAGAACGGCACTAGAACCGGGGGTTCCTGTCCGTTCATCACTGCCTTGTGGGACAGTTCAGCCGTGATCGCTTGCGCGACCGCGTGCGATGCTGTCGGAAGATACTTGTACGGCGCCGAGACGATGGTGATCGGCTCGGTTCCGGCAACTTCGAACAGTTGGTCTGCGATGAGCGCTGCCAGCTGCTGACCGTACTGGACGGCCGGCGGCAGGAACCCGTACTTGAAGTGACTGTAGGCCACTCGGTCGAACAGGGTTCCATCCTGGCACAGTACCTGACCATCAATGACAGTCAGGGTTGAGAGTGTATGCGAAAACGTTTGCACGTTCCCTTCCCTTCTTGTCGTTAGACGACGATCGGTACATGAGCAACCTCGACGAAAGTCTCGCCGAAGTTGTTGTGGCGCTCGATCATGAGCTCGGCCCAGTTGAGGTGGGTTGCGCGCTCATCCATCTTGCCGTTGAGACCCAGCACTGCCGTGTCGGTCTGGACGATGCCCTGAGCCGACTGCAGATCACCGTTCGACACCCGGTAGGCATCGCGGATGATCCGCATGTGACGAGTGTGAATGACGGTTTGACCGTACAGCCCATTCATCATGTGCTGCCGCACCTCCCGAAGGAGGAGCTGGTCGTACTTCTCGTCGAAGCACTCGAACACCGGTGCGGTGATGGTGAACCCGTCGACGCCACGGAACTCGTTGATGATCTGGTAGATCAGGTTGCCAACGGGCGTGTCGTAGATCGTGAACATCTCGTCATCCCGGCGGATGCCGAGGTGACCCATCAGGTCGTTCGCACCGATCCGGAGGCACTCGATCTGATCACGGTACTGTTTCAGGACCTCGCGAAGCGTGGCCCGGAAGCTGTCCATGAACATCAGGTGTGATTCCAGGATCGGCATGAGGCGAAAGTGCAGCCCCGAGACCTGCTCGGCGTAGAGCGGAAAGCTCACCGGGTCGGCTTTGGGGATGACGAAGCCTTCCAGCTTGTCCGCGTTCGGCAGGGCCAGGACTTGCGCCATGACCTCGTGATTGCGAACACGCACGTAGACCGCCACGCCGGAATTCCGACGCTTTGCAGCCAGCACCGTGCGGATCGTGTTGAGTGCTTCGGGGATGTCCTCCTCGCGGATGGAGTCCTCGGTGCACAGCACGATACGCCAGATGCCGTTGCTGCCGTCGTCGTGGTTGACGAGCTTGATCAGCTTGTCGGCCTCCATGATAGCGGGCGCGTACAGGGTCGGGTGAAGCGTCGATGTTGACATCGGTAATACCTTTCTTGTTGGTATAGCGATTAGCGGGATGCTGCTTTACGGATCAGGCGAAATACCTGATCGTAGGCGGGCATGAGATCGTAGCCTTCGTCCACGATGGCCTCGTACAGCTCTGTGATACGAATGGTACCAAGGCGGATGAGGAATCGTTGAACGGAGTCAGGATCGGACTGCAGGACGAACTTGACCGCGCGAGTGGTCAGCGTGTAACGGTTGCGCCGATTCATCAGCCGCATCAGGTCGTTTAGACCTTTCACGGAATAATGATTCAGCTTGTCCTCGAGTTCCGGCTCGCGAAGAGCCGTCTCGGGGTCCAACCGGACGAGGTTAACGACCGTCGTGCTAAGCACGTCGACGTCTTCCAGATGCGCCAGTGTGGAACGTTCGATTGATCCGGTAATTCGGACGTCATCGATCAGTACCACGTGTCGGCCGACGAAATCGTCGGGATCGACGTAGCGCTTCTTGCTTCGATTGCGCTGGTCGCGCGCTGCAGCGGGAAGTCTGCCGTAGTCACCTTCTGCCAGACGGTGCTGGTAGATGGTGCCATGCGACGAGTCAAACCCGTTGATTCGCAGGTGACGCTCGACGACGATGGACAGCATCCGTGCGGCGTTCGGGACTCTTTTGTAGGGAGTACCGATCACCACGATGGGATCCTGCTGGTAGTCGTGTGACAGGAAGTGCTCGATGAGCATGATGGCGATTGACCGCCCATACTCATTGGCAATATCGCGCCGCCCATACTTGAACTCGCTGTAATGCGAGGCATTGAACGGGAAGTGCGATCCTGCGACTGTTGCTTCGAACTTGCCGTCAGAGACGGACAGTTCATACAGGGCCATGGCGTGGTGAACACGCTGGCCGGCGTGAGTATTCAATGGGTCTCCTAAGGGGTTCGAAAAAATTGGATAGAACGAATTGTCAAAGAAAGCTACTACCCCTGTTACAGGGGCTTGTTGTTACAAGCTTTCCTAAACTGATAGTCTAATATATATTTATACCAAAAAAATAGCAATTTGTCAATGGCAATTATGCTTGTATTGTATGCTTTTTAACAGGGGTTAACTAAGCGTTATCGGGTGTCTCGTAGCGCCAGGCACGGTGCAATGCAATCGTGACGTCGCCATCACGTTGTGTGACCGCTTCAGGCTCAATTTCGCGAGCGACCAGTTTTGCCCAATCGGTAATGATACCAAAGCCAGTATCTTCGCTATAGAATGTGCCGCCAGCTGGACGTGGGTTGATTTCTAACATCTTCCACTGCCCTTCACGGTCCATCATATATTGGACGTTGACCATGCCGTGCAGCGCTAGTTTTGCGGCTGTTTGATAGACATGTGGAACGACTGCATGTTCAGATTGAATACGCTCGCGGCGACGCTCTAGTTTTGTACGGACGGCGTGAATCAGGGGTTGGCCTTTCCATGCCAGTAGGTCGACACTGACTTCCCCACCTGATAGATAGTCCATCATAATCATTCGTTGTGGACCGTTAATTTCTTCTTCGATTTCCATCGCTTTCAGATAGATATCTGGGT
Organism: Candidatus Microsaccharimonas sp.; assembly: GCA_036569465.1. Lineage (GTDB taxonomy): Bacteria > Patescibacteriota > Saccharimonadia > Saccharimonadales > Saccharimonadaceae > Microsaccharimonas. Next base: position 34,759 of record DATCQO010000013.1, read on the forward strand.
GCATGACTCGGCGATCAGGCTGGTTGAGGACGGAAACATCAGGTCGTTCAGCCAGGCGCCAAAAGCCTTGGCTCGATACACCAATGACGGGTTTAATAACTACTTCGTGACCTTCGGCGCGGCGTTTTTCGTACATCGCTGCAATTGCCTGGACGCCAATAACTTCGGCGGTAAATGGTTCATATTCGTCCCCTAGCCAGTGTGCGAAGGCAACTTTATCGTCAACTAAGGCGATCGTTTCGGGCGACGCAGGGACATGTACTTCGGCCTCGACGCCGCTTAGGTCAAAGTGAGCTGATTCTTGTGGCCATATTGCGTCAATCTGGTGGTCCTTGGTGAGCTGGTTAAACGCAGCAATACCCTCTTCGGTATCTGCTGCAGGATAAGCAATCGCTTCCGTTCCTGGAAGGTGTTGTTCAGGCGTACTGACGATGTTTAGTGAGGGCACTGCGGCGACCATACGTTCGGTAATTTCGCGGCGGTTATGGCCCTTTTCGACCCATACGGTGACACCCTTTTTTGAAGGTGAACGACTTGGAGAAGCTTCAGGGGTGATCATGAAAGCAGATTATACAATAAATACTACTATTATGTCAATAATATTCGAGTAGGCTGCCAGATATATTTAAGCTTCTTTTCTCGCTTTTCGTCCTTTTGGACTCATCAGCATGAATACATTCATGGAAGCGATATGACAAGCAGCTACGAGGAGGAAACATACATGGGATGAACCATGACACCAGTTCATAGCGACTTGTCATATCACGCTAAAGACGCGCGTAAAGCCTGGCCATCTTTCGTCGATCGTTTTTTTGTTGCCAGTAGCCGCTGTTGCCTTGGATGGCTCCGCAGGCACAACGTCCGACGTAGTCGAATTCAATCCAGCCCTGGGTCTGCGGTGTGCAGCGGTGAATCATGGGCGGAAGTGGTGCGTCGCTCCAGGATACTCCGTTCAGGTTCTCGATCGTTCTCATCTCGTCGTGCGTTCCCGTGGGACGAGGAACTTCGATCCAAACGGGTTCGACGTTTTCTTTGCGTGTAAAAGGCCACATAGTGACCTCCTCTCATAGTTGATGTTTCTCGTAAGCTGCTTGTCAAAGTACTTCGCGGCAAAAGTGCTCTACGAAGTATATATACTTTAGCATAAAAAGTTTAAAAAGTCAATGTATGAGAGGGGTAACTATTCTTTGGTGGGTAAGAATGGAGCAAGCGTATGCTCGCACTGTTCAAGGAGATCACTGTTCAACGCGATAACGCCCCTTCTCAAATTGACATTTACTGTTTTTAATGTATAGTAATTATTAGTACGTTTCATCTATCGAGTTCCACCTACACCAAGGAGATACCCATGGCTGCACCCGAAAAGGACGGTAAGTCCGACGCCGAGGAAGTGATCTCCAAGATCAAGACCGGCGCCAAGGTGGCTGCGTTCGGCGGACTGTCCGCCCTCGTTGTTGCCGCCAAGGCCGTGTCATCTGGCGCCACCGTCGTCCAGAAGACGGCCGCCAAGGCCCGCAACGGCATGCTCAAGTAGCAGCGCTCGACCACAGATAGTACCACCCCCGCCCTGCGGTCGAGTTCTGCTTTTGAAGGACTCCCGCTAGTAACGCGGGGGTTCTTCTTTTTTTACAAAAAAGGAAAACCCCGACTGGATGTCGGGGATATGTCCTTATAGCAGTGGCTTTTCAGCCGGCGGCGGCCAAGTCGGCCTGGAATTGCCGCTCGATTCGTTGAAGATCGGTCTGGTGCGTCCGATCGCTGGTCGTGTTCCACGTGACAAGGGAACGTTCCCGTTCATCCTTGGCGCGGAGTGCTTCCGTGATCATCTGGTCGCGAACCACGACAGTCTTTTGAATCGTTTTGTCTCTCTCTTCGTTGATCGACTGGACGAGTCGTGCGTATGCGGTTCGAGCAGCCTCAAGTCGGCTGGATGCCGATCTTTGAGTCTGCTCGACGATCTTCGCCGAACTTACACGCAGATTTGTGACAGTTTGCGTGGTCCTTTCCCGGTTTGCCTGCATGTCTTTCGAGTACTGCTGACGATCGCGGGCTCGCTTGGCGTTCACCTCTGTTTGCGCCTTCTGCTTCTTGACCATTGCCGTCTGGCGCTTCTTAGCCCGTTCTGCTCGGTTCGCAGATGACTGCTGACGAGGTGGTTCGGACCTGGGAGTGTAGGCGGACTGGCGAGGCGACTGCTGTGTGTTCGGTCGAGACGAGGCCTTGAACGGTTTCCCATGAATGAGAGACTCGTAGGCCTGCTGGATCTCGGTGAACTTGGCTTTTGCCTCTGACGAAGTGTTCAGGTCGGGGTGCCATTTCTGGGCCAGTTTGCGATGTGCTCGCTTGATCTGGTCAGTGGTGGCGTCCCGAGGGATGTCGAGAATGCTATAAGGATCCATTTACCGGACCCTCCTTTTCTGTATGTCGAATGGTCGGGTGGGTAAATCTAGTGCATTATAACATATTTGTTGTAAAAAATCAATACATATACATTCAAATACAATTGTAATACACGCAATAAAGAAGTATAATATTCGTAAATGAAAAAGATCGTCGCTATCCTTTTGTGTTTTATGCTAGTCCTGCCAATGTTTTTGCTTGTGTCGCAGGTCAAAGCCGATACTATTAACCTGATTGCCAACCCTTCTGTCGAATCTGCTGCGAATAATCAGCCACTAAACTTCTCTACGAATAGTTGGGGAACAAACACCGCATCATTTACTTACGCAGACGGCCACACTGGAACTCACGGCGTATCTGTGAGCGTTAGTGGGTATTCCAGTGGTGACGCAAAATGGGTTGCGGATAAATCACCAGTTGTTGCTGGTCAAACTTACACCTATACCGACTATTACAAGGCCACTACTACATCGGAACTAGATGCTGAGTACATGGACGCAGCAGGGAATCTTAGCTATGCATACTTAAAGACAGTCGGTCCAAGCAGCACATGGCAGCAAACAGCAAGCACATTTACTGTTCCTGCAGGTGCTGTCGGCGTTTCAGTCCTTCATATTATGTATTCGAATGGCACATTGAGCACTGATGACTATAGTCTTGGCCTTGCAGATCAAACAACTGTACCGACGACACCGACAACACCTACAAACCTTCTTGCTAATGCATCATTTGAAACGGCGAATGGGACAGATCCTGCCAGTTGGAATCGTGGTGGATATGGGACAAATACCCGCACACTGACGTACGCGTCAGGGAGCGCACACACGGGTGCCCGGAGTGCAACCGTTGCGCTTTCAAGTGTCACTGCCGGCGACGTCAAATGGTACGCCGACCCTGTCGCTGTCACTGCCGGTGATTCGTATACGTACCAAGACTCCTACACCTCGGCCGTTTCGACCCCTGTCGTTGTGGCGATGACGGATGTGAGTGGCGTCGATAGTTACGTTACCCTCGCAACTGCACCTGCTGCCAGCACGTGGGCAGCGTATACTGCCAGCTTTACTGTTCCGGCAGGGATTAAGGCCGTGACTGTCTATCACCTGCTTAATCAAGTTGGTTCGCTGACAATCGACGACGTCTCACTTGTTGCTGGCACGGCTTCAACTACGCCGACGGATCCAACGCCTCCGACGACCACAAACCGTGTTGCTAACCCTTCGTTTGAAACGGCGAATGGGACAGATCCTGCCAGTTGGGTACAAGATAGCTGGGGCACGAACACAGCCAAATTCAGTTACGTCACAAATGACGGTCACACCGGAACTGACAGCGCAAAAATCACGATGTCGAATTACACAGACGGCGATGCAAAGTGGTATTTCACTCCTTTGACGACGCTGACTCCAGGGTCACAGTATACCTATGCAACGTGGTACAAGACGACCGCTAAAGTTGCAGCTGTGGCGATGTATACCGATGCACAAGGTGTTGCAAACTACTTCCCTCTTCCTAACCCACTTGTTGGTGCGTCAGCAGCGACATCGTGGCAATCATATACTGCTAATTTCCAAGTTCCCGCAGACGCAGTCTCGATGAGCATCTTCTTCGTTATTGAAGGTAACGGCACACTTGCAACAGATGATGCCTCGGTTACTCCATATACACCAACCGGCTTTAGTGAGCCGTTAATTAGCCTGACGTTCGATGACGGCTGGACATCAATTTATGACAATGCCTTCCCGCTTCTTCAGCAGTACGGCCTTGTTTCAACGCAGTACATCATCTCAAGCTACATTGGTCAGCCCTATTACATGACGACTGCCCAGGTTCAAGCATTTCAAACTGCTGGGAGCGAAATCGGATCACACACCGTTGATCACCCACACTTAACGAGTCTGACTGCGGCTAACCTCACAGCTGAACTGAGCCAATCTCAAAAAACACTTCAGAAAGATTTCGGTACAAGTGCTGCACTTAACATCGCCAGCCCTTACGGTGACTATAACCAAGCGGTCGTGACGGCAATCCAAAAGTACTACCAAGCACACCGCTCGGTCGACGTCGGATTTAACTCGAAAGATGATTTTAATCCATATAATATCCTGGTTCAGAACATTACAACCTCAACAACCCCTGCCGATGTCGCAGATTGGATTGCACAAGCGAAGGCAACAAATACGTGGCTTGTCATTGTGTATCACAGTGTGACGCCGGATGGGATCTTTGATGCTGATACCACTACCACTGCGTACCTCGATACTGAGCTGCAACTCGTCAAGGCATCTGGTATCCCTGTAAAGACCATGACCCAGGCACTTGCTGAAATAAACGCGCAACTTTAGATTACCTCTGTTAATCTATTTACAAATTTAAGTTTTTGTGTTACAATATAGACTATGTTTCATATTTCGAGAGTATTCTTCAAAAGAATCTATAAGATGTTACGAGAATTTGTAAGCGAAAGCTGGCAATTCTTTGCTGGTATTGCGTTTGCTGCTATCGTATTTGGTGCGTTTACGTTTCTTTCTGGCGGTGTGTTTTCTCATTCAGCGAAAACTGTTGCTGACTCTGTAACGACGACTTCATCTGTTCATTCAGCGACACGAACCGTCATTGATACCTCGAAAGCATGGACGTATGACTTTTCGACGATGGCCGATGGTCCTATTGACTCGAAAATCTTTAATACCGAGAACGGCTCAACAAAAGCTGACTATAATAACGAGCTTGAAACGTTCACTAGTCGTACGGACAATGTTCGCGTCCAAGACGGCGCATTGGTCCTTGCGGCAAAGCCAGAGAACAAAGACGGCAAAGCGTACACCTCTGGACGGGTTGATACGGACGGCTCATTTAGCTTTCTCTACGGCACGCTTACGGTTGAAGCAAAGATTCCTCGCGGTGTCGGTACGTGGCCTGCTGCATGGCTGATGCCGTCTAACCCACGCTATCAGGCTGCCGACTTCCCTTCTGCAACAGATCAGAGTCGCATCTATAGCCTCAATGGTGAACTGGACTTCCTTGAGTCTGTTGGCTACATTCCTGGTGTGAATATCCCTGCTTCTCACAGCTATAACTCGCTTGCTCAGACAGCACAATATACTCCAGGATTTGTCAGCAACCCTTATGACTCATATCACACGTACGGCATTATCAAGACGCCTACCTTGATCGAATTCACTCTCGACGGTAAAGTGTACGCACGCCGTGATAAAACTAGTGACGACCCGCTCAGCTGGCCGTATGACCAACCGTATTACCTTATTATGAACTTATCAATCGGTGGTGCATGGGCTGGAAAAGATGGTGTCGACGATAGTTCTGCACCGTGGTTGTATCAGATTAAATCAATCACATATACTCCTTCTACCGTCGCCCACTAAGCGATTCGAATATATAAAAGAGGCTCCACTGAGGAGCCTCTTTTTATACGTTGTGTCAGTTTAGGCAACGATTGTTTCAGAACGTTTTGGAGAGATCCAAGCAAGGCTGATACCACCACGCTTTGCGCGTCGGTATGCTAGCCAAAAGCCTTCAACTGCGTGGAATGTCCATAACAACCCGATTAGTGGGAAGAGGATGCCAACAACCATAAGGTACGGGCGCTTCATACGAACCGCAGCCAGAATACCGATCACGATGCCGTTCACGAACCACCAGAAAAGTGTCAGGAATACGCTTTGATACAGGAAAGGAATAATAGGAAGAACTAAGAGGTAGAGCCATGCAAGGATGTTGACAGTTGCAATGCGAGGATTGCCACCACCTAATCCATAAATTGCCATCACCTGCGCATTACCGGTTGCCCAGCGCTGCCACTGTTTGCGGAGGCTTTTGAAGTCCTCGGGGACCATAGTGACGAATGCACTTCGTTTGTCTGCACAGTAACGAACAATGAGGCCTTTCTTGCGAGCACGAAAAAGTCCTTCGGTGTCTTCGGTGATTGTAAATGCTTGGCGCATGATCAATTCTTTTCCGGCAGCGTGGCTATACATGAGTGAGCAGCCAGAAAGCCAAAGTCGAGACCTAAGGGCATCTTGGAGACGCTTCGTGAAAGCATTAATAAGCCAGTAAGAAACCTCTTGCACCTGGCCGATCAATGACTTTGTGCGTGGAGCTTCGACGCGGATATCAACGATATCGGCTTTACGGCTACGAATCAGTTCGGCAGGACGTTGAAGGTCGCTGGCGAGAGAGTCGTCGTCAGTTTGGATGATAACACTTCGGGCAGGGATGATTCGAAAACCTTCTTTGAGTGCTTTTGCTTTACCGACGTTCTTTTCAAGGTGAATGACTTCTCCACCAGCAACTTCAACAGCAGCAAAGACACGTCGTGCATCTGGATCGTCAGAACCGTCGTCAACAACAATTACTCGAATAGCGCCACCTTTAAATAGTGACTGAACCGTTAAAACTAGGGCGTCAACGGGGTTTTTCGATGCAATTAACCCAATGATCGGGTAGTCTAAGCGTCGCTTCATATTTCTCCTTAAAAATAAAAAAAGAGGGTGCGGTGACCCTCGTTAGCTTTATGCTCTCTTTTGCGTATTATTATACTACTTTATTGGCTAATAGTCAATATACATTTACGATAATCTAACAACAATGGTAAACTAGGTATAGATGCTAGGGGAAACGAAGTGAATATTTCACGGCGAAAATTTTCAGCGTATGGGGGGCTGCGTTCACGGAATAGGTATCGCTTTAGATGGGTTACGCGACTCCGTCGACTTGGCTTTGTCTTTGCTTTCTTTATCCTTCTTGCCTCTGCTAGTTTTTTCTCAAATGTAAAAGGAGACGCCTACGTGATAGCGCCCAGTAGTGCTTCGGATATAGAGTCAGGTGGAAAATCAATCGGTACAGTTCCTGTTGTGGCGAAAAATACCGACCCAGCAACAGTGAAGAAAACCGCTGCCGCTGCGGCGACAACTAAAATTACTGCCTTGCAGGCAAGCGCTCCCATTCCTGTTGTTGCACGCCCAGCGTGGCTGGATTTACCGCTCTATGTTGATCCAGGCAATACTGCAACGGCCTACGCCAGTGCTAATCCGAGTGTCCAGAACGTAAACCTTATCGCGAAAATGGGACAGCAATCAGTTGCAACTTGGTTTGGCGATTGGAATGGCAGTAACGTCACCGCTGCTGTGAATAATGTCGTTTCGGCAGCCAATGCTTCTGGGACTGTGCCGATATTGGTCTTTTATAACATTCCCGATCGCGATTGTGGGGGGTATTCTGCAACTGGATCATTAAGTTACGCCGCATATCTTCAATGGGTAACCCAGGCCGCTGCCGGCATCGCGAACCGGAATGCTGTCGTGATTTTGGAGCCTGACGCCATTGCAGGTGCGGATTGTCTGCCTTCCAGTAATCAAGCGGATCGCTATCAAGCAGTTTCTCAAGCCGTCGGAATCATCAAAGCGCAGGCAAATACGTCCGTCTATATTGACGCTGGTAACCCAACCTGGCAAACTCCTGCAACTATTGCGGCTCGGCTGAAGGCATCAAATGTTGCAGGGGCTGACGGGTTTAGTTTGGATGTCTCTTATTTCTCATCAACGAGCTTGAATGTGAGCTACGGTGAGCAAGTATCGAAACTCGTTGGCGGGAAACATTACGTCATCGATAGTTCTCGAAGTGGCGGCACGACTGCAACAAGTGGCGCGTTATATAACCCATCCGGTGCCGCACTAGGCCCTATTCCGACAACGCATACGACGAATGCGCATAATGATGCACTTCTTTGGATTAAGATTCCATGGGAATCGGACGCGCCGGTCAATGGTGGTCCAGATGCGGGTGAACCGTTCTGGAGTTATGCCGTACAGTTGGCGAAAAACGCTGGTTGGTAGGCTTGTGATGCAATGGTGGTATAAGACTAAAAATAACTCTATAGAAGTTCGTGCGTTACATTCCTTAATATAATGGAAGAGTAAGGCAGTATACAATTAAAGTCAAAGTAGCTCACTTTTTACAGTAGCTACTTGTTCTAAGCTTTTTGCGGTTCTAGTATGCGACTGAAATTTGTTCACCGTGATGCGCAGGTGTTTCAACTTCATCGATAATTGCTTTCGCAAAGTCCGCACCTGAAATTGCAGAAGTACCGTCCTTATCAAAGAGCGCTACTTGGCCACCGAGACGGTATTTTCCAGTTGCCTCACCTGGAACGTGTGCTCCGTAGTTTTGTGCCGGGCTAATGTAAAACCAATCAAGACCTTCGGGTGCTGAGTTCTCGAGTGCAAGTAGTACAGTGTGCATTACCTTTGCTTCTGCCGCGTACTGCGCAGGAATAGCATCGCCTTCGGCAAATCGTGGGGCGTCTTCAGCTGGGCGAAGGGCGCTAAAGCCACCAACGATACCAAGGCGAGTGCTAGATGTTGATGCAAGTTCAGCAACGCGGGCGTAAATACCTGCAAGCTGTGATTCAAGTTCGCCGCGAGGTGCGAGTGCTGCAATAACGACATCGGCACTACCGACGGCACTTTCGCGAACAGTGTCGTCTGTAAGTGAAGCAGTTTCGTATTGAACGCCTGCAACTTGCTCTGTAGGTACGTTTCGGCTAAATGATGTAACATGGTGACCGCGTTTAGCAGCCTCTTTCACGATGTTGGCGCCTGTATAGCCAGTACCGCCTAAAATTGTAATCTTTGTCATCGGGCTCCCCTCTTCTTATATCTATTGTGCTATAGTTACTATAATATACCTAGTAACTAATAGAAATAAGGCACTTTGTGGTAACTAACCCCCTTGAACCAGTAGAAATTGAACGTAACCCCTACAGGGCTGGCTGCCCAACACGAAAAATACTCGACCGTATTGGCGACAGGTGGACTGTGCTTATTATCGGTGCACTTGGCAGTGAATCTCGACGCTTTTCTTATTTACTGCACCAAGTTGAAGGCATTTCTCAAAAAATGCTCACGCAAACACTACGTGCGCTTGAACGAGATGGTCTTTTAACACGAACCGTGTATGCGGAAGTGCCACTTCGTGTTGAGTATAAACTGACCAAAAGTGGCAGTTCATTGTTATCGCCGCTCGCCGCCTTGGAAAAATGGTCAATTGGACATTTTGGCGAAATTAGCGTTTCACAGACAAAGTACGATAAACAGTAAAAGCTTCCAGAGAGGAAGCTTTTATGAGTGTTGAATAATCTTGGTGATCCTATGGAGAATCGAACTCCAATTGCCAGGATGAGAACCTGGTGTCCTAACCGTTAGACGATAGGACCACGATAGTGTGTTGAACTTGCCTAATATACCAAATAACAGTGGTAATGTCCAGAAGTTAAGAGGTTGCTTGGAAGTGGCTGTTATAATAAAGCGATGGTGAACTATGCATATATCGACGGTCAAAACCTCCATCTAGGAACTGCTGGTTTAGATGAGGCGGCCTGGCACATTGATCTTGGAAAGTTCCGCGTTTATTTGAAAGAAAAGTATAATGTTGAAAAAGCTTTTTACTATCTTGGATATGTTCAAGAGGGTCAAAAGATCGAGCATCTGTACGAAGTGATTCAAAGTGCCGGCTTCATCTTACAATTTCGCCAACATAATGCGGCAATGCTTGGCAAGAAAAAAGGTAATGTCGACTCAGATATTATATTCTCGGTGATGAAACGTGTATATAAAGACGAGAAGTTCAATAAGGTTATTCTCGTGTCTGGTGATGGCGATTATAAAATGCTCGTCGATTTTCTCATTGAAGAAAAACGATTTGAAAGAATCTTGTTCCCTAACCGCAAATATCGGTCTTCACTTTATAACCAAATTGGGGCACAATTTTTTGCCTATCTCGACGACAAAGACGTCAAACGAAAAATCGAATGGATTGACTCAAAGCCTGCTAAAAAATGAAAAGAGCTCCTTAGGTAACTAACCGTTCGGAACTCTTTTCGTCTTGATAAACTTATAGTATCATACAATAATTTCAAACAACTTAAATTTTTTGCTTTCTTGCCTGTATGGAGAGATGTCATAAAAATGAAAAGAGCTCCTTAGGTAACTAACCGTTCGGAACTCTTTTCGTCTTGATAGTTTAATTATAGCATAAAAATATCATAAATACAATGGTTGCACACTACTACACCAGATAGAATACGGCTGATGCGACACCCAGAAACACGAACAAAACAAGGATTTTTAGTATCCACGATAGTTTTGGTGAGGTCCAAATGAATATGCTCACTGTCGCGATAATGATCCCGATTGCAACTAATGCGACGAGTGCAGTGCCATAGCCGACCAAGCCGCCAATAAGGCCTATGCATAGATCAAAGACCTTTTGCACGATAAGTGCCAGGCTTAGCAGCGTCGTCAGCGTAATTGGCAGTGCGCGTATGTTGTGATGTTGAAAGCGTGTTCCTACCCACTTATATAAAACGAAAGTGAGTGCAAAAAACCCACCGAGTCCAAAGAGAATCAGGAAAAAAATAGGAATCGCATTTTTGAGGTTGACGTGTGTCATAAAGAATTGACCAAGCACAATACCGATAGCGACAGGCAAACTAATTGCGAGTCCGACAAGTACGGCTGATCCGCGCAGACCAAGTATGATCTGATCGCGCTTTGCTTGCAGTGCTTCTTGGCGATCCGCTTCTTGCATCCACGGCCCTAGCTCTTCTTCTTTAGCTTTCGCGTAAAATGTGGTTAGGTCGCTGTGGTCTTCGACGCCTGTGGCGGCTTCGTGTTGATCTTTGGCATCGACGTAGTGATTCTCGGCCATAATGTTATGCTGGCTGGTCGAGCTGTGCGATAACAGCCAAGAGTTTGCTAGGAGTGATTTCGGCCTTGATAAGGTAGCCATCGGCTTTTTTCTCCATTGCCATACGAGATTCGTCGTCTTGTTCAAAATTAGTTAAGATGAGCACTCTAGAATGAGGGATGAGGTCTTCAGCGCCGCCGCGAAGCGCTTCGAGGATGTCACTCCCCCGTCGTTCGGGTAGCATTACGTCCAGCAGAATCAGGTCGTATTGTTTGTTGCGCGCTGCGATCAGGCCGTCGTTGCCATCAACCATCCAATCAACTGTGTAATTAGCTTTCTTGAGGCTGCGCACGTACATCTCGCCGATGAATCGGTCGTCTTCTACAATAAGTATCGTTTTAATTGCCATGTGTGTATTCCTGTTTTATCCCCGTTTATCCTTATTCATCCTCTGTACATTGAGTGGTTTTTAATCCAACCAGATCCCTGATCGATTAACCCTACGTTGCTATTATCACCTGCTTTTAGTTTGTCTGCAACTGATTGGAATGTTGGTAGCAAAACGGTGAAGGTTGAGCCGCGTCCGTCTTCGCTGCGAACGCTGATGTTCCCGCCGTGTGATTCGACGATTGCTTTCGAGATATACAAACCGATACCTGTTCCGGCAACAGTCTCGCGAGATCGATGTGAACGATAGAATTTCTGGAACAAATTACCAATGACGCTGGCTGGCATGCCGATACCATGGTCTTCAACTTGAAGTTCAACCATATCACCCTTTGGTGCAGCTGTGACGGCTATAGCGCCGCCTTCATTGCTGTATTTGATGGCATTGTCGATCAGGTTGCCGAAGACTTCGCTGAGGCTGGCCGGGTCGCCCGCAATGGTTGGTAGATCGGTCGGAATAGTGACAGACAGCATACGGTTCTGTGCGCTGGCGCGTAGGTCCATGTCGTCGCGAATAGTGTCATAGACTTCGGCAACGGTTGTTTCTGAAAGGTGCATTTTCAGGTGGCGTCGGTCGTAGCGTGATGTGTTAAGGATATTGTTGATATACCCTGATAGACGGTTTGCGGATACTGTCAGACGACGGAATAGTTCATGTTGATCGTCTTTCAATACATCTTTCAGTTCATCTTCTAGGACATCCAAGTAGCCACGAATGACGGTAATCGGTCCACGCAGTTCGTGCGCAGCAAAGGCGATAAAGTCGAGTTCTTGTTCGCCGACTTCATAGACGCTGGTTCGATCAATCAGTGTTAGGACGACTTCACTTTCGGCACCTTTATCATACGAGGCAACGACGTCAAAGAAACGACGGCCTTCTTCTTCGGGAAGTTTGTTTGAAATACGTGCCCAGGTCCGCTCGGCGTGAACGGCATTTTTATCACAGTCCTCTAGCCAAGCATCCAGTGTTTCTTGGCCATTAAAGATCAGACTTAGTGACGATACGCCGTTTGAATCGACATTTAATGGTGCTGCTTTGTTCGAGAAAGTAATCTTTCGTTCATGGTTCATGACAACAAAGCCACACGATGTTTCGTTCAAGGCAGTTTCCAGCATTGTGGTTGCAGGCCGTACTATTTGAGGAGGTGTGATACTTGTCGGCGCGGCTACTGCTGGTGCTGACGAAAGCATCGTTACGGGCGCGGTGTCGTCTTTGCTGGCAAGTTGGTAAATGGTTTGCAGGACATCCTTGAAACCACTTTGTTCAAATCGTTTGTCGTTCGGGTTTGGTGGTGTTGTTGCAGTTGGTTCCCCGGAAACATGCACGACAGCCGCCAGAAGGTCTTTGATTGGCTGTGATGCTAGTTTGTAGATGGCAATTGATGCAGCTGTACCCAGGACGGCTTCAGCCGCCAAAATACCGACGAATGCCAATGGGTTTGTTTCAAGGAAATCGAACATGTAGAGGATCGCTGCAATCACAACTAACACGATGAGCTGCGATGAGATAATAACGGTTGCAATAACTTTGTAAAAATACGGCCAAAAGTCTTTTGCAAATTTCTGTGGTTTCGTTACTGCCATGTGACTCCTCCATCTGTTGGCACAGATGTGAGCCAGGTCTGCCCACGCGCTAAGGGCACGTCTTTGCCGGTTGCGTCTGTAAATTTAATTTGGTCGAGCATACTCGCCTTTGACCAAGTGACTTCCTGGACAGTGCCATCCTGGAAAATGACTGCTTTACCACTACCGATCGCATCAATTTGTTCACGATAACCATCCTCTAGGACGGTGCGTTCTGGAATTGTCATCACAATCACAACACGGGGGCTGATTTGTCCAGACTCGCGGTCGAGGTGTGGTGCACCACCTTCTGAACGGTCATAGGTGTTGGTCGTCGCGTTGTAGGCGTATGAACTGTCGTAGAGGGCACTACTAATGTCGACACTCATCGAAGTAGCTGTAGGAGTTTTTGCTGCGACACTGTCTTTACGAGTAAAGCCGGTAAAGGTAGATGTTGTATAGCCTTTCGAAGCATTCAGGGCATCAAGTTTCTCGGAGGTTGTATAGACGTTATGCGGTGCGTAGCGATCGGTGGCACGGTAGTAATAGCTGCCATTAAAGAACTGATCAATATCGCGGTAGTTACCGTTGCGGACTTCGTTGAGTGCCGCTAGACTGCCACCAACGTGCGCAATGCTGGCATTAAATGCCGCTAGCCAATCCACATAGTACATACGAACACTGCGAACTGGGCCAATGAGAGCTGGCTTTTCTTGTTGAAACAGTACTGCAAAACGTGTGATACCACCTTCGGCAATTGCCTCAAAGACGACGCCGGCATTTTTTAAGCCGGATTGTGGACGCGCATCAGGACTGTTCTCTATCATGACGGCTGTGACGGCCTGTGTTGTTGCCGCTTGGTCGGGGACGATTTCACCAGTCAGCGGAGAGTAATATTTTACCGGAATAGGCTTTACGACGGGTTTTACTATCTTTGCGGGTGCAGTCGTTACTGGTTTTTTATTGATAAAATAGAGGGCTGTCGCTGTTCCGCCAGCTACCAAAAGCACAGCGACGACGATAAAGATAATCGACAGTTTTTTGTGTCGACGAAACCAGTTTGGCGCTTTTTTGCCAAATTCAATGTAGTCTACTTTTGGTTTGCGTTTGAAGATCACTTGCCTGTCATTATAGCAAAGTGGTTACGCTTTGTAACTCTTTAGGACGGGTGTATGCTTTCAGCATGACAGAAAAAATCGTCACCACGACTGAACTGCGCCGCGAAGTTGCTGTTATCAAGACGCCCTCTGGCCTTTTAGAAGTCGGCACGCAACTGGTTTATCTCACTGATGAAGCCACCGATCGATTGAACTTTGCACTGATTGAAGCCAACGAAATACTTTTTTCTATTCGGGCGCTGAAACATCGGTCAATTATTGAGAACTCTACAGATCGTTAATTGCAGCGTCGATTCGAGCGAGACTGGTTTCTTTTCCAAGCACTGAAAGTGTGTGATCGAGAGCAGGACTAAACGGTGCCCATGAGACGACAGTTCGAATAAGGCTAAACAAAATTCCTGGTTTCTGGCCAGTTGTGACGAGTAGCTGGTTCAAGGTTTCTTGGACGGCTTCGGGTGTAAATTCGCTGACTCCCACCTTATTAAGGGCTTCGAATGATGCTGTGAGTAAACTTTTTAATTCGTCTTTTGGCAGCTTCGCAAGTTGCTTGTTGCCTTCAACCATAGACCAATCGGCGGTTGGTTCTGCAAAGAAATAGTCGGTCAGAATCGCAAGGTCTTTCAATGTTTTCAGGCGGTCCTGGACTAATGCTAAAACATGTTTCTTCAGTTCTTCACCAGCGCTCGCTGCGGATGCAGGCCAAAAATCAGCAACGCGCTCGTACAAATCGTCGAGTGTCAGCAAACGAATGTGCTGTCCATTCATCCATTCCAGGCGCTTCTCATCAAAACGTGCACCACTTTTTTGTACACGGTCGAGGCTGAATTTTTCGATCAGTTCTGCAATTGTAAAAATTTCTTGTTCAGTGCCATCATTCCAACCAAGGCTGGCGATGAAATTCACCATTGTCTCTGGCAAAAAGCCATCTTTCAAGTAATCGAGAACGTCTTTTGCGCCGTCACGTTTGCCAAGTTTTTTGTTACCAGACTCTGCCATGATGTGTGGCATCGTCGCAAAGATAGGAAAATCGAGGCCAAGGGCTTCGTAGATATTCAAATAGTTTGGCTGACTGGCAATGAACTCTTGGCCACGAATAATGTGGCTGATTTTCATTTCAGCATCGTCAACGATGTGGGCAAAGTTGTAGGTTGGAAAGCCGTCAGACTTAATAAGGATCAGGTCATCAATGACTTCTGGGCCAGTTGAAAGATCACCCAGTACTTCGTCGTGCCAGTGGTAAGCTTTAGGGTTAGATAGCAATCGAAGTGGCGTTGAACCATCCCAGGCTGGTGGATTTTCAGGACGGTGATCACGGTACAAGAAGGCTTTTTTGTTGGCACGGGCAGATTCACGGAAGGTGTCGAGTTCAGCTGGAGTGTATGGGTCGGCGTAGGCGCGGCCACTATCAATAAGTTTTTGGGCCCAAGCTTTGTATGTTTCTAATCGTTCACTTTGTTTGTATGGTGCGTATGGTCCGCCAATATCTGGACCTTCGTCGTGTGTAATCCCCAGAGCAGCCAGTGCTTGTATGATATGTTCAGCCGAGCCTTCGACTTCCCTCTTTTGATCGGTATCTTCCAGGCGAAGAATAAACGCACCACCGGCTTGTCTGGCAACAAACCAAGCGAATAACGCAGTACGAATACCACCGACATGCATAAAACCAGTAGGACTTGGTGCGAAGCGAGTACGAATAATAGAATTAGACATTTGTGGTTAGTATACCAGATGTCGAGAGAGATTTACAGAGATGGCCGGCTGCGAGAGGCCTGGCTATAGACTTGTAGCGATGTGACGAATTTGTTCGCCGGAAAGTGGTGCGTTGCTTTCGATCGTGTACAGAATGCCCCCATTTACCCACGTTGCGTTGTTGTTATACGAATAAATTGTTAGTCCGCTTTCCTGGGTGGTGATGTAGTTGTCGCCGGCGGCTTTTTTAACGATGTTCGTGAGGACCGCTGATGAATCCCATGAGCTACGAGTCTGGATGACTGAATATTGACTGTCGTCAGAGTTTGACTTGAACTGTAATGTAACTGTCCCATCGCTATACGTGACTGGTTGGCTGAGGTGGTAGCCGTCTGGTTTGTACTGCGGATAGGTTGCATCGATGCCTGCCTGGGATGCAGCAAAGCCAACTGAGATGCTCGGGATATTCACATAGGTCAAGTACGCACCAATGATAAGGACGGCAAAAATAGCTGTCACAATCGTAAATCGCCTAGACCAGCGGAAGCCACGTTTTGTTTTTACAGGTTTGACGGTTGGTGTGGCGATGGCTTTAGAGATTGCTTCGTCCTTGATTTGTTTTGCACTTTTGGCGACAGGAGCAGAAAATATTGGCTTCGCAATACGAGCGTGCGCACGGGCGACTAATGGGTGTGCTTTTGGGGCAATGTCAGGTGTTGAGGCTTGCTTTTTAATAGCTACAGCAACTGGGTGTGGAGCAAACTTTGCAACTTTTGAGTTACGGGTAATGTCCATGTGCTGACCTGCTTTTGGACGTTTGACAACAGCTGGGATGACTTTACGTGCAGCCCGGCGGTGCAGTGTCTGTGATCGTTGTGTCTGTGTATGAATGGTTTGTGCGGCGACTTCGGCTGCACGTTTTTTCACCACTGCTGGCGAGACCGGCTTCTCTTTAGTTTTTGATGATTTGTCGACTGGTAGACCAGTAACAGCGTCGTAAAGACGCCCGTTAATTTCTACCGTTTTATTCGCTTGCATACAATTTATTCTTCCTCGCAGGTCAAAATGAAGTATGGGATTTGCCCGCATACATTATCACTTATATTAGAAGTATCATTACGCTTATGCAAGCCCTGATTAAAAAATGTATGCAGACTGCTATAATGTAGGGACAATATGTTTAAACGTCCGACAAAAAGACAATTACTTATCCGCCGCATTATTACCTATACGATCATGTTCCTTTCAGTTGTCGTTATCGTTGCCGGTACTATCTTGTTCATTCTTGGGTACCGCGTTGACAGTGATAAAGGTCGCCTTGAACAAGGTGCTCTGGTGCAGTTTGACTCAAAGCCAAGCGGTGCCGATGTGGCAATCGATGGCAAGTCGATTAACTCGAATACGCCTTCAAAGCAAACGGTTGTTGCTGGCAAGCACCAATTTGTCGTGAACAAATCTGGCTATGAGTCGTGGTCAAAGACTCTAAATGTTAAGGCTGGGACTTTGGAATGGCTTGATTACCTGCTGCTTGTTCCGAAAAATCTTCAAACCGAGTCTGTCGCGAACTATACATCTGTCTACGGTGAAAAAGCATCGCCTGATTACAAGTGGCTGATTGTTCAAGGCAAAGCCGACACGCCGTCATTTCAATTAGTTGACCTTCGGTCCCAGCAAGTCAAATCGACGACAATCTCACTCCCGACGACACTGTATACCGACGCCACGACTGCCGGTGTGACGCATAGCTTTACAATGGAAAGCTGGGATAAGGATGGCCGCTACGTTATCGTCAAGCACACCTTTAATAACAAATCTGAATACATTGTGGTGGATACACAGGACGTTGCCACTAGTGTGAACGTTTCGACGCTGCTCAGTATTTCGTTATCAGAACTGAAGTTCTCTGGTACAAGTGGATCGGCGTTATATGGCCTGACTGACGGCACGATTCGTAAACTAGATCTTTCGAATGCCACTATTTCACGAGGACTTGTTTCGAACGTCAAAGACTTTAACTTGTTTGATAACACAATCGTTACTTATACGGGTACTGATCCAAGTAATGCTGCACACCAAGTTGCCGGTATTTACCGTGAGGGTGATGAGTTATCGCATGTTCTACGCACCGTAAATGACCTAACGACGCCGCTGACTATTGCCGCGACCCAATACCATAGCGACGATTACATTGCGATTTCAGAAGGGTTGAAAGTGACCGTTTTGAAGGGACGCTACCCCGCTTCGACTGATACCGCGAATGCGAGTTTGAAATCATACGATGAGTTGAAAGTATCTTCGAATATTGATACGACACAATTTAGCGTCGATGGTGATCACCTTGTGGTGCAGTCTGGGCTGAACTTTGTCAGTTACGAAGTTGAGTATATGCGCCAGACTAGTGCGACCATCGCGACAGCCGAGGTGACACCACATACGTTACAGTGGCTCGATGACGCCTACCTATGGGCAGTGTATGATGGTCATCTATCGATTCGTGAATTCGACGGCAACAACGCGCATGTGATTATGACAATGGAACCTGGCTTTGATGCCACGCTTAGTCAGAATGGCAAGTATCTATACGGAATCGCAAAGTCTGGGGCTGGGTATCAGTTGCAGCGTGCGACGATGATCTTGAATTAGTAACGCTAACGACTAGTTGCCAAATAATTTCGAGAAAAGTGTGCCGCTATCACCCGGTATTGCTGTTGTGTTACTACCGACTGTACCGCTGCCTGCAGGTGCTGTGGCGGCTTCGGCTGGGTCTGGGCTGACTTGTTCGGCAGTGACGAGCAAACGGTTGAGAGCGGTTCCTAGGGGTGTACAGGTGATTAATGTCAGGATAGGTTTTGCGGTTGGGTAAACGAGTGCATTGACGTCTGTTGGTGCAACGACTTGAACTTTTGTGACGACGTACGTGTAACGTTTGCCTTTGTAATTGGCATAGACGCTGTCGCCAACGTTTAGTTTGTCGAGTTGGGCAAAGATGAACTTGTAGTCTCCTCTATCGAACAAGTCGTTGCTGCTGTGTCCGGCGAGGACGGTATTGCCGACTTCGCCTGGGTGACTACTGGCTCCAGCGACTGGGAAATGTGCTAAACCGTTTGCCATGGCGGCCATTTGTGATGCATTGTCGGTGCCGACGTCATACGTGACGGGCACATCGACGTTAATCTTTGGAATGATAAGGCGTGGGTCTTGGGTAACCGCAACATCAGTCGTTGGGTCGACGACAATATTTTGGGGGTCGATACTTCCCGGGGAAACGTAGGCCATGACATTGGCTGTAATGACTTGGTTGTACTGAATGAACACAAAAATAAAGACAACTGCCAGTGCTGAAATAATTGGGATAAAGTGACGACTTTTGCGAATCTTTTTAGCTGATTCCTGGACACGTCCGAGTAGCTTTTGGCGGAGTTCGAATAGTGCCTGGTCGTTTGATAATTCTTCCGGCGTTTCGACGTGTGCAGGCACTGCAGGTTGGTGCACAAAATAGCCGTCATGTTTTTTTGACAAGTCCGATTCTTTGATCTCAAGGACAGGTGGCGTGACTTCTGCTGCTGCCTGCGCGGTGTAATAGTTCTCGTAGTATTTCTGGTAGTAGTTCTGCCAGGCGGTGTGATACTGTTTCCACTGCTCGGCTTCGGGAAGTGGGTGCTGCGCATGTTCGCGGTGATAGGGGTTGTTGTCCTGTGCTACTACGACTGGTGTTGCGGTAGTGGTTGGCTCGCCCTCCCCACCGTCGTACAAGTTTCCGATTTGAGATCGAATGACATCAGCGGCAGCCGCTTGTTGTGTTTTTGTGTCATCGGGGCTGCTGTTATCGGGGTTCATATCTATCTTCCTATTAGCATCTATTGTACAATACATTGGTACTTTTCAGTAGTGAAAGTTACTACATGGGCCGCGGTGGTGGAATGGTAGACACGCTAGACTCAAAATCTGGTGTCAGCAATGACGTACCGGTTCAAATCCGGTTCGCGGTACCACGGATTGATTTAAAAAGACTCTTATTTAAGAGTCTTTTTTGTTTAAGTTTCCCCAGTTGAAAACCCCGAAGGGTTCTCAATGTGCTTGTGTTTACGATTGAGGTTGAATGCTGTCGAAATGACCGTAAATTTTGCTATATAGATGAGATGTCGCGTGTGTTATTAGGTCTGTACTGATTTTACTGAGTGGCTCAAGTTGTTGCTCGGCGACCAATGTCCTTGCGAGTCGTTGTATATTTAATTTTGGTCCAGTGAGCTCACTTGGTTGAATGTAAATCATATCAGGGTCATTAAGTACTTGCTGTTGGTTCTTGTCGATTGTTGCAATGATAAGCTTTGCGCGGCCAAGACTTTTTCGCCTGAGGATAGTGAACTGGGTTGGTTCACTGACGTGCTCTTTTATAGGTGTTGTGGGCAGAGCAATAACGTCATCTAGGTCAGGATCCCCAGAACCAAACGTTCTGCTGGTGAGCCCTACAATCACTGCTTCGTTGATCGCTTGGTTCAGTGATCGTTGATCTATATCTGGATCGTTTACTAATTCGAGATATGACTGAAGAACGATAGCGTTGCGAAGAGCAATATGCTGAATATCATCTTCGGTGTCTTCGCTCACTTTTCCAGCTTCGGCTTCACGAACAAATAAAGAAAGGCTGAGTCCTTTTAAGGCCAAGCGGCTGAGTTGCGGCGTCATGCGCCCACCCCTTGTTTCTAGAAGATACTTGATGTCATTCGCGGCACTTTCAGGATCATGCCATAGTTTCTCATCAAGTTTTTGCTCATTAGGAAGAAATGACTCGAGATTGATACTCGAGCCGCTTTCGTTTTTTGCTTGCCCTCCATCGAGGAACATTCTTTCTCCTTGAGACATTCGTATATTATAGCACATATAGGAAAATATATCAAGTATAGCCGCTATATCTAGCGTAACTTTCTACGAAAGAATACTACTGGTAATTGCTTCAAGCGGTTTGCTAGGTGTCCATAGCCAATAGGCTGCGGCTTTTGCGGCCACACTTCCCCGCCAGATGAGCATCGGGTTGTTCCATACCTGACTTGTGACTTGCCCATTACTGGCAACGACCAAATGGTCTTTATGGAGAACGACGAGTGTTACTGGGTATGTGATGGTGAATTTGTGGACTGCTTCAACAAGATTAGTCAGCTGCATACTAAAGGTTAGGACTTTTGGATAGTAGACAGATTGAAATAGCTTTTGCAGCTGCGCAAACGAGGCAACAAGGACGGTGTTCGGTCGTTCGACAAGCATTTCCGATCCGTTCTTTACCAGATCGATCGCATCGCGCGTCAGGACGAGTTGGCCGGTATATTTTTGGATAAATTGTTCGTAGACGACGGCAGTTTCACCGCTGCGGCCTGCGTCACCTATTAAGAGCACTGAATTCGCCCATTCACCGAGAGCGTTCATTTCAGCAATCGCGTCTTTTGAAAGGCTCCCCGAGGGGTTGGTTGGCGCAAAAACTGCATCAGTGATTGCCGGTGGAATGGTCTTTTTTAAAATATCCGGTAGTAGTACGCGAATATGCCCGGCACCGGTTCCAAGGGCGGTGCTATACGCTTCGGCGACACCCGCAAATCCCAGCTGATTGCCACCAATAATCCCTAGCTTGCCAGAGAGCGATTTCTGCTCGGGTTTACTCCACTCAATGTCCGGAAAAAGTGGTGCATCGAGGGTTTGCCGTTTCCAATAAGAATAATCCATTGTTACTAGCGTAGTTGTCGGCTGACGTTTTGTACAGCATTCTCCATTTCGCTGATCAGTTGGAGTCTACGCCCAGACGTCATGATTGGGTGGGTTCGTTGATATGCCGAGCGAATAATATCTTGCGCTGCGGCTTGAAGGGTCTCGTCGGAATCACCAATATCAACAAAGTTTAGCCACGGCGCTTCGACATTGAGGCGTGCGAACATGAGTGACCCCATTGCACCAGAAAGTTGATTGCGAAGCCCTGGAATTTCCAGGTGTTGCTCGAGCCGTTGTTGGTATAAAGCGCCGCGTGCCACGACAAATACTGGGAAAAACTCCTTGAAACCAGCGGTCATAAGGTTCTCGATGCTATCGCTTAGGACGGAACCGATTGCATATTCATCGATGTCCTCTGGTGCAGTGCCGTAGACGTGTCCAGTCGGAAAAACGGAGTAGTGCACCAGCTTGTGGTTGATGATGTCTTCATTGATTGACCTGTGCGTAATGCCATCGTTGGCAGTTCTAAAGTTATGCGGATCGTTTGGTTTACGTTCGCGTGTGGTACGGGTGCCGTTTGGCGTGAATTCCGGCGCAAGTCGGACGACTTCACTCGTTAAGATAGATTTGCCGCTTTCGGTAGGTCCTATGGTCGCGACAAATGTTTTACCACTTAGTTCGGAATACGTTTCAAAAGGCTCAAAGCGATAGTCAGGCTGTTTAAGCCGTAATGATTGTGCAATTTCTCGATCAAGCGGTGATAATTCACCGGAATTGGTCATCGTAATTGTAACTCCTTAAAAGCCCACCACTGCTTTAGTTGTATGCTCTATTATACCGCAAGTTCGATACTGACGGGACAGTGATCAGACCCCATCACGTCTGGGTGAATTGCGGCAGACTTGATGCTGTCTTTCAAACCGGCTGATGCAACCCAATAGTCAATGCGCCATCCGACATTTCGTGCACGGGCATTCGCCCAGTGTGTCCACCAGGTGTAGAGTTCGGGTGTGTCAGGGTACGCTAGCCGTAGTGTGTCAAAAAGCCCTGCTTTCTCGAAGTTGTCAAAGCCTTCACGCTCTTCGTTGGTAAAACCGTGTTTGCCAACATTAGGCTTTGGGTTCGAGAGGTCAATTTCGTTATGCGCAACATTCAGGTCACCGCTAAAAACGACCGGCTTTGATTGTTCAAGTTCTTTAATATGTTCAAGGAACGCCGGGTCCCATTGTTTGTGACGGAGGTCAAGGCGCGACAAGTCACCTTTTGAATTTGGTGTGTAGACGGTTACGATCCAGAACTTCTCGAATTCTGCAGAGATAACACGACCTTCTTTTGAAGGATCGCCGTAGCTGTCTCCTGCCAGGTTATATTTTTCGGCGATGTCATCAGTGAAGCCGTTAATGACCTGCAGGGGTTCAGTTTTTGAGAAAATTGCTGTGCCGCTATAGCCTGCTTTGTCGGCACTATTCCAGTAAAGATGGTAGCCAGGTAGGTCTAGGTCAACTTGCTCGGGTTTTGCTTTTGTTTCCTGCAGACACAAGACATCTGGGTCGTGGTCCTTGATAAAGGTTTGAAAAGTGCCTTTTGTGAGGACTGCGCGGATGCCATTGACGTTCCAGGAATAGAGTTTCATATGCTTTTATTTTACCAGAATACGCCTAAAGGTGTTTTGTCAGGCGTTTATTTTCGCGTTCTTGGTCGCGGAGTTTGATGGAATTTCGTTTGTCGTAGTTTTTCTTGCCCTTACCGAGGGCAATGACTAGCTTAATGTGACGGCCTTGAGTCAGAAGTTTTAATGGCACAATCGTCATGCCTTCATGTTTTCGCTCGGCTAATTCATCGATTTCACGTCGCTTTGCCAGTAGTTTTCGCGGTGAGGTATCGACGCTGGTATCGGTCTCATTCTTTGTATTAAGGACGAGACTAAAGCTGGCATTGTTCAGCCACAGTTCATTATTTCGAATAGTGACGAAAGAACCTTTTAGTTGCACTCGCCCATCGCGGGCTGCTCGTGCTTCACGACCAGTTAAAGCGATGCCGGTCACTAACTCATCAGCGAGCGCATAGTCAAAAGACGCGCGTCGATTAACGATCGCTCGTGGCTTGGTCGGCTTTTTCTTTTGGGCTGCCATAATGTCCTTTATTGTAACAGATTACAGAATAGATTTTATGGTGTTCAGCAGTGCCCGAGCAGAGGTATCCCAGTTAAATGAATTGATGTGTTCTTTCCCTTTTTTCACGAGTTGTTTCAAAGTCTCTGGATCATCTAATTCTTTAATGCGCTCGGCGAACTGTTTTGGATTTTTTGGATCGAAATACAGTGCTCCACCGGCAGCGACTTCGTGGAAGATAGGGATATCACTGACCACTACAGGAACACCCATCGCCAGAGCTTCGGCGATAGGAAGTCCGTAGCCTTCATCGAAGCTGGCAGTTGCTAGGACGGCATTATTGGCAAGGAGTGCTTCGTATGTATCATCGGTTACACCACCGTGGAAACGAACATCTGTTCCTTTTGGAATCAATTTCATCAGAGTTTTGCGCCGAGAAGGTGTGATTTTACTCAGCAAATGGAGTGTACGTCCAGGGAGCCACTGCATGCCTTTAATTAATACCTCAACGTTCTTATAGGGCATGAACGATCCCATATAGACGATGTTTTTTGAAGCGCCTTCATGGACAACTTTGTGGGTATGAAACTTTTGTGGTGCATTTGGAATGACGATAATTGGGCGTTTTGTGAGTTTCGCCTGTTCGAATTCACGTTGCACGGTGGTACTGACAGTCGCGACGATATCTGCGCCGTTCAGCGAAAGACGCTCAACGATATATGTCAGGTGGTACAAACGCCATATCAGGCGAAGCGCGCCACCGATGTTATTTGGCGGTGTCGGGTGACGATAGTAGATCATATCATGTGAGGTCAGTATCAATTTATAGTTTCGTCCAGCAGACCCCATTGTTTGCATTGGTGAGAAAACGAGGTCAGGTGCAAACTTATTTAAGATACTGGCAGTGAAGGGCTCTTGCAGGGATACTGGTTTGTGAATTTGGATATACTTGGCTTTTTTAGGCAAGAATTGAATTTGTGCCGGTGAGCAAATAAGAAACGTTACATCAGTAATCTTGGCAAGTGCATTGCCTAGTTCTGTCGAGTAGCGGCTAATACCATCATGAAAGTCGGTGCGTATATAACGAGCATCATAGAACAATTTCATATCTATATATTGTACCATGCCCTCTGAGGGCCAGATGTGTGCCGAGCGCCGTGGTATACTAGAGCAATATGAAAATCCTTATCGCGTCGGATTTACACTACCCGACCATTAATGGTGTTGCAACTTTTGGTCGGACTCTTGCTATTGGTTTAGCAAATCGCGGTCACGAAGTGATGGTGATTGCGCCTAGTCAAACGAGTAAAAAGTTCAAGGAAATCGATGTGAATCATGTCGTCGTTCGAACTGCATCAGTGCCCTTCGTTCCTTACCAGAACTTTCGTATTTCGCCGACACCTGGTCGTGAAGTAAAGAAAGCGATCCTTGAGTTTGATCCTGACATCATTCACATTCAAATGTTGATGTGGATCGGACAAGCAACGATGAAATATGGTAATAAGTTTGGTATTCCTATCGTCAGTACGAACCACGCGATGCCTGAAAACTTGATGGACAACATCTTGCTGCTGGCGCCAATTGCTCGTCCGATTAACTTTATGCTGCGTCAATATGGCATGCGGTTTCATTCGAAAGCCGACTACATTACGATGCCGACAGAATCTGCAATCAAGATGTTCAAGGCAACCGAGAAAATGAAAATGACCACACCAATGGAGGCAGTCTCGAATGGCATTGACCTTGTTCGTTTCCAGCCCGGCAAACCAGGCAAAAAGATTTACGAGCAGTTTCACCTTCCACAGAACGTGCCGATCATTACTTATGTTGGGCGGGTTGATGTTGAAAAGCACCTACCTATTCTTATTAAGGCCTTTGCAGAAGTCCGTAAAAAACATAACGCACATTTGATGATTGTTGGATCTGGGCAAGATACGTTGAACCTCAAGCAAATTGCACATGAACTAGGTGTCTATGATGACATTACTTTTACTGGTCGAGTCACCGAGGAAGACAAGGTATTATTGCATCAAATCGGCACAGTTTTCGCGATGCCATCCCCTACCGAACTGCAAAGTATTGCTACCCTTGAAGCAATGGCGAGTGGCCAACCGGTTGTTGCGGTTGATGCTGGTGCCCTCAAAGAGCTCTGTCAGAACGAACGCAACGGTTACCTATGTGACAAGGATGACGTTGCACGGATCGCTGAAGGACTCTCTCGCATTATTGCTGATCCAAAAGAACGAAAACGAATGAGCCAGGAAAGTTTAGCGATTGCCAAGACACATGACCTGAACACGACACTTGATCGTTTCGAAGCAATCTATGCAGATTTAACGAATTCTTCAATAAAAAACGCAACCTGATCCGGTGTTTCGTAGTGGGTTAAGTGCCCGACATGTTCAATAATTTGTAACGTTGCATCAGGAAAGAGCTCTCGGAGCTCTTTTTGTTTTGCGAGTGGTGTGATGTCATCTTTTGTTCCGGCAATCAAAAGTGTTGGCGTCGTGATTTTTTTCGCGAAGTCACGAACGCTATTGCTTACTGATGTTGCAAAGGCTTCCGATACTGATTGTGATGTGTGAAAACGGCTGAAATATTGTCGGTGTTGGTCATCAATGTATTTTCGTAACGATTTGTCTTTTGTCTTGGTCATCGTTTTGCTCATAATATCAACGACCATGACTGAAGAAAGCCATGCGTGTGACAGCTTGCCTGGCAGCTTTGTGCCGAGCCAGTAATAAAAGACCGCTAGTTTTGTCAGAATACCGCGTGGTCCTTCTAGTGCCGGTGCGCCGATTGGGTTAACGAGGATCAGCTTCTCGATAGTGTCATGATGCTTGGCTGCATACGCTGCGCTAACGATACTACCAAATGAGTGGCCGAGCAAAATGGGCGGGTTCTCTAGATTTTGGTGCTGAATAAATTGGTCAAGCCAGTTCGCGTACGATTCTAGGTCGTAGCGAGGCAGTGTATCACCTTCCGCAAAGCCTGGGAGGTCAGGAATAATCACCTTAAAACCTTTAAGGTGCTGTGCGATCAGTTCAAGTCCGTGATGGGTGCCACGAAAACCGTGGATAAGGATGATTGTTTTCTTGCTTGTTTCTTGTGCCATTCACTAAAGTATAGCGTAATTAGGCAGCAATTGGCTGGATGCCGTGTGCCTTGATTGCGTCCTGGATTTTAGGACGGTCAAAGCCGAGGATCATATCGCCTGCGACGTCTGTCACTGGAACGCCGCGGAAGTCGCCGTTAATTTTCTTCATCAGCTCGTCGTTTGCTGCTGGGTCGGCTTCAATGTCCTTTGCGATATAAGGAATACCGAGTTTGTCGAGCCACTGCATTTCGGTGTGGCAAAAGGCGCACCAGCTGGTGCGGTAGATTGTGATCTGTGGAGTTGCTGTATCAGCCATAATTGTATCCCCTTTAAGTATATCTGTACGTATGCCGTACTTTCACTATACATTGTACAGTGAATATGTGCGTAAGTAAATAGCTTACGACCACTATGCTTATGCTACAATAATCACAAGATAATTTATAGTTATTAAATTTGGGTTGGCTAATAAATATGCGAGTACTGGGGCAACAAAAGACATCAAAAGCGTTTGCGCTACCTACTGTTCTTATTGCTTCAATTGTCCTACTAATGATCCTTGCTGTATCTGTAACGGCAACTGCTGCCGTTCGTACGACGCTCAAAAATCAATATTATGTGCAACTTGCGCAAGTCGCTGGTGAGTCTGGTGTCGCCTATGCCAAAGCCTGCCTCGCGGCTAGTGGCAATGTGCCGCAGTGGACTGATGCAAAACCACTGACGCCTGCAACTGATTGTTCAGGTAATCTTATCCTTTCACCAACCGTAAAGGCGCTTGTTATTGGTGGCGGTGGTTCGGGTGGAGGTACTGCAGGTGGTGGTGGTGCCGGAGGCTATCTCTATAGTGATAGCGTTGCAGTCACGGCAACTACGTATCCTATTACTGTGGGTGCTGGTGGTGCCGCTGGTGGTAACAGCGCCGCAAACGGAAACACTGGTGGGAATTCTATATTTAGTAGTCTGACCGCTATTGGCGGTGGCTACGGTGGAACACACGGTGCGAATGCTGGTGGACCTGGTGGTTCAGGTGGTGGCGGTGGTATGTCGTCTTCTGGAACTGCTGGTGCTGGTGGTGCCGGAGGTGCTGCTTCACAGGGTAATGCTGGTGGACAAGGCTCTTCAGTTGCTGGCTGGGTAGGAAATAACGGTGGTGGCGGTGGTGCCGGAGGTGCTGGTGGAATAGGCGGAAATAGTCCTGGTACTGCCGCTGGTGGCGCTGGAGTTGTGAGTAGCATTACAGGATCTGCAGTGACCTACGCTGCAGGTGGTGGTGGCGGCGAAGTGATTGGTAGCTACGTCGGAACGGGTGGTTCAGGCATTGGTGGATCCGGACAAGTCGATAGTGTTGGAACGGCCGGTGTTGCCAATACTGGTTCAGGCGGTGGCGGTGGTTCGTATAACGGTACGTATTGGTCCGGTGGTGCTGGTGGATCGGGCGTGGTAGTTCTCTCTTATCCCGTGAACAGCGGCATCGTTGCAACGGGTGGAGCGATTACGACATCTGGGGGCTACAAAATTCATAGATTTACGTCGTCAAGCAACTTTGTCGTGACCTCAGCGGGAACGGCAACTTGTCCAACGGACCCTCGTTGTTCGGTGACGGTGAATGGGAACGTTCGTAGTTCATTCAGTGTGCCAAAGCCAACAGTTGATGCAAGTGGTCAGGCGATCACTATTCCTAATAGTGGGTATGTGAATGTCCTCCGTACTTCAAACAGTGCCGTGTGGCGTACGTATAAACAACCAAGCGTTCAGAATGCTGTCGTGCCGGATCTGTGTTCGGGTAATGCAACAGCCGCAAGGGGTTGGAATGCTGCGGTCAAAACAACGCAACAAGATGCGCTGGCATCGGCGTCTACTGCGCAGACGATTAGTTTGGCTGATACGAATCTCAGTACAGGCACGATGTATTTTAGAAAAGACTTTAATGCCAGTGATAACGCATCGTATGACGTCAATATCTATACCTCCACTTCACAGGATATTGCTGCGACCTATATTGATGGGCAGTTGATTACGACGGCTTCGGGCGCATTATCAACAGCATCGACAACGCTGACAGCCGGATGTCATACGATGGTTGTGCAACTGACAAATGATGCGTATCTGCCGCGAGCGTCTCGCTTTACCGCGTCTTTGACGAGAGCTGGTGCG
This sequence comes from Candidatus Microsaccharimonas sp., assembly GCA_036569465.1. Classification (GTDB taxonomy): domain Bacteria; phylum Patescibacteriota; class Saccharimonadia; order Saccharimonadales; family Saccharimonadaceae; genus Microsaccharimonas. The sequence goes on from DATCQO010000013.1 coordinate 63,738, forward strand.
GCAACTCCTGTGGTTGTTTCAAACCCTTCGTGGCGAGTGACGGCTGGTGATGCAACCCATTATTCATCACCAAATTACTACGAGTCTCCATCGGCTTGGCAGCAAGTACTCGATATGGGTATATGGAATAACCCAGCCCTTCCTTGGGGTGGTGCGCCGGCAAACTGGACAAGCGTTTCTGGGGATAGTTTGGCTGATTTTATTACGACCCAGTACAGTACGGGTGGAACGAACCGACCCGGTGATTCATATGCGTGGTTCAGAGATCCTCAACCGTTCACTACGGCAACTGCCACGACAGTGCGCCTTACTATCTACTGTGATGACCAGTGTAATGTCTATATGGATGGTAATCCTACCCCTGTCTTTAGCCCAGCTTCGGGAAGTGGTATTAATTCGAAAAGCATTTCTGTCCAGCCAGGTACTCACACTTTTGGCCTTCGTTTGTATAACGCGCCGACTGCCAACGTTGGTGCATTTATCTTTGCGGCAGTAGACTTGACCACTAACACAGTACTAGACCGCAGTAATCAGAACTGGGATTCGACAACGAGCTGGTCTTCGACTAACGTCGAGCCGTACTCGTATGATGGAACCTATATCCCTACGCCAATTGTACAAAAAACCGCTAATGCAAAGGTGCTTGTTGTCGGCGGTGGCGGCGGTGGCGGATCTGACATGGGTGGTGGCGGTGGTGGCGGAGCTGTCGTTTACAATGCGGCGTACCCCCTTGCCACTGGATCGTACAACATCATAGTTGGTGGTGGTGGGCCTGGTGCATCTGCCGGCATTAGCCAAGGTAGGGGCGTTAATGGTGGTACGTCTAATTTTGGAGTCGTGCGTGCTATTGGTGGTGGTGGTGGTGGCTCTGAATACTCAACGAATGCTTCGCCTCCAAGCGGTGGTTCATCCGCGGGTGGTAGTGCAGGATGTAATCAAAATCTCTATGCATCATATGTCATCGGTTTGGGCTATGGAAGTGCAGGAACCTCGGGATGTTACTACCCTACTGGTGGTGGTGGTGCCGGTGGTCCTGGTGCGGTAAACCCCGCTACTGGTGGTGTCGGTGTTTCAAATAACATTTTAGGTACTTCCTATTTCTTCGGTGGCGGCGGCGGTGGTTCTGGGTATACGCCAATTGGCGGTAATGGTGGTAACGGCGGCGGTGGCGGTGGTGCTGTTGGTGTTACGACTGGTGGATCAGGAATTAATGCAGGTTCACCTGGTGGCGGCGGTGTGCAAGTTGCGCAGACAAACAAACCAGGTGGTAACGGTGGCGGAAATACCGGTGGTGGCGGTGGTGGCGGTTCGCACTATAACTCAAATAATACCGGTGGTGGCGGTGGTAGTGGTCTTGTTGTCGTTTCGTTCCCGACCGGCACTATGTCTACTTCTGCATCTGGTCTTGTTGTAGATCAATCTTCGTCTACTCCTGGATTTACGACTTATTACTTTTATGGCTCTGGGACCTTGAGCGTGAGTAACGTTAACTAGCGTTCGGTGCCTGTACAACTCCCCTAGCCTCTGTTACAATGAGGCTCATATGGGTGAGTCTCCAAAGAAAATGAAGACAAAGATGACAACGCAGGCGACAACACAGGCTGTTCTCATCTTGGCCACCACTGCTCTTGATGCAACCTGGCGCACGATCGTCCCAGGGGTGCTGGGAACGGTACTAGGGCTTATGGCTGATCACGCACTCCATACGACACCACTTATAACAATTACAGGATTAGTTCTCGGAATGGCATTGTCTGCGTATCTGATTTACCGACTATTTAAAGGGATTCAAAAATGATTGCTCAATTTGCTGCACTTGACCTCCACGTTAGTATTGGCGCTCAGACGCTCTTTACGATTTTTGGATTCAACGTCACGAATGCGATTTTTACAGGGTTTGTTGGTGTCATTATCACCGTCGCCATCTTGGTGTATGTTGCACTCAGCGTAAAGCGTGGCAAGTACAATCGATTTATTGGGTTGGTGCAATGGGTGTTTGAAGGCTTGCTTCGTCAAATTAACGATATTATTCCTGATAAAAAACTTGCAAAGAAAATGACGCCACTGGTCATTACGATGTTTTTTGTCATCATGTTCAACTACTGGTTGAGTGTGATGCCTGGACTTGATTCAATCAAAATTAACGGCGTGCCGATTCTGCGGAGTGCCGCTGCCGACCTTAACTTTACACTCGCCCTAGCGATTATTACAGTTGTGACGGTGCAAATGTACGCTATCAAATACCTCGGTGTTTTTGGTAACATCAAGCGTTACATTCGTAACCCACTAAAAAACCCAGTCGGTGCTTTTGAAGGTGCGCTAGAAATCATTGGTGAGTTTAGTCGTGGTGTCGCCCTCGCTCTTCGACTGTTCGGTAACGCGTTTGCCGGTGAAATTCTTTTGATCGTGATCTTGCTACTGACGAGTTATGTCGCAAGCGTCGTGCTGCCGTTCTTCATGCTGTTCGAGCTGTTTATCGGCTTTATTCAGGCGTACGTGTTCTTTGTGTTGACGCTCATTTTTACTTCGCTTGCCGTTACTCACGAGGAGCCACACGAAGGCAAGGATAAGCAACCAGCATGAAAAATGCTATAATTAAAGTAATTCAAAGAAATTAGAATAAGGAGAAATTTATGGATAAATTAGCATTTGTACTTGGGTATGCCCTGCCAGCACTTGGTGCAGCAATCGGTATTGGTATTACAGCAATGGGTGCATTGAACGCGTTTGGTCGTAACCCTGAAAAGCTCGCAGAGATTCGTACACTCATGATCCTTGGTATTGTGTTTGCTGACTCATTGGCCTTCATCGGTATCATCGTGGCAATTATCGCGAAGTTTATTAGTTAGGAGTTATAGGTGCAAGAATTAACACAAGTGGCAGCGACAACGAGTATCTTTACCAGTCTTGGTATTGATTGGCAAAATCTGATTCTTCAGATTGTTGCTTTTTTGCTGTTAGTGTTTCTTCTGGGCAAGTATGTCTATCCATGGCTGATGAAATCAGTTGACGAGCGTCAGGAAGGCATCGAAGCAGCCGCGAAAGCAACTGCAGAAGCCCAGAAATCAGCCGAAGCAAATAAAGAAGCAGTTGCCGAATTACTTGCCGACGCTCGCAAAGCAGCCAACGAAATCATTGGGACGGCGAAACTTGAATCTGCCGAAATGATTAGTACGAGCGAAAAGAAAGCCGCTGCGCTCGCCGAACGAATCGCTAAAGACGCGCACGAACAGCTCAACAAAGATGTCGTGAACGCCCGTAAGGTGCTGTACAACGACACACTCGAACTGGTCGGACTAGCGACTGAAAAGATTATCGCAAAGAAACTTGATAAGAAAGCAGATGGTGACCTGATCGCTTCTGTCGTAAAGGCTGCGAACTAATGCCTGACCGCCTTTCTCGTCGTAGTATGGCTGAATATATCGCCCACAGCCTTGTTGAAGGTAAAAGTAAGAAATTACTTTTGCAACAGTTGGCGGCGTACCTCATCGATACTCGACGAACATCGGAGCTTGAACTGATCGTTCGTGACATCGAGTTTAGCCTCGCCGAGAAAGGCATCGTGCTCGCATCAATCGTTTCGGCGTTTGATCTTAGCGCAGAGACAAAGAAAGAGCTAGAAGCTTTTGTGAAAACAAAGACGAAAGCCGCACAGGTTTCATTATCAAACATAGTTGACCCGAACGTCCTTGGCGGCGTCAAAATCACCATTCCGGGCCGCGAACTTGACCAGACCGTTGCCCGCCAATTGACCGTATTAAAGACCAGATTCAAGAAAGCCTAAAGGAAGACATTAAAAGGAAAATATTATGAGTGAATTATCAGTTGCAGAGCTATCAAAAGATCTTCGAGACGCGATCGAGAACCTCGAAACAGACAAACAACTAGATGAAGTCGGTGTCATTATTCGTATCGGTGATGGTGTTGCTTGGATCCATGGACTGCGAAGTGCTGGCTACAGCGAAGTCTTGAACATCGAAACACCAACCGGCATCGTTGAGGCATTCGCCTTGAACCTTCTGGAAGATGAAATCGGTGCGGTACTACTGGGTGATGACTCGGCAGTCAAAGCCGGACAAACCGTTCGCTTGAAAGGTACTGTCCTTGAAGTCCCGGTCGGTCCAGAACTACTAGGCCGTGTCGTTGACCCACTCGGACGTGCTATTGACGGCGGTCCTGCGATCAAAGCAAAACTGACCGGACTGGTTGAACGTGAAGCTATTGGTGTGATGGGACGTAAGTCAGTCTTTGAACCATTGATGACCGGTATTATCTCAATCGACGCTATGTTCCCTATCGGCCGTGGTCAGCGTGAGTTGATTATTGGTGACCGCCAAACTGGTAAAACTGCTATCGCTATCGACACGATGATCAACCAAGCGAAACAAGATACTGGTGTTGTGAACGTCTACGTTGCGATCGGCCAAAAGTTTTCTAAGATCGCTCGTCTGGTTGAACGACTCAAGGCTGAAGGCGTGATGAATCAAACGATCATTGTTGCCACGAGCCCGTCTGACCCAGCATCACTCCTTTACCTTGCACCGTATGCCGCAACTGCCATGGGTGAATACTTCCGTGATAACGCACAGCACGCATTAATGATCTACGATGACCTGACAAAGCACGCTGTTGCTTACCGTCAAATGTCACTGCTCCTTCGTCGTCCACCAGGACGTGAAGCTTACCCAGGTGACGTTTTCTACCTACACTCTCGCCTATTGGAGCGTTCTGCAAAACTTTCTGATGCACTTGGTGGCGGGTCACTAACAGCACTTCCTATTATTGAAACCCAAGCCGGTGATATTAGCGCCTACATTCCAACCAATGTGATTTCGATTACTGACGGTCAGATCTTCCTTGAAACAGACTTGTTCTACCAAGGCATTCGTCCGGCGATTTCTGCTGGTTTGTCTGTGTCACGTGTTGGTGGTGCCGCTCAAACTGCCGGTGTCAAATCGGTCAGTAGTCACTTGAAACTTGGCCTTTCACAGTTCCGTGAACTTGCCAGCTTTGCACAGTTTGGTTCAGACCTCGACGAAGCGACCAAAAAACAAATTGACCGTGGTCAACGATTGACTGAACTTTTGAAGCAGCACCAATATCAGCCGGCTGCGATTTGGGAACAAGTCGTCAGTATCTCTGCTGTCACAAACGGTTACTTTGATACTGTCCCGGCGCCGCAAATTAAGGCAGCTCAATCTGCACTACTTGTGAAACTAAAAACTGATCACAAAAAGGAAATGACCGAACTTGATAAGGGCGGCAAACCTGATGAGGCGATGAATACACTTATTGAAACAACGGCTAAATCAGTTGCGAAAGGCTTTGCAGGCTAATACATGGCATCAACCCAGTTATTAAAGTCACGCATTCGCAGCGTCAAAAGCACTCGCCAGATCACCAAGGCGATGCAACTTGTGGCTGCGAGTAAAATGCGCCGCGCGCAGGAAGCAACCAAAGCTTCTGCGCCTTACACAGAGGCAGCGCGTGAACTTTTGGCTGGACTTTCATCACGGACATCGGTCAAGAATCACCCCTTGTTTGCGCAGCGTGTTGTCAAGAATCGCTTGATGATTGTGATTGCATCCGACAAAGGACTTGCTGGTGCCTACAATAGTAATATTGGAAAAGTATACGTGAATGAACTCCGTGCTGACGATAAAGCTGGTATCAAAAACAAGACAATTACGGTTGGGCGAAAAGCTTCACAACTGGCTGCACGTTTGAAAGATACTGAAATTATCGGTGCATACGAAGAGTTACCTGACCAACCTGACGGAAACCAATTACGGGCTATTCTGGACAGCGCGCGCAATCATTTTACCGCTGGTGAAGTTGATGCAGTTGATGTGATCTACACAGATTTTGTGAGTAGTATGACCCAGGAAGCAAAAGTGATACGTGTCCTTCCGGCTGGGTTTGATGACACTATCAAACCGATAGTCAGTAGTGACATCACCTACGAACCAGGAACAGCAGAAGTACTCGATGGAGTCACCTATCGTTTGGTTGGTGCACAGATTTTTCAAGCGTTACTGGATGCGCGTGCCAGTGAACACAGTATGCGTATGATTGCGATGAAGAACGCGTCAGATAACGCATCTGACCTGATTGATGATTTAACATTAGAGATGAATAAAGCCCGCCAAAGTGCAATTACCCAGGAACTGGCTGAAATTAGCGGCGGCGTCGAGGCATTAAGTGAATAAGGAGAAAATAATGGCCCAAAAAGAGAATGGCAAGAATACAGGAAAAATTATACAAATCGTCGGTGTCGTCGTTGACGTTGAGTTCCAAGGTGAACTACCAGCAATCAACGATGCACTGGTTATTGATAGCAAAGACCGAAAGATGACCTTTGAGGTTGCGCAGCACCTGAGCGAAAGTACCGTTCGTGCAATTGCACTTTCGAGTACTGATGGGCTTCGTCGTAGCGATACAGTCGAGGCAACTGGCGGACCAATTAGCGTTCCCGTTGGCGACCAAACTCAAGGCCGCATGTTCAATGTTATCGGTGACCTCATCGATGGCAAGCCAGCCCTGCCTGCTGGTGGTAAGCGTGCCTCTATTCACCGCGAAGCGCCATCTCTCGACGAACAAGCCAACAAGTCCGAAGTCCTGGAAACAGGTATCAAGGTTGTTGACCTTATTGCTCCACTGATTAAGGGTGGTAAAGCCGGTCTCTTCGCCGGTGCCGGTGTTGGTAAAACAGTTCTTATTACTGAACTGATCAATAATATTGCAAAATTCCACAGCGGTAACTCTGTTTTCGCCGGTGTTGGTGAGCGAACCCGTGAAGGTAATGACCTGTACTACGAAATGGAAGAAGCCGGTGTGCTCGCAAAGACGAGTCTTGTCTTTGGTCAGATGAACGAACCACCTGGAGCTCGTCTTCGTGTCGCCTTGTCTGGACTTGCGATGGCCGAAGCTTTCCGTGACGATGGAAAAGACGTCCTGCTGTTTATTGATAATATTTTCCGTTTCACCCAGGCCGGTGCAGAAGTTTCTGCCCTCCTTGGTCGCCTTCCTTCAGCCGTGGGTTACCAACCTAACCTCCAAGAGGAAATGGGACAACTCCAAGAGCGAATCACTTCAACAAAGAAGGGTTCAATTACCTCTGTACAGGCAGTCTTCGTTCCAGCTGACGACCTTACTGACCCAGCGCCTGCCGCAACCTTTGCTCACCTTGATGCAACAATCGTGATGAACCGTGCGCTGACTGAAATCGGTATTTATCCTGCGGTTGACGTGTTAGCCAGTAGTTCAACGAGTCTTGACCCAGAAATTGTCGGTGAAGAACACTACCGCGTTGCCCGTGAAGTGCAGCGTGTCCTTCAGCAGTATAAGGAACTTCAGGACATCATCGCTATCCTTGGTATGGAAGAGCTTTCTGATGATCAAAAGCAAACAGTTGCTCGCGCTCGTCGTGTCCAACGGTATCTTTCACAACCATTCTTCGTTGCTGAAAAGTACACTGGTAACAAAGGCCAATATATTAAGATCGAAGACACGATTCGTGACTTCGCTGATATCCTCGCTGGTAAATACGATGAACAACCAGAAGAGTGGTTCTATATGGCTGCTGGCCCGCTGTCTGAAAAGGCAAAGAAGGCTTAATCAATGCATTTGCAGTTGATTACATTAACTGGCGTTCGTGTCGATCAAGACATCTACGAACTCAGCGCTCCAACTGCAGCTGGTCCGATTAGCGTGTTCCCTGGACATGAGTCACTGGTTTCAGTGGCTATTCCTGGCGCGCTGGCCGTACGCTACAAAAAGGGCGACCCTGACACTGCACGGGAATATTTTGCAATTAGTGGTGGTGTGATCGAAGTACACCAAACGACTGTTCGGGTGCTTGTTGATGAAGCTGATCATGGTGAAGATATCGTGGAAGCCGAATCTCAGGCTGCACTAGAACGTGCGCTCAAGATGAAAAGCGAAGCCAAGAACCAAGTTGATATTGATCACGCGAAGCAGCTGATTGATCGTCACACCGTTCGTTTGCAGGTTGCTGGCCTTCGTCGTCACAAACGATCTTAATATGCGTCTCACAATCATGACTATGCTTGCCTCTATAGTATCGGAAGGACTATTCTAGAGAGATATGGAACGTAAAAATCTGGCGAATCAAGAGAAGGCTCAAGCCGACAAATACATGCAAACCGTGCCGTTTGTGACTGCATACTTAAAGCTGCGCTATCCGCATATTCGTACACTCGGTCGAGAAAATATTCCTGAAGGTCCTGCAATGTTTGTTGCGAACCATCTTCGTTTTGACGACTCTCTTATTATCGCTGCAAGTTATGCGCATTACATGAAGCGACCTATTCGCCTTGGTGCAAAAAGTGAATACTTTGAAGGTCTGGGTGTGAATAATAAAGGCTTACTGGGTAAAACAATCAAGCGTTTTGTCGATAGTACACAGCAAATTCCAGTCTATCGTGCAGATAATGTCAGAGGTGCCGTGACTCTTGGGAAAGAGATCAAACACCGGTTTGCTATTGGTGAATCTGTTTTGCTGCATGCCGAAGGGACACGTTCAAAAGATGGACGACTGAATAAGTTCCAACTTGGCGCAGCCGCCTTTGCTATCAAATATAGTGTGCCACTTGTCCCGACCAGTATTACCTATCCGCGTGTGGGGCTGATTACTGTTCCTCGGCTAGAATTTGGTGAACCACTTAATCCACAAGATTACGGGATGGAGTTCCCTCACTATCAGTTACTGCCTGACGGGTTAGTTGATGCTGTTGCACCGCGCATAATGAAGCAGAGTGAGCGTGCTGCGATTGTTTCAGAAATTGCTGAACAGCGCGTTGCTGCCATGTCTGGTCAAGAGCCATCGGGAATTCTTATCGATCCCTACGAAAAGAATACATAGTAGCTCTTATGTTTGCACTCACCTCTTAAAAGTCGTACTATCGTGAGGTGTCGCATCCGCGATATCCTTAACAAGCAAAGACCCTACAAGAGACTCCAAAGGGAGCGAAAATGAAGTTCAAAAAGAACCTTAATTGGTTCCTTCGTGTTTGGTCACTGGGTGTAGTGGCTCGCCTCCTCTTTCCAACGAAAGTTGTGGGGCGCGAGTTCATTCCCGACGGACCGTTCGTACTAGTTGTCGGCCCGCACAAGACCGAGAAAGAAACGGTGCTCGTTCCTGCAAACCTGTGGGCATACGAGTTTCACATCATGGCAAAAGACGAACTCTTTCGGGTTCCGATATTCGGCTGGATTTTGAAGACGGCCGGAGGAATTCGAGTCGTTCGAAAAAATGGCCGTGGTGCTGATGCCATCACTCCATCGGTTGCCGAGCTCAAGAAGGGATTTCCCGTTTTGATCTTTCCTGAAGGAACGCGGTTTGATGAAGATGCTGATCTGCATACGGGTAAAACCGGTGCAGTTCGAATCGCTCTTCTGGCTAACGCTCCGATTGTGTTGGCTGGACTGAGAGGAATGACCACAACTGGTCTGCGATCGAAGCGGTCGATTCACATCGGTGAGCCGTTCTATCCACACGCCGAGCTGAACATCCTTCAGCGGACGATTGTCGAAAAGCTGCCGGAAGGCAAAGCTGCTCGTCAATTGACCGACCGGATGATGCAACGGCTGGCAACGCTCGCGGACACTCAGTACATCGGACAGGATGAGCGGGACGATCGGGCATGAAGCCTGGTTGTCCCGCTCGTCGGGTTTCTTTCATCTCCCTTCTCTAACCTCCGGGGTCTTTGCTTATTTTCCCAGTAATTTACGCACCTCTATGGTGCTTTTTGTATGCATTAATTTTTCACGTAGCTCGGACGCTCCGTCGAAGTTACGAACATAGATTTTGAAAAAACGTTTGAGGGGATCAAACTTTCGAGGCTCTAATTCTTTCGAATACTTATCAAATAAATCGAGCTGCATGTGCAGGAGTCCTAGTAATTCCTCTCTCGTGTGTTCGTGTTTTTCTTTCGCAAAGGCATATGGATCTGAAAATACTCCGCGGCCAATCATGACGCCATCAATACCGTATTCCTTTACGAGTTCAAGCCCATGTTCTCGGTCACGAATATCACCATTAATCGTCAGTCGTGTCTGAGGAGCAATTTCGTCACGTAGTTTCTTAATGTCATGCAGTAGTTCAAAATGCGCAGGAACTTTGCTCATTTCTTTTCGTGTGCGAAGGTGAATCGTTAAGTTGGCGATGTCCTGCTGCAATAGGTGTGATAGCCATACAGTCCACTCTTCTGTCTTGAGGTCACCAAGGCGGGTCTTTACACTAATAGGTAAACCAGATTTCTTTGCAGCTGCGATAAGTTCAGCAGCACGTTCAGGATCACGAATCAGACCGCTTCCGGCACCGGTTTTGATGACATCTTTGGCGGGACAGCCCATATTAATATCGATGCCAGCAAACCCTTGCTGTGCAAGGCCACGAGCCATAAATTCGAAGTATTCCGGGTTCGTTCCCCAAATTTGTGCGACCATTGGATGTTCGTCTTCGGTGAATGCCAGCCGTCCGCGCGTGCTGGCACGACCTTTCTCGCTAAAGTAACTGGCGGCGTTTGTGAACTCTGTAAAGTAGACATCTGGGCCTCCGGCAGCTTCAACGACATGACGAAATACAACGTCTGTGACGGCCTCCATAGGCGCCAAGACGAAGAAAGGGTGCGGGAGTGTTTGCCAGAAATTTTTCATTCGTTTCTTATTGTCTCATGTATTAGTTTTAAAATAAAAACGTCTCTTATCGACCACAAATATATCGGTACATATTTATGATGAATAAGAGACGCAGAGATAGTGAAATCCTCAGTTTTTGCGAACGGTTTCCCGAACGGCCTCGCAAGAGTTGCCTCTACTTGTGTCCCAGGATGTCCTGAAGGGGCTTGGGGGTAACCCCCGAAGCGTTCATGGAATCCAGGTACGCAGCGTAAGCGATTGCAACCTTTCCGGCATCACCAGACTTGCTAGCTGTCTTGATGTTGTCTTCACCAGCGGCCATTCTTCACCTCCTAAGGGTAATCGTGTTGGGCGTGGTTTGGTGCAGGCTCTCCGTGGGTAAAACAGTAACTCTCTTTCGACGTCTTTGTCGAAAGAACTACGGTTTTGGCGGAGAGCCTGCGGCTTTGGGGTCCGAACTCCACCACACCATGTATGAGGCACCAAGCCAGAACGGCTGGGATCCTTTCTGGTGGGCTCACATGGTGTGGTGGAGTCGGTTTGTTCTACGCACCCGGCCGGGAGCGCGGAACAGTTGTTCACTATCTCTGTTAATGTGCAGAGACGGTGTAGGATACAGATACCATATGTCTGCTATCAGCGTCCTACACCATCGATCATGCAAGAGCTATTATAGCACTTTTTACCCTTTATGGTCAATAGCTCCTCCCTAGACGGGGACGCTCCTAGATAACGTCGTCGAGCAGATCTTGCTCAAATGCCAGGAGACCCTTGTATGTGGGCTCGTAGACTGACGTATCAGGTAGATCAAGTGCTGTAATATGCTTCCATACTTTTCCAACAAGGAGAGAGAATCGTTTTAATTCTTCGGCATCAAAATCGAGCGTCAGTGTTGCGATCTCGTTCGATCGATTTGGTTCGACGAATTCAAGGCGGCCTTCTGTGACGGTGTAGTTACTATAGTCACGCGAATGCTCGACGAGTAGTTTATAGAACAATAGTTGTTGACGGTATTTATGGAGCTTGATCTTGTCATATTCGGCCAGTGCATTCCAGGTACTAACGGCTTTCCCCGTTTTATAGTCGGTGACCGTCATTGTCTTTTCTTTTTTGTTGATATCAGCGATGTCGATCATGCCTGTCAGGTGCGCATCATCAAGAAAGACTTCTTGGGCTGTAAAATTAAGCTCGGACTTTTCCGTCGCACTAAATGTTGCATATTTTTGAGCGAGGAATATTTGTAGTTGCTCACTCCCCTTTTGATGATATGTTGTGTAATCAAGTGGATTCAGGCGCTCTTTGATAAGATTTGTTTCGAAGTCATGCAGGACATCTTCGAGGGGCTTTTGTCCGCCGGTTGCCACGACGTGCACGTGCGCTTGTTGTAGCGTTGCGTGAATCGCCGTTCCGTACGATGCTGCCGGTGATTTTGTTGAAGGAAAATGAAGCAAGTTACCCAGCAGGAACATTTGTGGTCCACCATGCGTCACGTCGAGAAAATTGTTCAAGTGAGTTGCGCTTAACTTGTAATGTTCGAGTGATGGTTGCAACAGTGTCATTAAATCTGCCGTCGGTATGATGAGCGGTTCGTACCATGCAAGCTCGGCTGAAACGAGGCGTTCTTTGCTATTTGCTGGTGCGATTGCCATCGGCTCAAAGGCAACATCCGTCAGAAAACTAGCCATCAGTGTCTGTTTGTCTTTATCATCCGAATGACTAAAGCTAATGCGAAGTTTTGTTTTGGCACGTGTCATTGCTACGTAGAATAATCGCAAACGTTCATCGGCAGAATCTCCGACTGATGCCAGGGGAAGATTTTCCGGATAGTTAATATTTCGACTCATGCCACGTGCCTTTTCACCCCATACATTATCGACGCTATTGAAGATGTAGACGGTTTCGAACTCGAGGCCCTTGGACTTATGAACGGTCATAAGGTTCACTGCATCTGATTGAGTCTCTGTGACGTGTGATACGGACAGCATAGTGCCGATACGGCGGTGTAACGTGACGAAGTTCAGATACGACTCTAGCGTGAGTGTGTCCTTGCTGTGATATTCACGAAGCTTTGATCGAATCGTTCGTAGGGCTGCTAGGAAATCAAGGTATTCTGAAGGATTTTCTGTCAGCTTTTCTTGCCCAAAAAAGTATTCAAAGAACGGGCTATTTTTTGCTGCTACTGCGGTATCTTCGACGCGGCCAATCATACGATCGATCATTGGTTCAAGCGGTGTGAACTGCGCCAGGGCTGCCAGTTCAATCAACCAACTATGGATATCAAGGAAACGTGGATTGGTCGCCATAACTTCGAGCCACTGTCGCCGCGAGGAATACGCGTCGGTACTAAGTTGCCATAATTCTAGCGGTGTAATCCCCCAGGCTGGGTGCGCTAGTAGTTCAGGCAACAATGCGTTCGCTTCGGCGTGCAGGCCTTGTCCAATAGCCACAATAACAGACGCAAGTTGTTCAAGGATAACGACAGGTGCTTGATCTAGTACGTTTTCTTGTCGTTCATAGTTAACAGCAATGCCAGCACGATGGAAATATGGGAGGAGACTTTGGATTTCTTTATGCTGCCGGGTAAGGACTGAAATGTCTTGGGGCGCTGTACCACTTTTCAGTTCTTTGGCGATACTATCGATGATCCAGTGTCGTTCGTGGTCGACTGATTCGGCTTCGTATAGTTCAACAATGCCGGCGATGCCTTTGTTGCCCGTCAATTGTTTATTAATGTCATCATAGATATTTTCAAGGCGGTCATTGCCTTGGACAATGACAGAACGTGCCTGAGTAATCACTAAATCCCCCGACCTATAATTATCAGTTAACACCACGTGCTGCGCAGTCGGGTACGATTCTTGAAATTCCAAGATGTTGCTAATCTCAGCACCCTGGAAACTGTAAATCGCTTGGTCGTCATCACCAACGATCATCAAGTTTGGACGGCCCTCGTTGACAGGGTTTGAGGTAAGACTGCGAAGGATACGCGTCTGGGCGAGGTTGGTATCTTGGAACTCGTCGACCATGATATAGAGGTATTTCTCTTGAAGATTAAAGCGCAGGTCATCGTGGACTTCCATGGCATGCACAACTTGAAGGATCATGTCGTCGTAATCGTAAAGTCCTTCTTCTTCCATTTTTTTCAGGTATGCATAGTACACATAGGCAAGCGCCCGAAGTTTGACGATATGTGCCCGAGATTTAAAGACAAATTCGCCTTTTTCATTTTTCACGAACCACTTCTTTTTCCAGGCGGTAATTGGTTTAGTCGGGTGTTCAGTTTCGGCTTGTTCAAGGGCAAAGACGAGGCCGTCTACGATTGCACGGATCAATGGAATAACTTCGAACAGCGACGTTGCTGTTTCTGATTGTGCACGAAGCTCAGGGATGATCCCAGCAAGTTTGTCTTTCGTAGTTTTGCTCACCGTGCCGCTGATATGCGGGACGATGATACGTTCAGCAAAATCAATCGAGGCTTCACTTTCATCAAGCACCGCTAGTAACTCGTCACTCGTCAAACCACTTCGTTTTAATTCAGAAATAACTTTTGCGGCATCGGGTTGATGGGTATATTCGCTATTCATTGTGCTGGCGAGTGGATTCTTGTAGTCCAACTCATCGAAAATAGAACGAAGAATTTCATAACGATTTAAATCATCGGCTGGTTCAAATAACGCACCGCGGTAAAAGAATTCACGGTTTTGATTGATGACTTCTGTTCCGAATCCGTGGAACGTATGGATCGCGACCTTGTAGGCATCTTTTCCGATGATCCCAATCAGGCGCTCACGCATAGCCGTCGCGCCGCTTTCGGTAAACGTCAAACAAAGAATATTTTCCGGTAATGTATCGGTTTGTTTGAGAATATTTGCCGTGCGCACACTTAAAAGTTCTGTCTTACCCGTTCCCGGCCCAGCAATTACCATGACTGGTCCCTCGATAAGATCTACTGCTTGTTTCTGGGCAGCATTGAGCTGCTGATATCGCTTCGCAAAGTCCATTACGGTTCATTATAACACCGAAGAGTGGTACAATGACATCCATGAACGACCAGGTCTATCACGACTTCGCACTGGAGAAGATTATCAAAGCAAAGTTCGGAGTGAATACCGAAATTGATAACGTGATTGCACGAAATTTCCCGGTCAGTCGAACAGCCGAAGCGACACTTTTTTTGACAAAAAAGAAGCAGCTATTTTTGTATATCGATAGCCAATCGAAGCTACTGTTGTCTGATGTACAAAAGATTGTTTCTCGGGTCGGATTGAAAGCCGAGCTGTATCTTCCTCCTAAAAACCGCCCGCACTATTTTGACGAGATTGGCACGCAAAAGTTCCGCGAAATTTTCCCCGGTCGTGGCCACATCAATCAAGAAGATATTGCCTTTTATCGCACCCTGACACCATATAGCCCCGCACTTATTTTGATTACCGAAGTAAGAAATGGCACTATCCATCAATACGATAGTGATAGTTCTGGACAGTGGCGCCTAAACGCCAAGTTTACTTACCGACGTATTAAAACCAGCTAGAACGTACACCTGCTCGTTCTACTTGATGTTATCGCTGAGGAATGTTCCCCACTTCGGATCCGCAATGTTCTTTTTTAGTTGATCTGAAAGCGTGTAACTTGATTCATTATCGACGGATGGTGTTGGTCGACTACCGATGTATATGTAGTCTGTACTGAGCGTCGCAAAGTAGTAGCGTGTCGTTGAGCTACCGTCTGTTGGCTGGACGGTAAATGTCAGCAATGACTTCGTTCCATCGGTGATGGTTGTTTGGTGGACTGCTTTTGTCTTCGCAATAATGGAAGGGTCGGCTTTGGTCAGTAGTGTTTGCACGTTTTTGTAGGCAGTTTCAAGGCCGGCGTGGCTCATACAAAGGACACCTTGTTCGAGAATACTTTGTTTCGTACCTGTGTAGTCAACAATTTGACAGACAGTGCCACCGTTGGTGTAGGTTACTGTCGCGTATGAACTGAGCGCGCTTGTATCTTGGGTTGTTTCGGTGAAGCCTGCTGCTTTGAGCACGGCGGTTATAGCTGTAGTAATTGCTGCTTTGCTTGACGCAGCATTTGCGCTGGTCAATGTAAAGCGAAGCCCGTCTTCTGCTGTGGCATTTGTTGTGAAGTTATAGCCACTTTGTTTATAGGCGATTGTTGAAGTATCTGAATTAGGATCCGTTTGTGCCGCGTTCGTTCGGAAAAGATAGTAGTTCTTGACACTACTGATTGTTGTATCAGCGGCGATCTTATCAACAGTTTCTTTTGCGGTAGGGCCATTGGTAGTTTGTGTTACCGGTGTTGTCACTGCTGGTGTCGTGGCTGATTTGCTGGTAAATAATACCAGTGCACCTGTAGCAATTGCTGCGGATAGTAGCAGAATGATGATGCTCAAAATAACCACCCGACTTTTACGTGGTTTTTTCGGTACGCGTTGTCCGTACTTTGCGATGATAGTATCTATATTTTCTTCCATAATAATCTCTCGTCTCCTTACGGTGGACAACTTCCTGTCATTGGGAGACAGCCAGGTCCAAAGCCACCCTGTGAGCTACTGCTAATTGTGCCCCATCCGTACGGTGCGCCTGCACTACAGTTGATCGTGAAGTATCCACGGCCACTTCCCCACGCGATACTCGTGTTGGTATAGCGACCACTCCCACTAGTCGATGCACCACCAGATCCAGATCCAGATTTGTTGACACTACCGGTAATATTCCAAGAATACGTATATGAGGTTGTTCCGGAAGGGCATGTCCAGTCCCATCCCATTGATCGGTACTGGTCATTTCCAATATCTGAGGTTGGCGCTGTTAGTGCACGACTGACGCTGTTGCTGGCCGATACATAGGCTGATTGATAGGTTGCAGTTTGGCAGCGTGTTTGGTTTGTGACGGTTAACGTATAGTTCCATGCTGGGAATACTGCATCAACTGTTTGGTAGCTTGGTCCGCTTCCTTCGGTCCAGGCAACGCCGTTCTTGTACCATTTGTAGTACGGAGTTGTTCCGGCGACACAGACGGCTGCAGACGAAACACGCTCAATGTTGTACTGAGGGTCGGTTTTGGAAATCGTAAAGGCTGCTGGGGTGGCTGCTGGGGTCATCGAGACAGTCGCTGACCAACTGCTGAGGTTTGCTGCTGCACTTGCTTGGACGCGGTAGTAGTGAGTAAGGCCCGGCGCTTCGTCTGTATATACCTTTGTTTGTGTACCAGATCCAGCGGTTTGTGCTGCGCTGGTTGTTGCGGCTGTCGCTGGGAAGCTAGGGTCAGTACTGCGTTGAACGGTATATGAGGTCGCAAATTGGACAGTTGGCCATGAAATAGTGACCTGTGTGCTACTATCGGCGTTCGCAGTCACAACTGGCGTTGCAAGTGCGTTTGTGGTTGCTGTGGCAGTGTTTGACCAATTACCTTGTGCCACACCACTGACTGGTGCGACGCGGAAGTAATATGTCCCACCTGAATTGAGGCCATTAATTGTTGCACCAGCCGTTGCACTAGTTGTCTGCGAAAGGTTGGCGACAAATGCAGTGTCTGTCGAAGTCTGGATAACGTACCCGCTGGCGTTATTTACTGAGCTCCATGTTAAGGCAATGCTAGTAAAGCTAGTTGAGTTTGCAGCCAGGTTTGTAATATCTCCAGATGTGGCGATACTCGTCGATCGTCGACTGGTGATGGTCTTGATTTGGCCGTCAGTCTCATCTCTGTACTTAATCGTATAGCTGAGGCATGATCCTGTTCCACTGCATTCAGGACTTCCGTCACCTTGGTATTCAAAGAAATCAACACCGCTAGTGGTGAGGATATTGCCGGCACTGGTACATTTAATAGAGTTCGTCGTTCCAGTTGAGGCCTGTGGTGACACGAGTGTTCCAGTATCAACGCCCTTTAGTGTGTCTTGAGTGACGGTAGCAGAAGTGACCGCACCACAGCTGGGGTATTCACCGTTTAGGTCGTAATATTTTTCGAGTGCTTCGGCGATGACACTGGCGCTGGATGCACGGCGTGCGTCGCGAGTGTCACCTTGATAACGGCCAAAACCGACAATACTGATCGCTGCAAGAATACCGATAATTGCGATAACAACAATCAGCTCGATAAGAGTAAAGCCCCTGACACGATCAATCACCCGGTTCATAGTCGTTATTGTAGCAAGCATAAGCGACGTTGTAAACGTGTAATATAAGAGATTTTTAAGCAGGTAACACTAACAATTTACCTTAAATATGGTAAAATAATTAAGTTCTTTCCACGAATCATACATTGGGGATTCGCCAAGTGGTAAGGCATCGGCTTTTGGTGCCGACATTCGGGGGTTCGAATCCCTCATCCCCAGCCAAGATGATTATGCTTCAAGACTCCGTTTTTGGAGTCTTTTTGTTTAAGCTTGCAAGTCGTTAGCATTTAATTCAAAATAATTGAATATGTCAGCAGAAACTCCATCACCACAAGAAAAAAGTATTGTCAGTTTGCTCACAACAGATAAGTGGTATCCTGTTATGTCTCCATTAAGCGTTCACGGAAAACAAGAATCAACCTTTTGGGTAAGTGAAAAACCGGAAGAATTTATGACACCGCTAGATCAATCTGAAGCGCAGTGTTATCGAGTGGACTTTACGCCAGAAAATCATTCAACAGATGGAGCTTCTACTATTGGTAAAGTCGCAACTTTAGATCCTGAAACGAGGATCCAGCTATTAATAGTTGGAGGGTATGCATATCTAGGTAATCGCGATGTCATGATGGCTAAACATGAAAAAGAAAAGATTCAAGAGCGAGAACGACGTCAGCAAGAAATGTTTGGTGATTTTTAAAATCTTCCTGGAACGCATTCACTAACTTGGTGGTGAAGTATCTCTATGCAACGAACCTTCAGATATCCTTCCCATCACCTCGTGTGCCCGTGTGATGACAATATATGCTCGTGGATCAACTGTCCGAGCTGCGTTCTTTACCTTCTCTTCTTCAAAACGAGTAATCACGGCCAGCATCACACCGTGGGGTTCTCGATCTGTAGGATTACTTTCTTTTACGAACGTCACAGGCTCTTCGATCAGGTCATTGATCGCTTTTCCGATGTCACGAACGTGCATGCTGACGATCCATAGACTGCGTGATTCGTTCAGGCCCTCAACGGTAATATCAATTGCTTTGTGAGCAACAAAGTATGCAACCAGGGAATATAGTGCCGAGTCCCACCCAAAGACGAATCCACCACAGGTGATAATGAAGCCGTTAATCACCATAATCGCCTCGCCAATCGAAAAGACGGTCACACGGTCGATTAATAGTGCGATGGTATCTGTTCCGTCGATGATACCGCCATACCGAACAACAATTCCCACGCCGATCCCAACGACAATACCCCCAAAGATAGCGCCAAGAATTGGAATGTCTGTCAGTCCGTGCGGTGTATGGAATGAGGTTAAGATTGCCAAGGTAATAATGCCAATTGTTGATAATAAGGCAAATGTCCGACCGAATTTTTTATATCCCAAAACAACAAAGGGAATATTGATAAGTATCAAGAACACACCGATTGGCAAGCCAGTCAGACGCGCAATAATAATAGAAATACCAGTTACCCCACCATCAATCAAGTGATTTGGCAAAAGAAAAAACTGCAGACCCGCTGCAGTAATGATTCCCCCAAGGAGGACAAGGCACATTTGTTTGGCGTGAGTACGGTTAATAGTTCCTCCTTACGTCTTATGCTTTTATTGTAGCATGGCAGGCACGTCGTTAGTCTGATCGTCCCCTGTTTTCGTGACGCCTCTGCTTGTTGCTTATGGCGCGTATCACGACTACTATAAGGGTAACTACAGTAAGGAGGTTCCATGTCCGGCAAATTACGTTTTTTGAAATCAAGAGTCGTATTACTCATTGCCGGAATTTTGCTGGGAGCCGTGGTGATTTTAGCAGTCCGTTTTTTCACCTATGAACCTACCGGCACGCATTATCATGCGAATTTTGCCGTCTACATAAACGGTGCCAGAGAAGAATTTGCAGGTAGATCGTATTACGAAGAAACGGCCGCGAATGGCTGTTCACTCAACCCTGTCTCTGCCCCAGTCGAACGGGCTCATATGCATGATAAAGTGAACGATGTTGTGCATGTCCACGATAGTCTTGTGACCTGGGCTAACTTCTTCGAAAACATCAGGTGGGGCCTAGGTGATGACTACCTCAAGACACGTACGGCGATGTTTTTGCCCGATAGCACGCACAAACTGACTTTTATTTTGAATGGAACGGCCGTAGACACCATTGCTGGAACGGTTATTGGCGATGAAGATGTGCTCCTGATCAGTTATGGTAGTGACGACACCTCAGCCTTAAAGAAAGAATATGACGGTATCGCTCGTACTGCTCATCACGTCGATGTGACGAAAGATCCTGCATCTTGTAGTGCTGGCAGTCAAGTTGTGACGTTCCAAGACCGCATCGATCACTTATTTAAGTAAGTCGCTCATCTGGATAGTGCCTCGTCTAGTCATTGACGTATCATAATAAAATTGGTATAATATATAACGAATTATAGGTTCGTTAACAATTCAATCAATATCGCTTTATACCGTACCCAATTCTGGGTTCGGTTTGCGACTATGCACTGTGAAAGGAATTACCGTGGGACTCTTCGGTAACAAGGACAAGATAGCAACGGCTGCTCCGGTGGCTCAGGCCACCAGTAGCTCCGGCAAGATCAGCCTCGTGAAGGGCGCAACGATCAGTCTCACCAAGACGGTGGACGCCACGATCAGCGCCTCCAACGGCTGGAAGGCCAAGAACAAGGACTATGACCTGAAGGCCCTCGTGCGCTACAAGGACGGCCGCCAGATCTACGTCGGCGCCGCTAACAGCGACGAAGTCCTCGCGACGCCGGAAGGCGCCGTTCGCCACGGAGGTGATGTTCGTGCGGGATCCAGCGATCTCGAGACGATCACCATCAAGTGGCACCCGGACATCGCATCGGTGGCACTGTCCAGCTACTCGGCACTCGAGAACGGCCAGGGCAGCTTCCATCAGTACGGCGTCTACGTCAACATCAAGAACGGCGACCAACTCGTCGGCATCGATGCCGCGGATGCCAGCGCTGATGGCGAGAGCTACACCCTCTGCTTCGGCGAGGTCACCTTCCAGCCCGACCACTCGTTCAACGTGACCAACCTCGAGCTGTACTCGAAGCGGGGCTCTGAGCACCGCATCGGCTACAAGCACGACAAGGTCGTCATGGACGCCGGACCCAAGGGCAAGAACAAGTAACATCCTGCAACAAAGCTCGTCGCATTCGACCCACCTGGGACCGCTGAGAGAAATCTCTTCAGGCACCAGGTGGGTCGTTTATGCAACTTGTGTACGATATGAATCGATATTACATCAGTTTTATAGCACTCCATACCGGTAGTGCTATATTGACTTTTCATACAGTTTATGCTATAATGCACAGGTTATTCAAGAGGTGACGCTACGCGAACCTTGCGGTAGCACATTGACATTGCTGTATGTGAACATTTCACAAAGATTACTCTACTAGAGAAAGAAGATTTCATGATCCTTGCACTGCTCATTACCGCCGCTATCGTGGCAGTAAGTGGGCTCGCGCTGAAGTATTTTGTTCCGATGATCCTTCGGGATTCGAATTGGAGCATTTCATGGCGTGAGTTCATCGCTGGGCTGATCGTAGCCTACCTGGTTGCCATGCCCGCGGTATTTATCGCAGGCAAGGCACTTTCCACTGCGGATGCCCTTCGTTACGAAGAGTTCCGTAATGGTGTTGAAACCAGTACAACCGTTAATGTGGAAGCCTGTGAACCCGGAGAAAGTGGCAGCAATGCTGCTTCCGGACACAGCAACTGCGAGAACGAATACAACACTGGTGAAACCTACACCTACACCGAGATCTATTACGTCACCGTCGATGACGGGTGCGACGCAAAGGGCGAAAACTGTAAGAGTCACCAAGAGATGCGTACTCGTACCGAAGTCGCCTTCATCTACAACCCGTACGCAACCAAGGAATACACGTATACAGTCACCGATTCACTCGGTGGTTCGTACACGTTCCCCTATGCGTACGTGAAGGACGGTGAAGGCTACGGCGGTAAGGCCATTCCGGCGGATATCCCTCGTGGAGATCCTGCTGACTGGACGAGCGCAAAAAAACGACTGGACGAGGGCAATCCTCGGCCTGTCACTCGCCTATTTGACTACAACAACTACGTACTCGCGTCGCACGACGATCTGCTGAAACCTTTCAGCAAGAACGTCAAGCGCTACCTGAAAGAAGGGATCCTCCCGCAGCACACGAAGAACATCACCACCAACCCGCTCCACGGGTTCAACAACTCGACCGCAGACAAAGTGAGCTTTGTCGGTGTGAAAGTTTCGAACCCCAAGGCGTGGCAGGCGTCACTGATGACCTTTGATGCTGCTCTGGGCTCCAAGCTTCAGGGTGACTTGCATCTGGTGCTCATTGATAGCTCACTGGTCGACAATTCGACCGACTACTTGAACGCGCTCAAAGCGTACTGGCTTGGCGACGACCTCGGTCGTCGCGCCATCGCAAAGAACGCAATCATTGTGGTCGCCGGTGTCCAAGGTGACACGATCAAGTGGGGTATGGCCTCTACTGGCATGCCGTTCGGAAATGAAGTGATGCTGCGAGGCATCGTTAACTTCCTTCCGAATACACCACTTAATCCGAAACAAGTTATTGGTGACCCACACACTGTCGTTACCCCATCGCAAGGTGGCAAAGACGACGTGGCGGTTACCCTTAGCGACAAGCCTGGTGTGCTTGAGCGAGTCGTCCTTCAGGACTTCCCGTTCCAGCGCGCCTGCATGGACTGCAAGAACGATGGCAAACAGATCGGCTACGCCAATCTGGTTGTCGACATCGAACCCAAGCCCTGGCAATTCGGCATCATGATCGGCATCGTAAGCCTGCTCGCACTTGTGTGGTGGTTTATCGCCGGACGGTACGAGTTCTTCAACTGGATTCCTGGTTTTAAGTCCTCTCGTAATGACGAGGATAACGACTCCAGCAGCTCGTACGATCCATATCGTGAGCTGTCCAAATCCAAGAAATCAAAGAAGTATCGTCGTTTTGACGATGTCTTCAATCGAAACTACTAGTAAGGAATAATCTCATGGAATGGATCAAAAAGAACAAGGTGCTCGTTGTTGGAGTGCTGGCTGGTGTCGTGGTGGTCGTACTGATCATCCTCGGCATCGTCGGCTACAACTTCAGTGTCCGCAACGAGGGCGAGCGACAAGAACAGGACCTTTCGGCTCTGTATAACCAGTCGCTCAACTCCCTCTCAACCTGCGTCACCCAGGGTAGCATCGCTGCTCAGGTCACGACGCAGGAGTACCAGACCATCAAGGAAACGCTGGTCGCGGCTGTCTCGGCTCGATACGTCGATGCCAACAACAATCCGACTGACGCATCAGGTGTGCTGGGTGGCGGCAAGCTGATCTCGGCTCTGCAGGAGAATTACCCGCAGATCGATCAGCGTGACTGGCAGAACCTGCAGACCCTCGTGGTCGGATGCCGGGACGAGTTCCAGGGATCGCAGGATCGCATTCAGGCCACGGCTGCCGCTTACAACAAGTGGCGCGTGACCGACAACGCGTTCAACTTCGCCATCAAGGGAAGTTTTCCGTCGAACGAGCTGAAGGTCGTCACCCCCACCGGTGACACTCTGTACGGCCAGTCCGCCTACGACCGCATCACGCGTGTCGTGTCGGCCGAAGCCGCCAGTGCAGCTTTCGACTCAGGAACACTTCCCGAGCAGAATCTGTTCGGTAAGTAATCACATACAGCGTGTTCGTGTCGACCTAGGTTGACACACTCCGTGGAGTGAGGGGAACCATTCGTGGTCTCCCCTCCTCCGCGGCATGCGTATCCGGAAATGTAAAAGTTTCGCTGATGAGTCGTAAACGACGAAATACGTATAATGTGGTATAATAATAGAATGATTGAAATTCCGAGTGTGCCAAACTTCGAGTACCTTTCGCAGATTCCTGTGACTGAGGATGATGCGCGGACAATACAGGCACTAACTCTTCAAGACGTTACATTGGGCGGGTTTGAGAATCCAAGTGCGCTTGCTAATCCTGACAACGCAGTCAAGGTTGAAACCCAACTCAACAAGTTACGCGAACATCCTGAAAACTATAGTGGATATAGACAGGAAAATGGCCTCATTGTTGCGTACATGAAGACGAATGAATGGTTTCGAGGTGACGAAGCACCATTTGCTGAAAGTGCATTTGCACGTGCCTCTTTGAGGTTAAAGAACGGTTCGATGAAACCAAAGGCTCTTGGTGTCTTTGGACTTGTCGTCGACCAGTCACTTGAGAAGGTTGATCAGTTAGAGCTACTGCATGACCTGTTGTATCGATCAATTGGCCAAGCTGCAACTCATGCCGCCGAAGTGATTAATATCGTGATTCACGAACATGATCCGGTGTTAGAAATGGCAGAAAGACTTGAGTTCCGCCCAGTTGGTCCTAAGGGTCAAGCAGTTGGTGCTCCTGGGTTACTGCAACAGCGCTATCAGCTCCCTATTCGCCGCTAGATCATATTGACTTTATGTCATTTCAACTTGGAGTCCGCTCGGTGGCTCTTTTCGTTGACGAATAAATCAGTACATGATATAAAGAAGATAGAAGTAGGTCAGCGGGATTCCTTAAAAAAGAATCCGTCCAATGCGGTTGCTTCATTAATCAACAAAATAGTTGTTGATTGGTGAAGAGCCGCATTTTTGTTTCTTCACCTTTCAACGAAGGGAGAAACAACCATGCCAGCAAATCTAGAACGAGCAATCCAAATTGCAACCGATGCTCATGCAGGCCAAGAGCGTTTTGATGGGTCGCCGTATATTAACCATCCGCTGCGAGTGATGCGTACACTGGCGAATCAGGGACACTCAGAGCGAGCGCAAACCGTTGGTGTCTTGCACGACACTGTCGAGGACACGGGTGTGACATTTGAATACCTCCGTGAAGAGGGATTTGGTGACGAGATCATCTTTCCGTTGGAACTACTGACAAAAGAACCAGGTGCTGATTATGATGTGTATGTGCAGCGACTTGCAGTCAATGCATGTTCACGAGCAGTCAAAAAAGCTGACCTATTTGATAACCTCGACCTGACTGGACTCATGAATCCTTCGCGGAAGCGAATCCAGACAATCGAGAAATACGGACGATCGCTGCTGTATTTGGCGAGGTTTCCGCAACCACGTGTCTAAACGTTAGCTACGGTCTTCTTCGTCACCGTCGATATCTTCGATGTCTTCGCGGCGATCTTCGTCATCTGTTTCGTTGCCGTCATCGGCATACTTATCAAGCTCAGCCTTAAATTCATTTGGATTAACGCCTAGTTCCTTTGTTGGGTCGTCTGTGAGTTCATCGCTAATCTTGTCGTTCACATTGTCATCGGTCGTGAGGTCATCCTGATAATTTTGTGGTGTATAGTCGTCGTCTTTGTTCACTGTGAATACCCCCTATGAGTTTCTTATATCCTTACTATAGTCCTGAATGGTGAAGAAAGGCTGAAAGAAAGATCTGTCGAAAACTTAGAGCTGTTCGTCGCGCGCTTCTTTAAAAAGTTTGCGTCCTTGTTTGGCAACGTTTCGTTTTTTTGCCTTTGCGCTATCGGCTTTGCTTTTTGCAATTTTTCGCGTTTTTAGATCAACCAATTCACCCTTTAGTTTGACGTACGCTGCGTAGTGATGAGGTTCAAGTGATCCGTCGTTGAGGGCTGCCTGAACAGCGCAGCCTTCTTCGCCGTTATGCTGACATGAAGAATACTTGCACTGTGAAATCAGTGTTGTGACATCGTCAAAATTCTCTTCAAGGTTTTCTTCGGTTCCCCACAATTGTAGTTCACGGATACCGGGTGTGTCGATTAGCATTCCCCCATTTGGAAGCATAAAGAGTTCGCGGTGAACGGTGGTGTGCTTGCCTGTGTCATCTGATTCGCGAACTTCCTGCGTTTTTTGGCGAACATCACCCAGCAGTTTATTCGTGATTGTTGATTTTCCAACGCCAGATGATCCTAGCAAGATGGCCGTTTTGCCTTTTGGAATATGTGCAATGATAGCATCAATACCCTTTTCTTCTTTGGCGGTAGTGACAATGATAGGAATCTGAAATGATTCAAGTTGCGTCACAAACGAACCGAGGTCTTCTGTTTTATCGGCTTTATTTAGCACAATAACCGGCGTGATTGAGTTAATGGAAAGCTGGTATAAGTACCGACGCAGACGATCGACGTTAAAGTCGTTATCAAGTGCGATGATGATAAATGCAATATCGATCCCACCAGCAATAACCTGCTTGACTGTTTTGTTACCAGCGGCGGCACGAGCAATTTCACCTGTTCGTGGAAGGACGGTTTCGATCACAGCGTTATTGTCGGTGATATGCACCCCGACCCAGTCACCTACCTTAGGAATGTCCTGGCGATCTGAATAATGTGCAAGTTTGCCGGAAAGTTCGGCAGTAATTGCGGCTGGTGTTGCAATACGAAGCGACGTCCCAAAGTCTGCGGTGACTCTGCCCGGTGTGAGATGCGGCGAATCAGTGAGGATTTGCTGCCAGTCAGTTGCAAGCCGTTCGTTCCAGCCAAATGTTTCTAAGGTGTTCATTACGCCTTAGTATGACAGGAATTACTTATTTTGTTCTTTTCTTTTGAGTTAACTTGTTTGCGCGTTTCACAGCCACAAAGCGTTTCTTCGCAACTGGTCGTTTTCTGGCGTTCGTCATAGTCCGCTTAAACTTCTGCTCTGCTTCGACGTCAGCGTAGCGCGCCAGTGGTCCATGGGCAATGACTGGACCTGAAGATTGTTCATCCATCTCCTTAATCAGATCAACCGCTGCACGTTCAATCAGCCATTCGCGTCCCGGTGCAGTTTCGCCAATTGCAGTAATATGCCAAAGGTTTTCACCGACGGCTGTTTCTTCAACAATTTGCAAAGGATTGACCATCAGTAGCTGCCCGTTCGGTAAACGATCATTCGCCTTCTGTACTAATGCCTGTCCTTTTTTTAGGTTCGTGACAAAGATTTCAAGGGCGATAGTACGAATACCTTTTGGTGTCATACGAATACCTTGAATGTGTTGGTTGTTCACCCAAATAATCTCACCGTTCAGGGTTCGAATACGAGTTGAACGAAGCGTGACGCGTTCAACGATGCCCTGCATATCTGCAAATGGTTCAATCTTTACGTGGTCACCAACACCGTACCACTGCTCGATCATCATGGCGCTTCCGCTGGTGATATCACGAAGGATCGGGCCGAGGGATGCACTCAGAAGTAGTAAAAGGATCGCACTTGCACCAATCAATGCAGTTGGTTGTTCATAGGGATGATCCAGTAGCCACCAGAAATATAAGCTAATCAGTACGAGGCCAACCCGGATAAGGGCAATACTAAGGACGATATAGGTTTCGTAGCGTCGCAGACGATTGACTGTCTGGAGGTCCTGCGTTTTATCAGCGCGAACACCAATGATTGTTACTACTTTTCGCAGCAATGCTGCGATGAGGCGACCTAATAATAGGCCTGCCGCTAAACAGAGGATTAAAGAAATAATGGCATGGAAATTGAAATAGGTATCAAAGATGTATTTTAAGACATCTTGTCCATTTTGCAGCGAAAGATCAGACATAGATCTCCTTTCTTTTGAGGTAAAACGCTCGTGCTAGCGTGTTGATATAAGTAGTTCACGATCAGTTACTAATATATGACCAATAGTCTAAATAACAGATGTGCCTTTACGTTATTTTAGCATTTTTGGACCTAAATTAAAACCTTAACCACAATGTTCGCTATACTAACTATATTAGAGACGTATGAAGGAGGCACGATGTCAAAGTTATATATTCCAGTTTTAGCAGGAACAACCCGCGAGCAACGTAAAAGTATCTACGCGGCGCGCCTCGTTGCCGAAGTCGGCGCAACGTTTGATGACGTTGAGACAGAAGTTATCGATCCAAAGGATTACTATTTTCCTGGAGACGGCAACGATCCTGAAGGCAAAGACCCTCGTTATACGGCTGTTACGCAGCGTGCGGAAGGTTTTTTTATTGTATTTCCAGAATATAACCACAGTTTCCCTGGCACACTGAAACGAATGCTCGACAGTGAGCTAAAGAATTATATTCACAAACCAGTCGCCTTTGGTGGTGTCTCGTCTAGCCCTTGGGGCGGCGTTCGTGGCATCGAAGCAATCCTTCACCCGGCGCGTGAATTAGGATTGGTCGCAACTTTTACTGATATGCAGTTCCCTAACATTAACGACCTATTTGATGATAACGGAACATTATTAAATGAATCTTATCGTGAGTATATTAAGGGCGCGTGGGTTGAGCTGATTTGGATGGCGAAAACACTCAAAATTGGCCGCGAAACCATCGCAAGCAAGCACCACAATCAAGCATCGTAACTCTTTAGATTATTGACTATAGTCATTGCAGGCGCGGGCTGGATCACAACCATTTACGCCAGATAGGCCAGGCGCACGCAAAGATGTCGGCAGTCTTATTTAGGCTGTTTTAAGAATTGCTGATTCGCTTCGATCTAGTGCAAGTCGTACGATCTGCATCACCATCGTCTCGTAGTCGAGACCGAGGTTCATCTCGTATGCTTTAGGGAACGAGCCGTAGCCATCAATGAGACTTGGAATCAGATTTGCTTCGAGGAAATGAGGCACGCCGAACTTATCAAAACGAACATCGATACGACCGTAGTCACGTGCACCGAGGGCATGGAAGACGTTAATTGCGAAAGCCTGGAGGCGTGATCGTTCTATCTGGTCGGTCACTGCAATGACACTTTCGGCATTTGATGATTTTACGATTTTGCTGAGCATTCGCTCGCCGTTTGAATCGATTGAGGCAACAAGCTCGATAGGCATTGCTGTTAATTTTTGTGAATGATGATTTGCAATAACTGCAATACTAAATTCACGACCAACTAAGAACTCTTCGACGAGTGCATCAGCATGGTGCCGTTCGTGGATGCTTGCTACTTTTGTGCGAAGCTCTTCAACAGTTCGGACAACTGAAAATTCATCAATTCCCTGTCCACCACCTTTATTGCTTGGTTTTACGAATAGTGGAAACGTTAGTTTACCTTCGTTAATCACTTCTTCATTTTCGCGGCGTATGATTTGAAAAGGAGAGGTCTGCAGGCCACTCTCGATCATCCGTTGTTTCGCAAGATGTTTGTTCAGCCCTAGGCGATGCGAAAATTTACCCGAACCTGTGTGACGGATACCGTTCTTTTCGAGCATGTCACTGACCCAGATCTTGGCATTAAGTTCGTCATTTGTGCGGACAAAATTCATACCAAGGAATGCCAAATCGGGTTTACGTGCGATAAGTGCAATAAGATCTAACTCTGTATCAACGTTTGTGACGGTGACATCTGAATAATGTTTAAGTAGTGTTTCGGCAATAGCGTCTGCTGACTCAAGGCTCATAGAACTGAGCGCTTTTATATTTGATCGAATGACTTCGATACGTAGTGGTAGTTTTGGCATAAGAGAATACACCTTCCATATATTTATGTTGTATTGGTGGTAGAAACTAGAGTGACGAGAGTACCTGAGAGACTTACCCGCGGAGACGACGAAAGACACGTTCTATTAGTTATAATTATGTCACAGAAAATATATTTTAGCAAGGACAAGCGTGCCGAGAGGCTCAATGTTGCACAGGCTGTGATTCTTGTGCTTAGTTGGTATCCTTAGGCTTTTTCCTGTGATGGTATGCAAGGATAATGAGGATAGTTGGGATGGCTGCCAGTAGCGTACTGATAACGACAGCAATATCTAGGTGTTGCTGAATGAAGCTTGCAACGAATGCTAGAGGAAGTGGTATTTGGGGATTAGTTGGTTTGACAACAATAGTCTCTCCACCGATGTTTCCAGTACCAGGAGTGTGAGGCTTAAGGATAATAACATTCGCATCACCTGCTGCGCCACCTGCGCCTGGGCTAGGCGTATTGTCGTTTGGCACGACTGGTTCGATTGGTGTAATGACCGGAAGTGACAGTGGCGCATAGTGAATCAGTCCGGACAAACTTTGTGAAGTCGTAAAGCCATCACTGTCGTAGGTGACGGAAAGTAATCGGTAGGACTGATCTTTTGTAAGTGAACTTGCAGGCGCAACGTAGGATACGACTGGTGTCACATCACTTCCCGCCCAGCTCATGACGGCATCGTCAATTGTCGTTGAACTGTCTGGTAGAAGGTAAACGGCTGCGACTGACGGAGAATCTGGTGCCGAGTTGTTCACGTATTGCACTGATACGTTCAGGTCTTGATTCTCGGCGACGGTTGCGGGTTCAGTAATGACACTTTTCCACGGCGAAACTGGAACGGTAATTTCCTGGGTCACTACTTCGCTTGGGTTTGAGAAATTCGAATCGGTTGCCTTTGCGATTGCTGTAAAGTCTGATGCACCAGCCGTGGTTGTGATGCTTCCCAGTGTTTGGCTGACCTGATTGACTGATGAGGTTGTATCTGTCTGCAGTGTCGTTGTCCCTTGTTTCCATTCTGTTTGCCAGTCGGCATCTGTTGCGACCTGGGTTGCTTTGTCATAGGACGTAAATTGGTTGGAAACGACACCACTAATTGATCCCGCATTATCACTGGCAAATAGATAGTGACTGGTTTCAAGGGTTCCAAACGCATTGACCGATTGAACAAGTGAACTAGAGATAATACCGATGCTTTGTGTAATGACATTGGCTTGCCCGTTTGTAATCGAGCCATTATCAACGCCGCCTGTCCAGTCGCTTGCCCGAATTGTCGACGCACCTATTACCGAGTTTCGGTAATAGATATTAGTAAATGTCATATTTTTTGGAACAGTGACCGTTAATTGATTGCTCCATGGACCGCTTGGGCTGGTTGCAAATTGTCCGGTCGCAGACGGCGTCGTCAGGCGTAATGGTTGACCACCCGTTGGCGCAAGGGTTGGTGTTCCATTGGCATCTTGTAGCTCAACGGTAATTGGTCCAGAACTCAGACCTTTACTGAGTGTGATTGGTTGTGGCGGTGCTGTAAATACAACGGCCGCAAGTGCGTTTGTATTACCACCTGTCACGGTAATATCGGTTTGCGATCCGGTGATGCCGTTTGTATCAGTGGCGGTGATAGTTTTTTCGCCAGTGCTTGCGAAGGCAACTTGGTTGGTAAATGTTTTCTCGCCTTTATCGATGCCGGGATCAAACGTGTAGGTTTGTGGCAACAGAGCACCCGCATCGGAGCTGCTAAACGACACGGTGCCAGCATAGGTATCGACGACGTAGCCAAACTCGTCCAAGGCAATAACGACAACTGAACTGTGCGTTCCTTGGCTTTGCGGATCGGTCACATTCGTCACGAGGAAGCTAAAGACTGGCCGCGGCGTACTTGATGCAGGCGTGATGGTGACTGTTTGTGTTGCATTCAGTAAATTAATGTCAGGGTTTAGGGGTAATGTATCGGCAGCGGTCAGTGTCGGTTGGCCTGCCTGGCTATCTTTGTAGTAGAAGTCAGCCGATGCTGCACTGTCGAGGATTATCACACTGGTGACTCCCCAGCTCGTTTTTGAGTTTCCGAATGAAGAGGCGCCGATTGCATTACTTTTGAGAAAAACCTTTAAATTGTCATGTGAAGCAACCGGTTTGCCATATTGGTTTTGGCGTTCGACAGTCATGACGGACGACGGATCGTAAGCGCTCACTTCTCGTGGAGGCGTTGTCATGACGAGACGTACGGCTGCTCCGTACGATAATGTTACTGGCAGGTCAGCTGATCGAGTTGAGCTACCGAACGTCGCCACTGCTCGAATGGTGTGTAATGTGGTTGATGACGTCGAACACGTCCTATTGCCGCTTGCGTCAACGGCGCTACAGTTCCGTGTTTCCACCTGCCCATCGTCATTGCGGTAATAGAAATCGATCGATGTTTGCCCTTCCGGGATAGTAAGAGCGAGCGAGCTGGTAAAGGATCCATTTGGAGCTGATGCGAATGTTCCCGAGCCGACAGACATACCAAGCGTCAATGACTGTCCACCACTCTCGGCAGCAACAGTTGCACCGTGCGCATTGACGAGTGACGCGGTAATACCATTGCTAACGGCGCCACGTTCAAGTGGCACGTTTGATGTATTAAAGATGATATTTGCCGGCGCGCCTTCGATAATATCAACGTTTTGAGTTGCTGGTGTCAGGACGCCCGACTGCGACCCATCCGGTGAATCACTCACCGTGAGTATCACAGAACCACTGCTCGTGCGACTATACGTAAATGTTCCGGTTGATTGTCCAGACGCAATAGTTAATTGGCCTCCACCAGAAAGCGTGCCACCGTTATTTGAAGAGATGTAGAGTGTGAGCTGGCTTGGTGCTGGCACAATATTATTAAATGCATCATAAAGTGTCACTGTGAATGTTCCTGGTTCGGACTTCTCGAGTGCATTACCGGCGGTGTACGGATTGTTGGTAAATGTGACGTGATCGATCGATCCATAAGGAAGGACGGTGAGGGTTGCCGAACTGACGGATAACCCTGTTCCAGTTGCTGTGATTTGAGGTGAGCCACTGCGTGTTTGTGAGTAGTAAAATGGTGCTGACGATGAGCCCTGGGGAATGGTGATCGACGTGATAATCTGTGACTTGCCTGCGTCGCTATAGAAGATGCCGGAGTTATCGGATGAACTAAGTGAGATAGCAGTTGGTTGGGACGCATTGATTGTAAGGTTATTTGCATTTTGTAGTGTTACGGTCATCGGTTGAACTTCACTGGCATGAAGTGTTGCCGTCGCTGGCGATAACTTGGTGCTGGTGGCGATTCCATCGACAACATTGAACGCAATGGTTCCATCAACCATTGATTGTGGATCATCAGTTGAGGCTTGCTGGTCTTTTGCGGTCAGCGTCACCGAACTTGCCTGGGGGTCGTTATAGCGGACTGTTTTTGTCGTATCGCCGATAGCAAAGATGACACTACCCGTATTAAATGTGCCACTTTGCGATGAGGATGCAAAGTAGATGGTAGTTGGCGACGAGGCTGCAATAACGTTGCCAAATTGATCAAGTAAATCGACAGTAAAGGTGCGATCAGTGCCTTTGATAAGATCCGTCTGACTTCCCGAAATGCGAATCGTCGTTGGAATGGTGATGACGGCGTTGACGGTGATTGATTGCGTCACGGCCGACATACTATGGACCCATGCACTGAGGGTGCAGTTACCACCGCTAGTGTCTTGATAATAGAACGTCGCTGAACTTGCGCCACTAGATAGTGCAATATCTGTCACCGGTGACCATGTTGTACTGCTCTGCGAGAATGACCCTGTCGTACAGGTGCTAGAAAGCGTCAGCGTATCGTTCGCTTGCAGCGGAGATGTATTACCAAAGCTGTCTTTGAAGACGATTGTGATCGGCGCCGACGGTGTCGAGGCGGCAATTGTTTGCGGCGTACTAGTGAACTGCGTCACCGACGGTGCTTGTTGCGTCACGGTGACCGATTGGGTCGTGGCGATTGATTGATTTGTCGCAAGACGAACGGTCATCGTAAAAGTGCCAACTTGCTGGCTTGTGTAATAGAAGGTGGCCGAACTAGCGTTTTGGGCGGGAGTGATTGATCCAATAGCTGAAGCTGATGCGTCTTGCGTTGCAACAAAATTTCCAGTTCCGACGACAAGTTGTAGCGCAGTGTTTCCATCCTGAATCGCTGGCGTGCCGTCCGCTTTTTTGACAGTCACTGCTATTTGGCTGGTGACTCCCCCGGCCTGGATGGTTCGGGCTGGCGTGGTGATATCAATGGAAGCAACCGGCTGGCCAATAACTGTTATTGCAGTGGTGCCATTTGTCAGTCCGGTATCAGGTTGATCGAGTGTGGCGCTATCACTTGCCGTAATGGTGATTGCGGCACCATGGAATGAGCTATCTTGTACATAGAACTGCGTCGACGACTGTCCTGCTAGCATCGTGACTGACTGTATATTCCATGGACCACTACTATTATTTGCGAATGTCGTCGTTCCGGCAGAACTATAAAGATAGATGGTTGTGTTGCTCGATTGAGGTGCGATATTGCCATATGTATCGTAACTGGTAATCGTGAACGCACTTGATGGGGTGCTGATCGGAATACTGCTTGAAGCCGGGGTAATTGCATAGCGGGTCGGTGCGAATGCTGTAACGGTGATTGGAGATGGCACGGTGGTCAGTCCGCTGACCGTGGCACTGGCTTGGCTTGTTCCGGCGAGCGTTGAACGGAAATAGACCGTCTTGACGCCTTCTCCCCTTGCGAAATTAAAGTTCGTGACGGGCGTAAAAGGACTTGATGTGAGCGAGAATTCTCCGCTATTGGTCGCAGCAAGCAGGACGTTTGTTGTCGTCACGGCGTAGGCCTGCGCACTGGTTGAACTTTGCAGTTTTATGTCGACGGGCAGAGGTGTGCCGGCTGCAACGCTAGCGCTCGATGGCTGGACAATAGACTTACTGGCATAGGCATCAACAATTTGTGTATCAAAATTTGACTGAGTAATTGGATTGCTGGGGCTAGTTCTCGCATCACTAACAGTGACGTGCGTGAAGGTGGTTCCGCTACTTGGGGCTGAATCACTGAGGAGGAACGTGACGCTTGATGACCCAGCCGGAATAGTGATTGTTTGAGGACTCGTTAAGGCCGTCGAAGTATCAGTCGCCAAATAGAACCGAGCCGACGTGGTCGTGGTTGCAAGTTGGACTGCGATATCAGATGCCGCAGTCAGCTGGTTGCCATTTTGGTCTTGTAGCTGAACGGTGTAGGTCCCCTTTTCATTCGTCAGGAGGGAGGCTGGTCCAGTGACGCCCGTCTTGCTCTCGACACCAAGTCCG
The DNA here is from genome assembly GCA_036569465.1 of Candidatus Microsaccharimonas sp. Taxonomy (GTDB): domain Bacteria; phylum Patescibacteriota; class Saccharimonadia; order Saccharimonadales; family Saccharimonadaceae; genus Microsaccharimonas. Next base: position 98,299 of record DATCQO010000013.1, read on the forward strand.
GTCACGATAGTTTGCACGGCATTTGTCCAGCCAAAGTCACCGGTTGTTCCATCGGCCGTATCGGACATGCTGTCTCGAACGCTTAGTGTCGAGGTCCGCTGCGCACTGTCCTTATAGTAGACGTTTAATGTACTTGATCCGGATGGAAGGGTGACCGTTGCCGGTGATGACGACCAGGTGATTCCATCGGTACTAAATGAACCTGTTCCGGAATTAGAATACAAATACAGTGACGTATTGGATCCGACAGGAATAGCCGTTCCGTCGGATGCCTGTGACTGGATGGTTATTGGCCCACTGGTAGTATTAGCGCTCAAGAACTGCGACGGTGTCGTGACGGCGAGTCTTGTGATCGTACCAGTACTGGGCGCTTGAACAATAATGCTACATTGGCTGCCTGCTATGACGGGATCGACGCTATCTGTAGCGGTGACACAGAAAGTTCCTTGTGTATGCATGACCACTCCATTTGTGAACGTCTTGATGCCGCGATCATCAGCCGTCATCGTGTACTGCGCAGGAAGCTGTGCCGACGAATCGGTTGAACTAAAGGTAACCGTTCCTGTGTAATTATTTTGAGGACTCCCTAAATAGTCGACAACGCGAACAGTCACTGAACTCGGGTCGCCTGATTTTATTGGCGTACTGACACCAGTGACCTGTAGTCGGTACGGTGTGGTAACCGTTTCATTCTGTGTAAATGTTGGAGTACCTGTCACAGAGCCAGTAATCGTTGGTGTTCCTTTTGTCGTGTCCATATACCAAACATCGACCGACGACGATCCGGCCGGGATAACAACGCTGGTATAGGTCCATCGGGTCGATGCATTCTCGTTTAAATCTCTGGCAAACTGGCCAGTAACCGATGTTGAGGCGAGCGTCACGGTCGTATTGACGTTTGAGATAATTGGCGAGTTGAGTGAATTGCGCTGTGTGATCGTTAGCTTCCCTGCCTGGCCGGTCGAGACGGTCAAAGCGGTATTCGTAAATGCATAGTTACTAGCGGTGTAGGTAAAGCCGTTGGTCAGTGTGGCGGTTGCACTATAGGCACTCGTGACGGTGACATCATACGTACCTAATGCGTGGCTTGGCAGTGTCGCGTGTAACGTTTGCGCATCAACAAACGTCACCCCGGTAGCGGCTGTGCCACCAAATTGAACACTGTAGTATGTTCCACTCACTGGCTTGGCAACAAAGTTCGTACCCGTGATTGTGATTTGCGCCGAAGAGTCCATAGCTGCAATGTTTGGTGAGACCGATGTAATCGTTGGAGTTGGTAATTTATAGGTATATGCGCCGGTGAGGGTTGCTGTTTGCGCGTACTCATCTTCAACAATGACGTCCACTGCACCTGGTGCTGTGCTTGCAGGAACGGTAGCTGTTAATGTTGTCTGGTTTGTGACGATAACGTTGGTTGCGTATACTCCCCCAATTTTTAATTTCATACCGTCGTAGTAATGATTACCAGTGACAGTTACTGTATTCCCGCCAGCTATATCACCAAAGTTGGCGTTAATGCTCGAGATGGTTGGCCCCGTGACAAATTCGTACCCAGAGGCTTGTGTCCCGGTTTGGTTATCATAGTTCTTGACCGACATAGTGACGATACCGGCCGTATGGGCTGGTGACACGACGGTTAACTGACTAGGCGAGATAAGGGTTGAAGCAGCAGTTGTTGCGCCGAATGAAACGACAGGGCTAGCTGACTGCAGTAGTGTTGTTGCTGCTGCGACAAGCGTGCTTGACCCACTTGCTGATCCAAACGGGTTGCTACTGTTTGAGCCCCAACAATATTTTTGATAATCGGATGCGATCGCACAGGTTCGTTGATACCCTGCGTCAATTGAAAGCAATGTCTTGCCTGCTAATGCCCCACTCATGGTCGTCGCGACTGGAGTTGTCGCTGTAGCTGTACTGTTGTATCCCAGTCCGTCCCCTGGATTCCCCCAACAATACGAATTACCATCAGAGGCAATCACACACGTATGGGTGACTCCAACAGAAACGTCTAGGATCGTTTTTCCAGCTAAAACACCGGCCGTATTGACAGCAATGGGCACTATACCAGTTCCAGTTCCACCTAATTGGCCGCTTGCGCTGATACCCCAACAATACACAAGATTATCCGATGCAATGACACATGAGGTATTGAAGCCCGTGCTTAACTTTTTAATAGTTTTACCAGCTAGTACCCCTGCGGTAGAGACAGCAACCGGTACCTTCGAAGGAGTTGTTGAATTATTCCCAAGTTTATTAGTGTTTGATCCCCAACAATAGGCATTGCCGTCAGAAGCAATAGCACAGACGTTTAAGTCACCAACTGAAATGGACCGTAATGTCTTGCCGGCTAGCACGCCCGTCGTATCGACAGCAACTGGTGCAGTTGAATTTGCCGTCCCGTTGTTACCGAGTTGGCTCGAAGTACCTTGGCCCCAACAATAGCCATTACTATCTGAGGCAATGGCACAGCTGGTCGCGCTTGAGACAGAAATCGAGACCAGTGTTTTTCCGGCTAACGCACCAGTCATATCAACCGCAACAGGAACAAGTGATTGATTTGCAACGACGTTACCCAGTTGCCCTGCTTGGTTACGACCCCAACAGTACCCATTTCCATCTGAGGCAATGGCGCAGGCATGACTATCGCCGGTACTGATCGATCGAATTGTTTTTCCCGACAGAACCCCAGCGGTACTGACTGCAACAGGGGCATTCTGCGCAATAGTTGCATTGTTACCAAGTTGTCCAAAGCCGTTATACCCCCAACAGTACGCCTGGTTTGTGTTGTATAGCCCACAGGAGAATCCGTTGACTGCAGTATTTGTTGATAGTTGAGTAATTATCTTGAGTCCATTACTAAACCCACTACCAGTGATAGTCACCGTCTTGCCGCCGACAGCCGGACCGACGTTTGGTGAAATCGTGCCAATCGATGGAGCTGCCTCGACATAGGTAAAGCCATTTACCAACACGGCTGATTGACTGTCGCTATTTGTCACAGTAACGTCTTTTTGTCCGAGGGTTTCAACCGGTGTGATAGCGGTAAGTGTCGTCGCACTCACCCATGAGACCGAACTGGCCGGGGTCGTACCGAACATGATGGTTGCCCCTGAATCAAAATTTGTTCCGGTGATGGTGACGCTATCACCACCTTGGGCATATCCGGTTGCGGGGCTGATGCTCGTAACCGTCGGTGCGGCAGCTGCGTGAACAGTTGGTGCGGTCGCAACGAGAAAGGCGGTAAATGTTAAAAGGCCAAGCAATATTGGTCTGACAACGAGGTTTAGTCTTTGTGGTCTCATCACTTTGCTTCACCTAGGCGTTGGAGGCTGGCTTTTGCACTGATGTTGTTTGGTTCGTAGGTCAAAATATGTTCGTAGGTTTGCTGGGCGAGGTCTGGCTGATTGGCCTGCTCGTAGGCAACCCCCAAGAGGAATTCAAGCTGACTATTATTTTGAAGCGTCACAAGTCCTTTTTTGTAGGTTGCAATTGCATCTGCCGGCTTATTTAATCTGTAGAGTTGTACATTCGCAAGGTTTGCATAGCTGTTAATCTGTGAGGGGTCAAGCGTGATTGCTTTGTTGTACGCATCGATCGCAGCAGTAGTATCGCCAAGGTCCCTATATACATTCGCAAGATTGTTATAAGTTGTCGCGTCGGGTGAGGTTTTAACAATAGCCTCATAGCTATTTTTTGCATCTTGAAGGTTGCCACTTGCGTAAAGGGCGATTGCATAATTTTTTTGAGCATCAATATTACTTTTTTCGGCTTCAGCAGTTTTTTTCAAATTAGGAAGATTTTTGCGATACTGATTAACGATCAGATTACCAAAGTTTTGCTCGGGCTTTTTATGAGAAACAATCAGCACGGTCGTTGTCGTCACGAGGACAAGGATAGCTAAAAAAATCGCCGCGGCGATGATCCATTGGCGCTTGTTCCACTTGTGAGGCGGGGTCAAACGGTTCACAATTTTCCGTAAAGACACTGCCGTCTTACGATTTTTTACCCTCACCTATTCTCCAGTTCGTTGCACGTTATATCACGTGTATTAACCACTGTGCTAATGATACCAGATAACAGAGGTAAAGCATAGGCATTAATGCCTGTTTTTTAGCTTAATTTTTGGTCTCATACAGTACATATTGGCTGGAGGTATAGCTATGTCACAGAAAATATATTTTAGCAAGGACAAGCGCGCCCACATCTGTTACAATGGATAGGTTATGATTTCCGATATTACAATTACCGAAAAGTCCTTTGGACCAAAGTCCCTCATGTCAAACGTGCGGTTCACTATTAACGATGGTGAAAAAATTGGCGTCATTGGACGTAATGGTGTTGGGAAATCTACCTTGTTCGGTATCCTTGCTGGTATGGACAAAGACTTCACGGGGGATATCACTTACAAGCCAGGTACGGTTATTGTCGCGACTCAGCAGGAATACCACGATGTTGGTGATAAAACCGTCTTGCAATACGTACTGCAGGGACTACCCGAGTACTCTGGGTTGAGCCACATTATTGAAACCTATCCCCTGACGATGGGTGACGACATGAAAAAAATCAACACATATAGCGATGCGCTGGTTCGTTTTGACGATAAGGGTTTTTACCAAATCGAAGAACAAATTGAACGCGAACTAACAAATTTTCAATTGCCTGATATTGCGCACCGTGAATTTTCTACTCTGTCTGGTGGACAAAAGCGACTTGTTGAAGTGGTGAAGATTATGCACTCGGATGCTGACTTAGCATTGGTCGACGAACCAACCAACCACATGGACTACATCGCAAAAGATCAGTTTATTGAGTGGCTTAAGGGCGCGCATGAGGGCGTACTTTTGATTACTCACGACCGTGATGTGCTTCGTGAAGTCGATCGCATCGTTGAGCTAAAGGACGGTGGATCACAGGCCTTTAAGGGAAATTACGACGCATATTTGAAACAAAATGCCGTTTCGACTGGTAGCCAAATGAACGAATTTGAAATGATTGAAAAACGTATCGTTAACTTAAAAGCCAAGGTTATCGAATATCAACGTTTTAAGGAAAAGTCTCGCCATGGTGGGACAATTCAACGCTTCAAACGCCTTGAAGAAGAAGGCCGCAAAGAACTCGCCGAACTACAAACACGCAGCAAGCCAACTTTCTGGATCGATAAAGATTCTGTTGACAACCTTAACTACAAAGTTGCGGCGCAGTACGACAAATTCAAAGCGAAGAATGTTCGCATCAACCTTAAATCCGACGAATCACGAAGCAAGCACGTGCTTATTTCTGGCCGTAACGTCAGCCTTGGCTATGACAAACCGCTATTTGCTGGTATTAACATCGACCTGCGCGAAGGCGAAGCGATTGAGTTCCGTGGCCGTAACGGTGCTGGTAAAACGACGCTTATTAAAGCCATTCTTGGCGACGAATCTATTACGCAGTTTGACGGCGAATTAACATTGGACAAACAGGTCCGTGTCGGCATCTACGAACAAGAAGTGTCCCCTACGTACTTTGACATGCCACTTGAAGAAGCAATTGAGCGTATGTATCTCAACCGTGAACTTCCTATCTCGACCACCAAAATTCGTGCAATCATGAGCGACTACCTCTTTACTGAAGGCGATGGTAAAACACCGGTAAAACGCCTGAGTGGTGGCCAGAAAGCACGTTTCCAATTGATTGCGATGCTTGCCAATGACCCACAACTTTTGATCCTCGACGAACCAACGAACCACCTCGACCTTCCGAGTGTCGAAGAACTTGAGACTGCCCTTGGTAAATATTCTGGTGCGATTATTTACGTGAGTCACGATGGGTATTTCCGTGATAAGCTTTCGGGCGAAGTCTTGAAAATCGGCGCGCAGTAAAGAGCGGTCCGAATTCTATCTATCTTATTCGTTGCGACGACGAGTGCGTGCAATCGCAAGTCCAATGGCGGTCAGTGCCACAACCGAACCACCAACAATACCCACGGTCAGCGCGATATTTTGAGCGACCGTTTTTGGAGTATCTTGTATTGTGCCGGTGGTGTCTGGTGAATCTTTAGTTGGATTCGTCTTGGTAGGATCGACAATAGTAGGTGTCGGATCAACCTCGGTTGCAGTGCTGGTTGCGAGGGGCTGTGAACTGGTACGTGCGGCGGTGGTCGATAGTGTCGGTGTCGGTGTTGGAGACACCACAGGTATAACAAACCCAAAGTCGCTGTACATCACCGTATAATCACCTGGAATGGCATTAAAGATCGCGTACTGAACCCCTTTTATGACATCCGTACGGTACGTGACTGGCTGTGCACCAATGGTAATCGTTTGGAGTGATCCAGCTTTGTCTGAGGTGGGGATCATAGCCTGTAGCCCATGCGCGCCCTCACCTGTTGTGATCGTAAAGGTTTCTTTACCTTGTGCGGTGCTAGCGAGCTGTGAGAAATTTGAGCTCTCGCGACCACTGAGCCACTGCAGTGCCTGCTGACTAGTGATCGTTGGGATATTACGGCTTTTGGCGATTGATAGCAGTGTGGACGCATAGCTATCGGTCATATCGTAGTGACTTCCAAACATCCCATAGTAACCAGTCGCGCCAAGGGCATTATCAAATGTTTTTGCGATCGACGTCGTACCAGCTGATGCATTATCGAAGTTCGTCACGCCCTGATGAACATCGAGCAGCGCACCAGATGCATCCGTCAGGCGCATATTCATTCCCGACCCTGATACTAATGGACTATGAGTTCCAACTAAGCTCGCTGGATAGGCGACGCTGTTGAGGTCATAATGAACATTATTAAGCAGGTCAGCGCGAGGCATCCAGTCCCAGCTTGGCCATAAGTAACAGTGGAATCGTACGGTCGTTTGCACGGGTAACGTAAAGTATTTTGTTTGGAAGGCAAGAAGATCGCTGCTGTAGTGACTCGTGAGGTCTGCATAGGTTGAGAAATTGCCACAACCACCGGAATAGGATGGGTGACTGCCAAGTTCAAAACCAAGTGAGTTGTACTGTGCGGCTCGAGAAACGGTCAGTGGACTACTGGTGTAGACATAATGTGTTGCCCGAACACACTGCCAATCCATCACGGAGCACCCTGTTTGGCTCTCGTTTAACCAATTATTCAATGTTTGTTCGGTGCCGTCTTTATTAAGCTCAGCATGGTCATCCCCCGCTAGGACAAGTGCCGCCTTTTGCGTATCGGGCAGGTACCAGAAACGCGGCGCAGGTAGGCTCTCCTTCATCGCTGTGGTGATCATGTTAGCTAATAGGCGTTGCTGCTCGTCAGCCTGAGGAATATCTATTTTTGAATTGTCGAGCCAGTCAGATTGCGGGTCACTGGATGCAGGTCCGTAAAATAAGTCGTTCGATCGTATGGTGCCATCACCGTTACGGTCTTGTCCTGACCAGGATTGATTACCTTGATGGAGGCCAATAACCGACTGAGCCAAATCGAAGGTAAATGCCATGGCAGTCCCCGACCCGACGGTGCGCGTTATCGCGGCCGGATATGCAGTTGCGGTTGAGCTGTCGCTATAAAGTGTTGCAACTGCGTCGGCACCACTGCGGGTGTACTTATCGGCGACGCCCTTATATTGGATGGTGTCATCAACAATACCAGTCCCAGCTGCAGATGCGACGTTGGTTCGGAGGTATTGGTTTGTTGCTGTCTGAGCCATGTCAGTAATACCCAGTAAACTAGTGAATTTTTTGTCTGGACGCATTGCGATGAAACTTCCGCCGCCGTTCGTCCAGTTAGTCAACATATCAACTTGTGGTTGCGTCACACTGACCGGCGCCAAGAGAACGGTCGTGTAGTTAGCGAGGGTTGCAGTGTTAATGGTGCTAATATCTTTTACGTCAAAATAGTTAAATCCTTCAGTTCGCAGTATTTCGGCGTAGTAGGTGCTGTACGGGTTAGTGCTACTGGTAATGACAAGGATAGGACCACCCCTCCCCTGCGTTATGTCGGTCGCAAGCTGGCTACCGGTCGTGAGTGACCAATTATAGTTTGATCCCAAACTGACGCCGCGCATGTCTTTGATGAGGTTACTGATGCGTATGGTATAGGTCGCGTTATAGCTAAACGGTGAGGTTGGTGTAAAGCTAATTGTTCGCTTGGTTACGTCATAAGTAACCGTACCGGCGACTAGGCTGTTATTCGCATCATACGCCTTAACGTTCGTGCTATTCACTGTTGAGGCATCCAGCGCTTGATCGAAGGTTGCTGCTGCGTTGGCTGTATGGAGGACGCCGTAGCTTTTATCAGTTGGCTGTACATTCGTGACGTGGAGCGGAATGATGTCGGACGACTGTTTCGCAAAAACGGCATCGATATGGTAGGTATTGAGGCTGCTTGAATCAGGATATAATCCTGCTACCGATTTGTAGACGAAGTTACCGGTATTACTCCCCAGGGTCGTATTGCGACTATCGCCGGATGGATAGACAACAAATCCGGGTGATGTCAGTGTCGTCCCCAAGAGGCCGTTCGTATATTGGTATATTGCTGCTGCGGTACTGTAGGATACGACATATACCGTATCCTTCGTGACACTGAGCGGCGATGATAGTGTTGCTTCTTGCCATCCATAGTCGCTTTCGTTTGCAAATGTAACCGTTGCAAGACTGTTACCATTTGCGTCCCAGATGTGGCCGGTGTTGCTAGCATCGGTCGTAATGATAGGCTTGTAAAAGCGTATCGCAGTGATGTAGCCATTGGTGGTTGGCACGATTTTCATACCTAGTTCAAGACCCGACGGATAGCCCGCGCCGTCTCGCGCCGATAGTGAGCCACTTGGGTTTTGATTGTTTCGTAGCGTACATGGACATGTCAGTCCTGTCGAAGAAGTGGTGAATGACCAGGTAACGTCAGCGGCTAAATGGCGACCTTGCAGATCGGTCAATCCTTGACTGCCACTTGGGAGCGTCACTGTATAGGTCGTGCTGGTCTGGAAAGTGCTGGTCGGTACAAATTTAAGAGAGTATGTACTTGTATCGTAGGTGATCGTCCCGGGAATAGTCGTATTATTACTATCTTTCACGACGAATGAATTACTACCAATCGTCGCTGGATCCAGCGGTTGATCCAATGTCGTCGTCACCGCATCTGTTACGGGAACATTTGTTGCATTTGAAAGTGGCGTATGTGCTGATACGGCTGGACCGGAAGCGCTGGTTGATCCAATATACGACACATCAACCCAATAGTTGGTCGCATTAAATGACCCCGTTGGATAGCCGCTAGAGCCACTAGCGTTGTAGGCACCTTGTCCACTATTGCCGAGTCCATCATATGCGGTAGAATTGCGTTTTGCCATGAGTGGCGAATTAGAAATGTCCGATGTAAAGTAGGCCGACGATGCCGGGTATTCACCATCTGCCATAAAGACAGAGGCGGTGTACGTGAGGTTTGGTGTGACGGCCACAGGGCTAAAGTTAACTTGCTGCCACCCAGCTGCCGATTCACTGCTAAAGGTTGCCTGAGCAATTCGGGTCCCGAACTTATCCCACAGCGATGCCGTGTGCGTTCCGGTCATTCCGGCTACTTTATAAAAACGAATACCCGAGATATACCCGGTTTGATCAGTTTGAAAGCGAAAACCAACTTCGATACCACCAGGTTGCGAAAATAAGCCTGGTTGTACGGATGGTTCCGACGCCGCAAAGACAGTACATGGACACGGCGGCGAAGCATGTGTCGTGCGAATCAACACGATCGATGCCATCAGGAGAAGGACAAGCGTCACGCCTACGATAGTGATCTGTAGGGCATGCTTTTGAATCTGCTGACCTACCCTAGCACTTGTAAGGTAACTCACACCTTGCTTAATACGCATATGCTAAACAGTTTATACCCTTCTCACCCAGACTGCAATGGTAACTCGATTGTGTCATTGTCTTCTCGTTTTAGATGTTGATTTTATAGACGTGATACGCGTCCTCGGTAGCAAAGCTATCGGTAAACGTGCCATTTGTAATCGGAAGTGTGCGACTTTCGTTCACAACTTCGACTGACGACGCATGGAAGGTAGATGGCAGTGTAAACTGCCGACTGCCTGGTTGCGATGAGCCGTCAATCATCGCGAAAATATATGCTGAATTGCTATATTGCTTCAACATTGTATCCAGCCCACCGCCGAATGAATACTGGTACGACTGAGTATTAATGACCGGTGCTAGTTGTTGGATCAAGGCATTCACCTGTTTGGTCGCGTTAATCTGCGCCATGTATGGGAAGCTCGGATCGACTTGTGATTGCCGGAAGACGTTCCCGGTTTGGTATGGGCCTGACAGACTTTGGTTAAAGTACACGATACCGCGGGCTTCATTAATGATCGAGCTCATGACTGAACCTTTTATTTGACTTGGTGTGACGTACACCCACGGTGCATTCGTGCCTGGACCACCGTTGAGGTTTTCGATAAATTGCCAGATCATTTGGAGTTTACCGTCGGTTGCATCTTGCATGCGGAGCGCTTTGGCTATTTTGCCGTAGCTCGATGAAGTTCGACAATTCGCTTGGCCGATTGGGACAATATACGGATCTTGATAGGGTGTATCACTACAGTACGGGATCGTGTAAAAGTACATATCAATTGAAACTGCCTGGGTGTAGTTATTGACGTAGGCGCGTGCGTCGGACGGCGCCATATAGTTAGCGACGACTTGCTGGGTATAGTTCGTGTATTTAAACCTGCCATCATTTTGCAGTCCATCAACCAGTGATTGCAAGTAAGCTCGGCCAGATGCCGGAGATGATGCCGTTCCATCAACCTCGTCGTCCAAGAAGTCCCCTACCCAGTTAGGACTGTTCGTGTCCCAGCCATTATTCACCTTGCCACCAATCCAGTAAGCACCATTATCCGTCAGAAGGCTAAACTGAGTACCCGCATCCAGACCACCAGTGTAGGTGTTGATACCAAGACTTTGGTCGTATTGGACTTCTTGGTCACTACTAAAGCCGTCGTACCAGACAGCAATCGGGAAGAAGTTTGGATTTGACCACCCACCCGCATTGGCACGACTGAACTGAGACCAATAGTTTGGTCCCCCCTCCCAAGGGATTAAAGCAAGATTCTGAAACGCTGAAACCGTTGCGGGTGTGGTGGGCGTCGCTGGTGGAATGACGGTTGCGCCAGACGTTGTAGTGGTTGCCGTTGTTGTTGGTTTTGGCGTTGTGGTTCCGGGCGCTGCTGGAGTTGCTCCGGCTGCATGTTTGATCGTAAAGGCTACCGATTTACGCTGTAGTTCGGTATGACCATCCTTACCGATAACTCTAATGATGAGCGTATGTTGGCCGTCTTTTAGTGATGTTGTCGTAATTTTTGTGCTGTAGGGAGATTTGTCATTCGTTGCAACAACAACGCCGTCGACCAGGAATTCTACTTTCGAGATGCGCTTGGCGTTGCCGGTAATAGCGAACTTTGGATAAAAATTTGTATCACCAACAGGCTGTACTTTTGAGACCGTAATGCTAGGAAGCGCCGTGCTTGATGAATCCGATGTACCTGTCGATGGCTGAAATGGATGAGTGATAAGAAGAGTGGCGCCAACAGCAACCAAGGCGAGTACCCCGACACCTGCATACACAAGTTTTTGAATAGACATTCTTTACCCCAGATATGTTATAAAAATATTATAGCATAAGCTTTGAAAAAGTGATGTGATATTTATCTCATGGGCTATGGACGGTTATTTCGTAGCCGGTGCAGGCATATACTATCTGATAAATTATCACTGTATCAATCAAAATAAAAACGACTCACAATGGAGTCGTTTTGTATTAAAGAACTTTGCCTTTGAGCTTGAGGCTCTTGAGCTTTTTCTTTAGCAAACGCTTTCGCGCTGCGCCGTGCCAGTTTTTGTGCTTAGCCATTGTAAGTTAACTTCCCTTCATGCCTTTTTATCGGCACAGTTATTAGCTGTTGTTTTAACTAAGAGTTATTATACCATAGTTTTCTCTTACGGCACCTCTATAATTGCCCTCATTTAATAGAAAGAGTATAGTCATAAGCATGAACAAAAAACACTTCTCGAAATTTAAGATCAAAGACAAGGTTCTCAAAAACGAATTAGCTCGTGCACATGGCATGATTATCTTACTTGTCATCGCACTCATGTCTGTACTAGGTATTTCAAATACACTCGAGATTAGTCTTGATCCAGTCCTGACATTTACTGCAATCCTCTTGTTGGCTGTCGTTGGCCTCCTGTCGCTTTCGGTTGTCGCTTCAATACTCACGAAACGCAAATAAAAAATACGCCCATCATATCGACGGGCGTATTTTTATTTTCCGTTAGATATTAACGGTGGTTTTGGCTCTGCATAGGAACGAAAGTGAAAGCTTTTCCGCTTGCACCACCACGACCAGTACGGCCGATACGGTGAACGTAGTCTTCGTAGGTTGCAGGTTGGTCAAAGTTAATGACGTGGCTGACATTAGGGATATCAAGTCCACGAGCAGCAACGTCTGTTGCAACCATGATGTTCACCTTGTTATCTTTAAATGACTTCAACGCACGTTGTCGTTGTGACTGAGACTTGTTACCGTGGATGGCAACAGAGCTAAAGCCGCTTTGTTCAAGGTGGTCAGAAAGACGTTGGACGCCAAACTTTGTTTCACCAAAGACAAGGACTTTCGCAAAGTCTTCACCACCAAGCATGTTCACAAGTGTCTCAAGTTTGTGATCTTTGTCACGCGCTTCGACGATATCTTGTTCAACATGTTCAGCTGTTTCAGCAGTACGAACAGAAACTTCAACAGGACTGTTCAGGAATGTGTTCACGAGTGACTGAATCGTTGGTGTAATCGTTGCACTAAAGAATAGTGTTTGACGATCACGTGGTGTTTGGTCAACAATTTCACGAATGTCGTTGATGAATCCCATGTCGAGCATACGGTCGGCTTCGTCGAGGACGAGGAATTTGATCGTATCAAGCTTGAGTTCACGGCGCTTCATGAGGTCCTTAAGACGACCTGGAGTACCAATGATGACATGTGGACGACGACGAAGGTCGCGGATCTGACGTTCGATGTTCATTCCACCAACACACAGTGCTGAGAAAAGACGCATACCACGTGAGAATTCACGGAACTGTTCGTCGATCTGTACGGCTAATTCACGGGTTGGAGCCATGATGAGGACAGAGTTAAAGTCTTGGCCACCACGAATTTTTTCGATGATTGGCAAGATGAAGGCAGCTGTTTTACCAGTACCAGTGTTTGCAAGACCGATAACATCTTTTCCATCGAGGATAAGTGGAATCGCTTGGTCTTGGATGGCACTAGGGATTTTGTATCCCTTTTCAACGATGTTGTGTTGCACATCAGGGCTAAAAGCAAAGTCCGTGAACTCGTGCTTTGATTCGTAGACAACTTCTTCAGCTGCAGTTACTGCTTTGTTAATAAACTTGCTTGGGTGGATGTATGCTCCACGACGGTTTCCACCGCCACTAGAACGACGTTGGCCGCCTTGGCCTCCTTGTGATGAGCCACCGAATGAACGGTGTCCGGGACGTGCGCCGCGAGGCGCTGTTGAGCGATTTTGATATGGCATAAAGCTATAGTTCCCTTTCTGGGATAAAAAATATTCACGGCAACAGAACAGCGAGAACCGATCGTTATGACGATTTCTCACTAGGTAAGGTCTTAAGCCGTAGGCTTGACTAACCGTGAGAGGCGGTATCCATTCGGATGCAATAGTTTCATTATAGCACAAGCTACTTTATTTGTCTAGAGGTCGCGTACATTATGTAGGAGTATACTAAGGAGGTGCTATGTTACGAGGTAGTAAAGCATTTAGTGGTTTTAGCGTCAAAGATCTTGATGAGGCCGAGGAGTTCTACGGACATATTCTGGAACTCGATGTAAAGAACACCGGGATGGGACTTGAGCTGCATCTTGGCAAAGAATTGGTTATTTTTGTGTATGCAAAAGACGATCACGTGCCTGCAACTTTCACTATTCTTAACTTCCCTGTCGACGATATCACCGAAACAGTCGAGCAATTGAGTGAAAAAGGTGTTGAGTTTACTCGGTATGACAACATGCCCGTTCCTCAGGATGAATATGGTATTCTTCGCGGTAAGGCAGCTGGCTACGGCCCAGATATTGCCTGGTTCACCGACCCTTCGGGCAATATCCTTTCTATTCTCTCAGATTAACAGATAGTAATCAGTAGTCTCGCGTGAGGCACATATCAATCAAGCTGCTGAATGCGGCGTGATGTGCTTCGTCGAGGTCAAGCTCATTTAATAGTACGTGAGTATGTTTTTGATAGGCGTTAATCAGCGTCTCGACGGCAGCTTTGGCGCCACTTTCTACGAGTAGTGCTCTGACGGTGTCAATTTCTTTAGCTTTCAAGTCGTGTCGTCCAAACAACGCATCAAAAGTGATGCGTTGCGTTTCGTCGGCAAGCTTATTGAACTCTTCGATCAAAAACGTTCGTTTGCCTTCAAGGATGTCGCCACTGACGCTTTTTCCCGTTGCCTGCTGGTTGCCGAAAATACCAATCATATCGTCGCGTAACTGGTATGCAATACCAAGTTGTTCACCGAATCGTTGTAGTCGCTCAAGTTGTATTGGTGTGGCCTCGGCCAGTGTTGCACCGGTCAAAAAAGGGCCGACGAATGAATAGCTAGCAGTCTTTTGTTCGGCAATTGCAAGTGGGTCGGCAGCATCAGCACCGCGAAATGCAGCTTCGGTATCAAGTAGTTCTCCGCCGATGACCTGAAACATCGCTTTCGAAAGGAGCCTTTGCGCCGTCAGTATGGCTGCTGGATTAGCATCAGTTTCAGTAATTAATATGTAAGCTTCTGAAATAAGAAGGTCTCCCGCAAGTATTGCAGCACTACTGGCATAATGGCGACGATCATGCGCGTCTTCGATGATCTCTTCGTAGTGGTCCATGTACTCACCAGAGATGTTTTTGATACCGTGACGTATGTCATCGCGGTCAATAATATCGTCATGGATAAGCATCGCGATATGCAACAGTTCTTGGGCGGCTGCCGCTGGTAGGATTGACGTGACAGGCTTTTCGCTGAAGGTTTCAAAGGCCAATAGTGTCATGTATGAACGAAGGCGCTTGCCACCAGCATTATAAAGTTTTTGAATATCTTGCCACAGTGTTTCGTAGTGTGGATTAATGCGACGTGCCTCTTCGGTACGCTCGGCAAGCAGGGGTATCATAAAGTCGTCAATCAGCGGTTTTGACGTCGATGGATTCAGGACGGCGGTGGGCGTAAGATCGACGCGTTTCATTCCTTTTAGTATATCATGACCCCTATTTTTGGGCATGAAGAAGGGCCCCCTTTCGAGGGCCCCCTTGTCTTCAAAGAAGACGCATCTGCCTTTTAAGGGGCAGGCCCGCCGGGTATGGCGGATTTTTTCAGACGCTGTCTGAATTGCAGGTTCTTGTGCTCACTACGCCTGGATGTGACGACCGGTCTGGCCCGCGATACGGCGAACGAATCCGAAGATCCGACGACGCGTCGGGTTGATCATCAGCAAACCTGCGAACAGGAGTGCGATTGCCAGTGACACACCACCGGCGACGTCAGCGCCTGTGAACGCCAGCGAGCTGGGTCCACCATTGCTGGTCGTCGTCGTGCAACCACTCGTCAGCTTCGATGCGACCGTGAGGTCGTACGAAACAGTTGAGCCATCCTTGAACGTGGTGCCTGCATTGGCGGTGTAAACCACCGTGTAGGCGCCAGGTCCGTTGAATGCGCGGTTGTACGCAGCCGTGTAGCTCTCGCCGTCCGTGAGGGGCGGCAGCGAACCATCAGCCGTGCAAGTTGCCGGGTTCACCACGGGCGCCGGAGGCGTCGCGATGACCGTCAGCGGGCACGGCGTGCTGTCGAACGTGTACGTCCACTGGGCGTACTTGATGCCATCGATCGTGACGATCGTGTAGGTGTCATCCGGTCCCGGTTCGGCGATGGTGACATCACCGTATGGAAGGAACAACACCTGGGCGCTGCGAACATTTGCGCTGCTCATCTTGTCGTTGACGAAGTAGCCACCCAGTTCGGACTCGTTCTCGGTGGACGTGGTGACGTCTCCCGTTTCAGAATCCCTGTAGGTGACCGCATCCCCGACCTGAGAACCAGGCGCGTTGATGGAATCATCCGACACGCCACAGCTGTCGTTGAACCAGACGTTCTCCGGGTGCACTACCCCAGGGGTGTTGCAATCCGTCGAAACGACCAGCTCACCGGTCAGTGAGACCTCGCCGGACGTGACCTCGACGGTAGCAGAGCCACCGAAGGAGTCTTCACCCAGAGAGATATCGCCCGTGTACTCTTCGCCTGCCAGTACTGTGTGCTCTTCGACCTGAACCCCGTTGATGAGGAACTGGAACGTCGTGTCACTGGTACCAGCGGCGAGGTGGAACGTCAGGTTCGGCCCGTCTGCGGTGCAGACGTGCGTTACCGTGGCGCTTGGTGCGACCGGTGCTGGCTTCGTGGGGAAGACAGTGTAGCCACATGCCGGGTCGGTGAAGGAACTCACCGTCGACAGCGAACCCGCGTTGTTCTTGCCCTGTCCCAGACCAGCTCGGATGAGCGTGGCCGCGGGAATGAGCTCTTGCATACGGGTAAGGGTTACAGGCTGGGCCTGCGATCCTTCTCCACTGGTGATCTTTGAGTTCCAGACGAGGCTGGATCCCGTGATCACGTACGTGTGGAACGCGCCATCACCGGAGGTTCCGGTGCCAGTTAGTCCGTTCACGTACGGTTCGAACACGATGGTCGCGAATGCGGCCGATCCGGTCTGCCACACCTCGAAGTCGTAGGCGGCGATAGGGCCACCCGTGTTCTTCACGGTGTACGAACCTCCGGTGACTCCTGCGAACGGCACGTTGAGCGTGCGTCCGAAGTAGTTCACCTTGTCGGCTACATTTGGCGTCGAGAAGTCGGCGCCTTCGTAGCCTACGGTCGGCGCACCATCTTCAGTCGACCACGTAGTGGCATCGACAGTCGAAGCGGTGCACACAGCGGGAACCGGCACGCAGTTCTCACCGTCCTGGACGAAGTTCGCCGGAACGGTTGCCTGGTCGCCTGCAATGTTCTTGCAGACGTCCGTGGGCGGAGGCGGTGTGCAGTCCGGAACGGTGGTCAGCTCGGACAGGAGTCCGTGCTTCGCATCGTAGATCGGCGGCCATCCGATGTTGTCGGTCGGGTACTGGATGCTCGACGGCCAGTTGAAAGCGCCGGCGTAGCCCCAGTCCTTGACCTTGTCTTGCTGGTAGCCCCAGCTCGCGCCACAGACCTGCGGAGGCAAGGTGCAGCTGACTGTAGTAAACCACGTGTCGCCGTCCTTGCTCTTGCAGAAGATCTGCGTGCCCGAGTTCTCCCATGAGGGAGCCTGGGTTGCGTCGAGAAGCGGGTAGATGTACAAACCCACTTCCTTCTGCACTACCGGTGGCGGTCCGACCGGAGTCGGACATGCCGAGACGTCCGGTTTGGTCTGCCCTGTGTCGTATGCGAGCACGTAGGAACGGTCATGGGCATCCGAGAAGTACCCCGGAACCGTACCATCCCACTCGTTGTGCTGGATCGCGCTGACGCTGACCGAGATCGGGTTCTGGCCTGTCTGCGGACGTTCGTCGACACCAGGGGTGCCAACGTACTTGCAGACGAAGACCTTTTTAGGGGTCTCGTTGCCGTTGTTCGCGATTCGAGCAGCGACCTGAGGCGCTGGCTGGATTGCCGGCGGCGGCGGGCTGCTTTTCTCGGTCGGTGCGCCTGGAGCATCCGTGTCGGCCACCACGGGGGCGGTCGAGCTAGGTGCTGCAGGCGCGGGGTCGGCTGCAGGTGCAGCAACGGGTGCCGAGTCCGGTGAAGGACTCGGATCCGCTGTGGCGACGACGGGCGTCGCGGCAGGATCGGGAACTCCGTCTGCGGCATTAGCTGCCGAGACGGTACCCAGAAAGAGCATGGCTGAAACGGTACATACCGCAGCCGCACTCTTCATGAAACGAGAAGCCCTCATGAGGGTTTCCTTTCTTTCGGGACGTAAAGCAACAGAGGGTCTGATGCTCTTTTGGGGATAAAAGATGTGTAGTGAGCCTAAGATTTAAGGTGCCACCGAGGCACCTTAATGATCAACAGATCAAAGGCCTACGGCAACGGGGTGATTATGGCACAAAACCTATAAAATGTAAATACGAACGAGTAACATAGTAGGGGTAAATCAATACTTGACGCTCATGCTATAGGCGGGTGTATACTTAGGACAGTCATATAAGTACTTCTCTGCTCTGCGAGGATTGTTCCAAGAGAAAGAT
>DATCQO010000014.1:0-111942 GCA_036569465.1 Candidatus Microsaccharimonas sp.
CACCAAGAGATTATTCCCACCAGAAACATAGCTTCATTATACGATATAATGGTCTATATGCCTCACCACTTTAAGTCATTAGTTATCGTCTTAGGAAAATCCGTTCGTCACGTGGCTCGTCTTCGCGGTGGCGGATCAGCACTTCCTGGATTATTCGTTGAAAAGATCAGCCCAGATTTTATTAAACAAACCCTCGCTCAGCTTCCAAGAGGTGTTGTGGTTATTAGTGGCACCAATGGAAAAACAACCACGACAAAGATGGTCGTGGCGCTCCTAGAGGCACACGGATTAAAAGTCTTCACCAACCGAACAGGCAGTAACTTCACGCGGGGTGTTGCCGCAGCCCTTCTGGGTGATATTGATATCAAAGGAAACCTTGATGCTGATATTGCCGTACTGGAGCTAGATGAAGCTCATGCAGTTCCGTTCGTAAAAGCCGTTCCACCCCGCTACAGCCTGTTGCTGAATGTCATGCGTGATCAACTTGATCGATTTGGTGAAATTGATGCAACCGCTAAAATGCTCGAAAAGATCGCTATAGCCACAACCGATACTGTGGTGCTCAACCGCGAAGATGCTCGAGTACTTGCAATTAAAAACGCACTGACAGATCAAAAAGTTGAGCTGTTTGGACTCAGTGACGAACTACTGGGTGATTTTCCCAGTGACGATGATATGCGCGGTAATGGGGTAAAGAGAGTCAAACGACCAGCCGCAAACGTTATTCTGAAGAAATATTCTGGCAACGAGGCTACTTATGACCTGGCTGGTCACGAATTCTCTACGACACTAAAACTCAACGGCGTCTACAATGTATTTAACAGTGCGGCGGCAATTGCGCTTGCCTATGCAGTGCTTGGCGCAGAAGTTAAAGCGGACAGTATTCTTTCGACAATCGCAAGCGTTACTCCCGCCTTCGGACGAGGTGAGGAATTGACCGTTGGAGGAAAACCCCTCGAACTCGTACTCGTAAAAAACCCCTCTGGATTCCGCCTTGGATTAAAGTCTTTTTCTCCAGAAGGCTACGCAACGATGATCGCCATTAACGACAATTATGCCGATGGGCGTGACATGTCGTGGCTATGGGACGTTGATTTTGAAAGTCTCTCAGACGAGGGCGTTTCCCAAGTAGCCGGTATTCGTGCCTATGATATGGCGCTTCGCTTGCAGTATGACGAAGTGGTAATCGGACACATTGAGCGTGACCTGACGACTGCACTCCGTCAATTCATCGCTCATAACGCAGACAAGCCAAAGCGAATCTACTGTACCTACACCGCCATGCTAGCACTACGCCGTGAGCTCGGTAAAATTACCAAAGTGGAGGTTATTTCATGACCAAGCAAATCATCACTGTCTTACAGCTGTATCCAAAAGATATGAATATCTACGGAGACTATGGAAACCTTCTCGTGATCCAGCGTCGCCTCGAGTGGTACGGCTACGAAACAAACGTCATTCACTACAACGTCGGTGATACGTTCCCGTCGGACATCGATATCGTTATTGGTGGTGGTGGTCAAGACAGCGGACAAGAAGTTATTCACGAAGACCTCATAAAAATTGGGCCACAGCTAAAGGCACTCGCTGAAAAAGACGTACCAATGTTACTCGTGTGTGGACTCTATCAATTATTCGGCAACTTCTTTAAGACCCTTGGCGGTAATACATTGACTGGCATTGGCATATTAGACATTGAAACTCACGGAACAAACGAACGACTGATCGGTAATATCGTCACAAACAACGCAGAATTTGGTGATATCATCGGCTACGAAAACCACAGCGGTCAAACCTTCCTCGGTGAACATGCTGAACCATTCGCGACTGTTGTCAAAGGAGCTGGCAATAATTCAAAGGACGGATACGAAGGCGCACGCTACAAGAACGTCATTGGAACCTATCTGCACGGTTCGATCCTGCCAAAAAATCCAAAACTTGCCGACTTCCTGATCCACACGGCTGTCAGCAAAAAATATGGTGACTTTAGTACTGATATTGTTGACGATTTACTCGCCGACCTCGCCCGTGAAACTGCCAGCGATCGCCCACGGTAGTTTATTCAACAATATTTACTCCGCGTAAACTAAACTTCGTTTTTCGTTGCATATACACACAGACTGCGACAAGCAGAACAATATACCCCACAATCATCCACCACGTAGGATTCACCTTTGTTTGTGCCCATGGCAATCCTGCAAGGTACTGCGACGTAAACGTCATGTAGTGCAATAACCAACTTGCCGGCAAGCCAACGACCTCAGCGATCGATGGAATTGCTAACGCCGTAACACCGACAATGAATGTCAAAAGCATCGCCAACGGTACCAATGGCACAATCAAAATATTAGCCGGAATAGCCACATTCGAAAGTAAACCAAAGGCTGGCACAACAATCGGTATCGTGACAACATGCGCGGCAACCGTTTCACCCAAAACTTGTCGTATCATCCCCGGTTCTTTCTCACCAAAGAAGTAACTTTGAAACAATGGACCTACGATCATCACTGCCGCAAATGCAGCAAAACTCAGCTGCCATCCCAAATCACCCCAGGCGTAGCTTGGCTGAAATAACACGGTAATTGCCGCAGCAAAGGGCAATAATACGAATGGATGAAACTGCCGGCCGTAATACCACGTCAGCAAACTGAGACTCGACACTAAGCCTGCTCTCGTCATACTCGGACTCAAGCCCGTCATAGCAATAAACCCAGCAATCATAATCCCAGACGAAAATACTGCCAAGAATTTCGATAGTCTTATAAAGGCTCGCCTTGCAAGACGCACCAAAATTGTCAGGTTATAGCCACTTGCAACCACAATATGACTGAGGCCGGCAATCTGCAATGCAGTTGCAAGATCTGGTGGCAACGCACTTTTTTGCCCCGTCAAATAGCCGATACCCAAACTCGCCTCTGGTTCCGGGATACCCTTTCGGATTGCATCAGCAAACCAGTCACGCACTACACGACCAATATCACCAGGATGAGGACGGCTCACAGAAATCACTTTCGCAGTAAACATCGTAAGCGCCAATGTTCCAAAGCCAGCCGTCGCTTTCCCTGAAACAATCACCCTATCGCCTCTTTTTGCCCCTGGATGCCCTAATACGCTCACCCACACTGCGCCCGGCATGTCTTTTGAATCATAGCGAACGTGATCCAGTTGCAACACAGCCAGGCCCTTAGCCGTGGTTGAAGGATCTTCTTTGACAGTCCCTTCAATCTGAACCTGTGCGCCAATGAGTGGTGTATATACTTCGAGACCACTAGAGACAGCCGATCCATAGCATATACCAAATAACATACCCGAAACAACAATGCAGGGTATGACAAATAGCTGTCGTCTCCACACTCCAAAAACTGCCAAAATTGCCGCGATACTCACCCACCACATGCTAAGCGGCACATACTGCGCCACCCACACACCAACAACAAAGAACGTACACCCAATCGCGATCACCCACGACACATGTATTCGTTGCCGTAATCGCCACAGTTGCATACACGTTACTATAGCGACGTGATATTAAATTATTTTAAACAGTTAGCGATCAATAATGCCGTCTTCGACGAGTGAGCGATAATTAAACATACCTCGCCCCTCGGTTTTATAACTCCAGTAAAAAGTAGCAAGTGACCGTTTATACATAGTGCGCTGCCTTGCGATTGTCTCCCCTATCAACCTTAGGTGCTGTGATTCTGGCACTCTGTCAAAAAATGACTGCGGCAACACAGAACTCCATTCCCCCACAATCAGAGGTTGCACTAGCTGCATCAACCACACTATTGGCGAGAACACAGCGCGGCGAACTGTATCATATTGTTTAGGCCTGGCATTACGTAGCAACCCAGGAAACACGCCATAGAAATGAGTATCCATTATTACCGGAAAATCTTTTCTTTTTCGCAGTGCTCCAGAAAATAAAGGAGGCACAAACCCGTCATGAAAAATAACGTAAATGCCTGGGCGCAGTATGCCTCGCAGTAGTTTGTAAGCTTCACGATAATAACGAAGTAATGCAAAATAGTTGCCCGTCACTTTTGGCTCATTAATAATTTCAAGTGCCCAGAAGGAAGGTGACTCTTTGTATTTTTGCGCTAATTCAACAAGTACTTCAAGATGATTTGCCAAATATTTCTTCCAATGGACTTGACCGATTTTACCACTGTGCATTTCGGCATTTTGTGAACCTTTTAAGCCATGCAGATCAAGAAGGATATTAATGTCATACTTCTCCGCCATTTTAAATGCCCAATCAAGATATTTTGTGACATTAAAGTATGGTGCGTCATCATGGAGTGCCCAGTATCCAATAGGTAGTCGAACATAGCGTATGCCATGATCCGACAACCACTGCCAATCTTCTTGTGTAATGAAAGATTTTCGATGTTGTTCGATACGTTTTTTCATCCCTGGTAGTTGTGACAGTGCATATTCATCCTGAGCGTCTGTATTTTCAAAAACAGATGGCGTCATCCATCGCTCTAGTAGCAACCAGCCACCTAAGTTCACACCTTCGATTGTTTGACGTCTCATATCTCTAGTATACCTTCAGTTATAAACCAAATAAAAAAACGCCCGTCGATAAGCGCGATCGTCTGACGATACGTAGATCCAAATAAAAAACACCCCTGGTAGCGATCGAGGGATGTTCTTTACTTAGCTTTTATGCAAATAAGTTTGGAGGGCCAGATGGGACTTGAACCCATGACACCCTGCTTAAAAGGCAGGTGCTCTAACCAGCTGAGCTACTGGCCCATAGTTTGCATAAAAGCTTTTAACACTATACCCCAACAGAGGTGGTGTGTCAATGTTAACGATGCTTCTTCTCAGATTTATGTGCCGTCTTCGAGAGAAGGAAATCAACAACAGCAAACGTAACACCTATGCTAATCACTAATTCGTGATTTGAAACGAACCACTGATAGACATTACCTGCAGGACCAGTCAAGATAAACACTGCGCCAATTGGCCCGATCAGTAGCGCAGCCGCAAGGAGCGTAAATAATGCCGATCCGATAATTCGCCCAAAGATATGTTTGTAACTATATCCATGGAACATAAAAAGCACCGCCGGTATCAAGATAAGCGCCGAAAGGGCAATAGCATTGACGAGTGGACCTTCGGCAACAAGTCCTGTGCTCGAGACAACAAAGCCGGCATTCTCACCCCAAATTGGACTAATCACAGCACCCGCTGCTAGTCCTAGCCCAAGCACTCCGAAACGACGCTTTGACAAGAATGCACCCGCAAATAATGCCAGTACTAGCACCAAAAGAATCACAACAACAATCATATTACTGAGCCTCCGTTATATTAAATGCAGCAGTACTACCAATCTGGATGCCGGCATTCTTCACCGTACCAGCAGGAACTTCCAAAACATACCGTGCAGGGTCTTCGGGTTTAAATATCTTTGATGTTCCAAGGTCTGGCGATGCGTCAGTCACGATATAGATAACTTTTTTTTCATTATTCATCCATATAATATCGAGTGGGATCTTCATATCTTTCATCCAGATACCCCATCTATCGTCACTTTGATAGATCATCAGCAAACCCCCATTCGCGTCAAGGTGATCAACACCCGAAAGCCCATGTATCCGCGCAGCATCAGTCGTTGCAATCTGGATACTAAATATTCCAGATCCCAGCCGTACCTCTGTTGATGGCTGAAAAGTCCTCGACATATAGGATACGGCTAATGCGACAAAAACCAAGACCAACCCACCGATAACTATTCCGGTTGTATGAGGACGCCATCTGCTCATGATAAAGAGATTACCATGAGCATAGTATAGCAGTGTCTGAAAGTACCTGAAACTAGGCGCCGACTTTGTCTTTTTTGCTCCCGCGCTTGGCGTTTTGTTCGATGTACTCAATGATCGGACCAGCAACGTTGCGGCCAGTCACTTTTTCGATACCAAATCCAGGACTTGAGTTAACTTCAAGAACCAGTGGACCGCGTTCACTACGCATCAGGTCAACACCGGCGATGTTGAGTCCCATTGCTTTTGCGGCCTTGATCGCCATCTTGGTTTCTTGTTCGGTCAACTTCACAATTGTTCCTTCGCCACCCTTGTGGAGGTTTGAACGGAAGTCATCATCGAGACTTTGTCGCTTCATACTTGCAACAACACGACCACCAACAACAAAGGCACGAATATCAGTACCGGCAGATTCTTTAACGAATTCTTGTAGCAATACGTTCGTTCCGTCTTCGTTTGTCAGGTAAAAAGCCTGAAGAACAGACTTGGCTGCCTTCTTTGACTCGGCAAGTACCACGCCGTTACCGTGCGTACCACGAGCAAGCTTGATAATAACTGGTGTTCCACCAACCTTATCAATAAGGTCATCAATATCCGTAGAGTTACGAGACACGATTGTTTTCGGAATACCAACGCCAGAACGAGCAAGCAGCTGCAAGCTACGGAGCTTATCACGTGAACGATTGATCGCAATCGAACTTGAAACAGTGTAAACACCCTGCATTTCAAGCTGTCGAACGATAGCCGTACCATAACGAGTCATGTTAGCAGCGATACGAGGAATAATTGCATCGAACTTCGCAAGATCTTCACCACGATAACTAACCGTTGGTTTGTCTTGTTCAATTGAGGCGTAACAGTCTCGGTATTTAATAACCTGGACTTCGTGACCACGAGCAATTGCCTCTTCTTTGAGACGCTTGGTCGAATAGTTTCCGTTTCCGTTTGAAAGAATGGCTATTTTCATAATGTCTCCTTATTATCGTTCTGGTGATATTTCTTATGGAACGCGTGTGGGTCTAGTAGTAATTCTTTATATAACCCACGGCCTGGTCTTGGTGATGATGGCAATACTTGCCTGGACACATCGACAAGGAATTTCCTATTAAGCGTGCGTCTTCCCAGTAATATCGGGAAGTTATTTTGTGATCGATCAGCCAGGTAAAAGGTGACTCTGACGATTCGTGTTCCAATCTTAACCGGTAGATCAGTCTTGTAACGAATTTGTTCGTGGCCACTCGAGCTTCGCACGACCGCAACGCGGAAGGCACGACGCTTGATCACATCGCCAGTATAGTACTTTGATCCCTTACCAAAAAGAGTAAATCGTAGAATTCCGTCTTCATCGACAGATACGTTTGACACCCATAGTGCGGAGCTGTCTGCACCAGTATCAACTTTCGCAGGAACATCTTTAACATGACCGATGATATCGATCATAAGGTTCCTTCCGATGATTTCTAGTTCTTCGCTCATATTGGTGCTTTCTTATTATACAGTTGCGGTTTCAAGTAGGATACGACGATGTGCGTTATTGCCAGCGTTTGCTTTACCGAGCAGCACAAGCATAAATTCTGTATCATCACCACGAATTGATTCAAGGTGCTTCCAGACTTCAGCGGCACCGTTGTAATATGACAAGTCCTTGAACCATGGAAGTTCGTCAGTTCCACGCATAATACGCATCGTTGATTTGTAAGCAGCTTCTTTTGCTTTAGTAATGTCTTCTTCAGTAGGGTCGCTCTTTGTAGTGAGCACACCAAGACGCCACTTCGTTTCAAAGATAGCGCGGAAATCTTTGCCATCATGCTGGGCAAGTCCGGCAGTAATATAGTAATCCGCACCAGCTTCGCGGTATTTACCAAGAAGCGCTTGTTCCATGACCGAACCAAGACCTTCTTCGGTATCGTAGTAATCACTTAGACCCCACTTTAATGGCTCGAGGTCGGTTTGTTCACCCATAACAGAGCGAAGGAAGTGGACACCGATTTCATGAACAACACGTCCACGCATCTCCTCGAGATCAAGTTCACGGCCTGATGGAATAACAACCTTTTTCTCAGCAGCTTTCACATTGATACTCTGCGCGTCTTCAATGACAACCTGCCATAATTTGCCGTCGTCCTCAGGACCAGCACCTAGTTCAAGGTCAAATTCGTTGACGATGATCGTATCAAAAATCGCTTTAATTTCGACATCACTAAACGTTTCTTGCTCAGGAACATGCTCAAGCATAGAACCATATAAAGAATCTTCAGAATCAACGATGTCGTGCAACCAGTCGATTGTCTCTTGTTCAGGTTTAAAACGCTCAGTTTTTTCTGCAGTTGTTAGGTCGACAAGTTCAAATAGCTCATCGCGAATCTTCTGACCATTTTCAGATAGTTCTTTACTTTGAATTTTGGCAATCCTCTCACCAATAAGCGATCGGTACGTTCCTTGATCAGGTTCACCGAATAATTCAGCGTTTAGTTCCATATATGCTGATTTCGCAGCATCTTTTTCAGCATCAGTTTCTGCAGATTTTACCTTTGCAGCAAGTTCCATAAAGTTAGTTTTATTGAGGTAGTTCTGAATAAACTGCTGGTAAACACCGAGGTACTTCTCTTGGGTATCAGGATGTGCAAATAACTGCTCACCAATCGCTGTGATTTTTTGACGATTTGCTTCAAAATCAATAGCATTTAGTTTTTCATACTGGTGGTCAGGGTTCTCAATTTCACCACTCAAGAACTGCTTTTTCTGTTCAGCAGCATTGGCTGGAACAAAGTTAGCAATTGGCTTTGGTTCAAGCTCGGTAAGTTGGCTAAAAAGATCCTCGATACTAGGATTCTTTTCAAATTCTTCGACAGGTGTGTGGCTAATTTCTGACATTTGTTATATTCTAGCACTTTTATGCTAAAAAGTCAATATGCTTACACTTTAAATAAGATGTTATCTAGCGTTTTTTGCCAGCATCAAATTCTTCGAGTAACTCGCGCTGTTTCTTCGAAAGCTTCGTCGGTGTATCGACAACAATATTTACAATATGTGGCCCACGGCGGTCGGCGTTGTTCATATGAGGAATACCGTGACCAGACAGTTTAAAGTCTGTACCCGATTGCGTTCCAGCTGGAACTTTCATTCGAACGACACCATCAACTGTTTCGACATCAATCTCGACACCAAGCGTCGCATCAACCATACCGACGTGTGCGTCCGAGAGTATAATATCGCCTTCGCGGGTGAACTTCTTGTGTGCTTTAACGCGAATATTAACGTACAAATCACCCTTTTGGCCATCAGTAATAGCTTCACCACGACCAGAAAGACGAATCGTTGACCCATCGTCGATTCCCGCAGGAACCTTCAGCTTGATAGACTGTTTCTTGCGCTGCGTTCCTTTACCATGACAAACAGTACATTCCTTTTCAGGGATTTTTCCACGACCATTACAAGTTGGACAGACAACACTCTGCTGAATTGCACCAAACATCGTATTCATGACGCGAGTTTGCTGGCCAGCGCCATGGCAGGTTGGACAGGTCTTCATGTCGTAACCAGGCTCAACGGTTGTGCCGTGACAATGTGGACATTCATCATCAATATCAAGATCGATAGCTGTTTCAAGGCCAAAGACGGCCTCTTCAAACGTCAACTGTAATGTTACCTCTACATCGCGGCCACGTTGGGCTGCTTGCTGACGTTGGCCGCCACCGCCAAAGAATTGACTAAAGATATCACCGAGGCCATCACCGAAGTCAAAACTTTGGCTATTGAAGCCTTCAAACGGAGCGCCACCACCATAATTTCCACCGCCACCACTAGAACCACCAACACCAGCGTGACCGAACTGATCATAGCGTTGTCGTTTCTGAGCGTCCTTCAAAACATCGTATGCTTCATTTACTTCTTTAAACTTTGCCTCATCACCGCCCTCTTTATCTGGGTGATACTGAACTGCAGCCTTTCGGTAGGCCTTCTTTAGCTCGTCGGCACTGGCACCCTTGGCCACACCTAATACTTCATAGTAATCGCGTTTGCTCATCTGTTACCAGTATATAAAACTAGCACTCAATTGTCTAGAGTGCTAGCAATCAAAAAGAGCTTCGCTTTGAGACGAAGCTCTTTTTGATTGCTACCGATTTAGGCAGCTGTTTTTCGGCCGTTCGTAATAGCACGCCAGATAAACAGTACAATGACTGCTCCCAGTAATGCTACAAGGAAACTCCAGAAGTTGAATCCAGTGACCCCAACACCTCCGAAAAGATTCAAGACGAATCCTCCTACAAATGCGCCGATGATTCCGGCAATGATATTACCAAGTAAGCCTTGCCGACCATTTGTCCCGGCAATCATAGAGGCAACCCATCCGGCTAATCCTCCAAGTACTATCCATCCAATAATTCCAAGTCCGCTCATGCTAACTTCTCCTTCTTTTATGGTTTGCACTTCTTATTATACGCTTGTTTCGAACTGAGGACGAACTAACGTGCATGTTTACGACTGATCGCAATGGCTCGATGTGCTTGCCACCTAGAGAGATTGTGGGCTGCACGAATACCGTCAGTCGATGCACGCAGGGCTAACTTTGCTTTTTCAATTGGAGGGAAGATACTAATATAATCTTCGTCGTCTTCGAATAATTCGATAACGCGCTCAACATCCGTCTTTTCGCTGTTGTCAGGTTCGGGTAACATGACTGGTGCAAAAATTGCTGAATAACCAATAGCATGCAGTGAAATATCTAGGCGTGATGCAGAGCCAACACCTTCATGAGACTGACGTTTTTGATCCTGTAGAAAGTCTAATCGATTCACGCATGTACTTATTGCATGGGCTGCTAATTCAATACGACCTTTTATCGTCTCGCCGTATGTTTCATCAAATATGGCGTCAATTTGTTCGCCTAGCGGGCGTTCGTCTTTTGCTTCTGCACTCATAATTTGGCAATTATAGTCCAGGTTTTAGAAAATTACCACTGTAAATTTAATTAGTGAAGGTTTCGTCTCCGAACTTAATTGCAAAGAGTGCAACGGCACCGAAGTGTAATTTTTGCTGATACTGCGCATCTTCTAGCGCGTGATGAGTAAAATCACCCTCAGGCTTAATTGCCTCTGGCATCCGAGATTTCTTCGTATCATTCCAGTCCCAGTTTCCGCCCAGCGGCATTACGAGTGACTTCAAGTCATCCCCTGCTATACCAAATGGATTTTGAATCCCGTACTTTGTAAAATACAGATCAACAAACGGCCAATCGTAGCCCGCATTGAGTCCCACAAAGACGGGGTCTTTTTCATGTTTTACAGCCATTTCTCGAACCCAGACATTGAAATTGTGCATCACAACTTCCGCTTCAAGCGCCTCAACCAGCAATCGTTCGCGCTCCAATCCGTGTTCCGCACAGAACGCTTGGTTTGCCACTAAAAATTCTTCATATGCAGGTTTCAATTCACTGTAAAAAGTTTCACCATGCACAGTTGTTGCACCAATAGACAGGATTGATCCATGCCCTGCGATACCATCGGCTTCTATATCGACATCAATAAAAAGTTGCGGAGCATTTTGGAGGATTTCTCGTCCTTTTTGCCATAGCATTTCTTTTTCAAGAGCTTTCATAACACTCTCCTTTCGGATTTAGGTTTCTAATTGTAGAGAGTGTGTGATGCGTTGATCACCTAACTGAATTATCATACCAAATAATACCCCATTTGGCAAGAGTTATCCCTGCTACAGCAATGCATTGATATATACACAAGCACAATCAAGCTATATACTGACACGTAATGAAACCTCTTATTCGAACGGTGGGCAAAGTATTCGGGCTAATGCATGCCGAGTATCGACAGCTCTATAACCGTTACTTTGGAACGATTGAACGCTTCGAAGGATCTGCAAAGGAAATCTGTCATCAGATCATTGAGAGACTTTGGGAAGGTAACTTCTACCGGACCAGTCTTGGACATTTTAATTTCTTTTGGATGCGCGATTTCGGTACTGTTGCCGAATCTCTCGTAAAGTTAGGACATCAGGAAAAAGTACATCACACGCTACACTGGGCACTACGAAAATATCGTCGCTCAGGTGCAGTTACGCTGTGCATTGACCATGCAGGCAACACGTTTAATGCACCTGCAAAACGAAGTATCGATGCATTACCCTGGCTCCTTCATTCGCTAGTGGTCAGTGATTATGAGTTAAATAAAGCAGAGCGTAAATTTCTTGATACACAGCTGGTAAAGTACATCGTTTCATATCTTGATCCACTGACTGGTGAACTGCAACAAGGTCGTTACGCAGAAATGCGTGATGCAGTACACTACGACCGAAGCGCCTACAGTATTGCCCTGATTGCACGCATGGCCAGATGTGTTGAGCTGTTGGATCTGACTGGATTCCCTTTCCATCCCCAAATCTACCAAACAGAATTGATTCACAATTACTGGAACGGCAATTATTTTAACGCCGACCGATCATCGGACGCGTACAGTTCAGACTCTGCACTCATGCCATTCTTTCTCGATGTCATTAACGATTCGCACATGGTAAAACGAACGTGTGATTATATTACGCGCGCGAAGCTTAATAGCGTGTATCCACTACAGTACGGCGAACGAGACCGTGAGTTTAAACATCGCCTGGGAATGGGGGCAGTCCTGATGCCGAACTATACAGGTACAACTATTTGGACTTGGCACGCAACGTTCTACCTTCATATTTTGAAGCGATTTAAACGACCAGAATACAAAGAACAATATGCTAAATTTGCCGCCCTCATCGAACGACACGGCACATACCCTGAACTCGTAAACCCCGATGGTTCTTGGTACTATGTTCCAATCTACCGCGCAGACCCCGGCATGGTCTGGGCAGCGCTGTTCGAAGAACTATAAAAGTGGGAATGGCCCCGTCGCAAAAAAATACGACGGGGCCTTTTGGTTTTATTGGTTTTAAGCGAGTTCCACGTTCTCCTGCGCCCAAGTCAGCACAGTACGTGTTAACTTTCGGGCTTCAATAGAACGGTTAGTTGGACGCTCACCACGCCACCACTGGCTCCAGAAAGGGTCGTTTGGATTCAGGCATTCGAGGTTGTCCTGATGATGCGGCGCACCATCGACAAACACCGTATTCCGCTCGACATAAACCAGCGTGTACCCAGAACGACCAAGGGCAGTGCGGCTTCCCACGTTACCCTGGACAACTGATGACATGATCCGATGAAGCCCCATCTGGTGAAAGCCGTACCAGGTGCGTGCTTTATGCGCCGCACTGGTAATACCCTTACCCCAATATTCCTTGCGGAATATCATGGAACCGCTTGTCGCCTGGTGAATCAAAGCTTCATTGATGTTGATGTCATGAAGTGCCGTCGTACCAATCAGCTTTTTCGATCCATCAGCTTCAATGACCCAGATTCCCCAGGTCATACTCGTCGTATCTTTTCGCACCTTTTCAAACCACTCCTGCTCGTCCTCAATGGTGTGCGAAGCGTGGTGTGCAAGGTAGCGATTGACGCTCACCTGATTCATACCAGGATCGATGAACTCACCCATTACTTCTTTAGCGAATGGTGCGAGTTCAATGTGCAACTCTCCGGCCTGGAATCGCATGATAGGACCAAATGACATAGTCCTCTCCTTTCTTTAATGATCTCGTATTTCGAGACCAGATCAGCCTCCAAGTGTTTCGTTTTTATTAAAAAGTCTCCTATCTTGGAGACTTATCTTGCGTCAATATATTGTTGTATCAATTAAGAGTTGAGATAAGTCATATCACGACGAATAAATCCGCCAAGCATCTTGCCCGCGAGGACCGTTTGAATATGATATGAATTAAATCTGTTCATAGTGCTAGCGTAACAGGTAAAAACTAATTTGACAATGTTTTTATTTATGTATTAGTACGTAAGGCTTGCGAAGGAACAAACTAAAAGATGGAATTTTATTTTCCAGTTTAATAAGATGCGTATGTTGATGTTTGACTGAACGAGTAATACTTCCTGATCCACGAGCATACATACTGTAGCCCTTCGCTTCATATTCACCGATGATTTTCATTAGCTCCAACTGTTCTTGATCGGTAAAATCATTCATCAGTTCAAGGTGTCGTTTTGGTAAGACCATCAAGTGATCTTCAACCTTACGGCCTTCAAACAAATCATAAGAAACACGATTCGGAATCACCAACATCGTTTCAGTTTCTTGAGTCACACGCTCTTTCAGCGTATCGTCGTCACAAAAAGCACACTCACGGTGTCCACGATCACTTTTATTGAGCTTTACGTATTGTCGACGCGTCTTTGAGTAATGCAGCATATACCTAGTATAAAGAAAAAAGGCCGATTTCTCGGCCTTTTTTAGGAGGAAAGTTTTATTACTTCTCTTTTTTCTCATCAACAACTTCGCCTTCAACCGGCTCGTCGTCTTTCTTTTCCGCGTCTTCTGAGGCAGGTGCTCCCTCTTTAGAGTCGTCTTTAGAATCATCTTTAACGGCGTCTTGGTAGATCTTTGCACCGATAGGCATGACAGTGTCATTGAGCGTCTTAGTCGCAGCTTCAAGTTCGTCCTTGTCAGTTGCATCTTTATGCTTTTTCGCTTCTTCGACTGCATCGGTGATAACTTTCTTGTCGTCGTCACTGATCTTGTCTTTGAATTCATCAGGCATCTTTTCAGCTTGATAGATTGCACTTTCAAGACCGTTACGCGCGTCGATTGCTTCACGCTTTTTCTTGTCTTCGTCAGCGTGTAGCTCGGCGTCTTTTGCTGCCTTTTCAATATCTTCCTTTGAAAGGTTGCCGCTGTCAGAAATCGTAATATTCTGCTCTTTGCCCGTACCCTTATCTTTGGCAGTAACGTTCAAAAGGCCGTTCGCGTCGATATTAAAGGTTACTTCGATCTGCGGAACACCGCGTGGTGCTGAAGCAATTCCATCAAGGACAAATCGTCCAAGTGATTTATTATCAACAGCCAGTTCGCGCTCACCTTGGGTAACATGGATCTCAACTTGCGGCTGACCATCAGATGCAGTCGAGAATGTCTCAGACTTGCTGGTTGGAACAGTCGTGTTTCGTTCGATGACCTTTGTTGCGACACCGCCCATTGTCTCGATACCGAGAGAAAGTGGCGTCACATCGAGGAGGAGGACATCCTTCACATCACCAGCAAGAACACCACCTTGAATCGCAGCACCGATGGCGACGACTTCGTCAGGGTTTACGCCCTTTAGAGGGTCTTTGCCAAAGATTGCTTTTACTTTTTCAACGACAGCAGGCATACGAGTCATACCACCAACAAGGACAATTTCATCGATGTCAGAAGTTTTAAGTCCTGCGTCTTTCAAAGCGTTTTCAACAGGTTTTGCAACACCATCGATAAGATCTTTCACGAGCTCTTCGAGCTTGCTTCGGGTCAACTTGTATTCAAAGTGCTTTGGACCATCAGCATCTGCGGTCAGGAATGGCAGGTTAATGTCAGTCTCGCTGGTTGTTGAAAGTTCTTTCTTTGCTTTTTCTGCTTCGTCCTTGAGGCGTTGCATTGCAGCCTTGTCAGACTTGAGATCGATACCTTGTTCGTTTTTAAAAACATCAAGGAAGTGGTTCACGATGCGGTTGTCAAAGTCTTCGCCACCAAGGTGCGTGTCACCGTTAGTAGATTTCACTTCAAACACGCCATCACCAAGTTCCAGAACAGAAACGTCAAATGTACCACCACCAAGGTCAAAGACAACGATCTTTTCGTCCTTCTTAGACTCAAGACCATAGGCAAGCGCAGCCGCAGTTGGCTCGTTAATAATCCGCTTTACTTCGAGGCCAGCGATTTTACCAGCATCTTTTGTAGCCTGTCGTTGTGAGTCATTGAAGTACGCAGGAACGGTAATAACCGCTTCAGTGACTTTTTCACCAAGAAAGGCTTCAGCATCAGCTTTGATCTTTGAAAGAATCATGGCAGATACTTCTTCTGGGCTATAATCTTTGTCGCCCATCTTTACGGCAACGCCATCACCCTTTTTAACAATTTCATATGGCATGATATCGAGGTCTTTTTGAACTTCAACATCATTAAACTGACGGCCAATCAAACGCTTTACACCGTAGATAGTATTTTTAGCATTTGTGACGCGCTGGCGTTGTGCAACTTGTCCAACAAGTCGTTCGCCACCTTTGTTAATAGCAACGACACTTGGTGTTGTCCGGTTACCTTCAGCATTTGCGATGACTTCCGGCTTACCCGCAACCATGTACGCAACAGCACTGTTAGTGGTACCAAGATCGATTCCAATGATTTTACCCATATATTACTCTCCTATTTAATGAATGATTCGTAATGAATATCTACTTCTATTCTAGCACTCTAAAGCATAGATTGCCAATATTTCTATTATAATAAAGTTGGCACTCTCATGTCAAGAGTGCCAATAAACATTTTTATACCGCTTATGAAAACCCAGTATCTGGTATAATAAGGGAAATTGAAAAAGGAGCCTTCATGAATCCCGATACCCAACCAACGCCACAACCTGCTCAACCCGCACAGCCAACCCCAGAGACTCCATTTCAACCAGTACAGCCCGTAACACCTATTCAACCTACGGCAATGGTCAGTCCTCTTACACAACCTTCTCCACAGTCAACAGTATTCGCTCAACCAGCACCAACTGCACAAACAGTGACCGGCATGGCTGCTCCGACTTCAGCAAATCTACAAAAACAAAAAAAGCTCGCACTTATCCTTGCGATTGCCAGTATTGTTATCTTTATTGGTGGCCTGCTGGTTGGATACGTATTTGCAGCTGCAGCCTTCCTTGGCGCCTACGCTATTGTTATCGGCATTCGCACGAAAGCAACACCAACAATTATCCTTGGCGCAATCGGCCTCGTATTGAACCTCGGCCTCTACACTCTTTCTATATTTATTAAATAAGGATTAGAATTCGCCGTTTGCAATCTGAACTGCGATGACGATAACCGCTATAACCACGACAATACCAATTGCAATAGCGAATGATGCGCCCCAGCCAAGTAGCCGGACTTTGATGCCATTTTGCTTTAATTTATTAATCCAAAGCTTTGCGCCTGAGTCATTCAGTTCTTTCAGTGCAATACCAACTCCAACCGCACCTATACCAGCCGTTGCCATGCGGGCGAATAGCGTACGATACGCCTTGTCACCAATGTGAAACGTTAGCATATTGATTGAGCCTGTTACTTTTTTGATATCAGTCAAGGCGGCATCAAACATGACCCCTGTCGCCTGATTGGTGTCAAAGTTCATTTCATACAATCGAATACGATTATCGGCACCCCATTCAAGCAGCACTGTTTTTGATCCAAAAACTGTCACGTTTGGCATATAATCAACGACCGCTTGTAGCTGTGCGGCAGGCGCAGCTAAAGCAGTAGGTGACGGTGTTTCATTTGGTTGAAAAAAAGATGGTTCTGATGTTGGGGTCGGGGTTTGATTCAAAGAGTTTGGTTCCATATATCTATCATAACAAAAAACATCCTTGATTTATGGGCAAGTTGGGACTATTATTACCCTATCTTAAAGGAACAACGCGTCGCCAACCGGGCTCCAAACACCCAAATGAGAGATACAAACCCCGCAAGAAGAAAATCCGACGAGTGATCGACGGGTTTTAACATTTCAGGAAAGGTTCCAACATGTCACTCGCTGTCGCAGAGGCTCCGGCCCTTACACGACCCCCGATTGCAACACCCGAGGAAGTCTCGGCCTTCAGAACGCTTCACGTACCGGAAGCGGAGGCAGCAATCAACCTGATGCTGCGCAAAATCCGCCCCGGCGTGAAGTTTCGCCAAGTCATCACCCCCCTTCGGACCGCGGTTCACGATACGTGCTCCTCGCCTGTCCGGGAAGATTTCTCAAGGATTGGGTGCGCGAATAGTGTGCTCATGAGAGGTCTCTTCCGCGAGATGCTTCGCGAGAAGCTTCGAGAGAAAGGCCTGATGGAGATCGACATGCAGTTCGACTTCGAAACAAGTGAGCTATGGGTACCCAATGAGGATAACTCGAAGGAACACCACAAAGAGTCCATCATCCAGATGGTCGTCTACTTCTACATCTCACAGAAGAAGTCGCGTACTCCCGGGAAGAAGCGTTGAATAAACGCAACTTCCGGGCGGACAGGAACCTTTCCTGTCCGCACCAATCTTCATTTATTAAAATGGATTTTGGTGCGGACAATATAAAAAACTCCCAGACCGGGAGTTTTTTTGTTTGAGAGAAAACTGTTATTGTTTTGTCACTTTGACCATTGCATGACGAATCACGTGACCATTGAGCGAATAGCCGGCTTGCATTTCTTCGGCGACAACATCTTGCTCACCGACTGCGTCTTCATCAAATTGAATGGCTTCGTGATATTCAGGATCGAAGGCCGTACCCGGTTTTGCATCAATACGCGCAAGATTCAAACTCTCAAGTGACTTCTCTAGGTGCTTCACTAACCCAGCAACGCTCTGTACCCAAGTGTTGTCTTTCAACTCTGCGGGCGTATAAGCAATTGCTCGTTCGATATTATCGATCACTGGAAGAAGTTTTAAAATCGCACTAGCCTGACCTGATTCACGAGCAGCAACTTTTTCTGCATCGACTCGTTTACGGTAGTTTTCAAAGTCTGCACGAGTTCGTTGAACGTCAAGCGTTAACTCAACAATCTCTTGGTCGCGAGTATCTTCGGTGATCACCTCTTCAGGAGCTGCTTCGGGTACATCTTTCTTCGGTTTCTTTGCATCTGCCATTCTATAAATTCTCCTCTAACATTGCGCCAGTTTGTCTGACAAGGCGCATTACTTTTTCATAACTTTGTCGTGTTGGCCCAATGACTCCGATGTAACTGTTGTCACTATACGGTGATCGGAAGCGGCTAATAATCAATGTCGCACCACTTGCTTTCCCGATTGGATTTTCTGATCCAATATAGACGTTCAATGGCTCGTTTAATTTTGCTTCGCGGAGCCAAGGCTCTAAATCATCAAGTAGTCGCGCCACACTTTGTGCGTGGTTGCCCTGTAAAAACTCTGGCTGTGAGAATAGGTTTCCGATACCCGTCATATATAGTTCGTCACCAATTGTTGCGATGCCCATATTCTGAGTTAATTCCACGAGGCTATCAACGGCACTTCGAATGGCCCGGTCTGCTCGATCTGAATGCGTATGCACCCTGGCCTCGATCGCTCTCGCACTGCGATCGGGTAAGCTAGGCTGTAGTTCATTAGCGTGTGCTTCGTTCAACGTATTAACGTAGAAACGGTATCCAGCATCAGTTGGGATACGGCCAGCACTGGTGTGAGGCTGTTCGATCATTCCCATTTCCTCAAGGCGCACCATCTCGCTACGGATTGTCGCACTGGACACACCAAAAAGCTTGGCAAGCATCACACTGCCCACTGGCGCTGCAATCTCGGCATGTTGCTCGATGATTGCGGCTAAGATCTGCCTTTGGCGTTCTGTCATGACCTTATTTTACCTTGTGTTGGCACTCGGTGTCAATGAGTGCTAAAACTAACGAATATCTTCAAGTTGACCGATGTAGTTGCTAATCGCTTTATTAAGGTCATGCATCGCGTCATTCGCTTGTGCGCGCTCACCAGCTGATGGACCTGTTTTGGTTTTAGAGTATTCAATAATTTTCTTTGCAGTATCATGGCTGACATCATTTGTAATCGGAATAAAATCAGGTTGGTTAACAGCATAGTTAAGCTCTTCTTGGGCTGAACGAAATCGCCGTAAAATCTCATTATGATCACCAAGTACTCCACCCTGTCTTTTCATCAGGCGGGCAAGCCAAACTTCAAAATTCGGAGGCATAACAAAGTAAACTGATAAGTTTTCCATACCGAACGTCAAAAACTTTTCAGCACCCTCATAATTAATGTCGGTCAACGCCGTCTTTGCCAGGCCAGAGATTCGGCGATAGTCAGAAATAAGGGAACCGTTCACCCGCCCGTGGACAGGAGCAACTTCTATATACTCTCCTTGATCCATTTTTTGAATCGCTTGTTCATTACTGAAGAAATAGTACTCTCGACCATCTTGCTCCATAATGCCGTTATTTTCGCGTGGCGCACGAGTCGTACTTGTCACGACCCTCATAAACTCATCTGATTCCCTAAGGATATCACCAATAACCGTGTCCTTGCCTGCTGCAGTGATGCCCGTGAGCATAACGGTCTCAATAGGGCGAAGTTCGTCAGCCACATCGGCTGGTGTGTCATAGTGTCTTATCTGTTGCTCGAGTGAACTATCCATAGCTTGCTCATTATATCAGAGATATTAGTCTCGCTTAAGCATAACCATAAAAGCTTCGGACGGAATATCAACTTTACCAAATCGTTTCATGCGCTTTTTACCCTTGGCTTGTTTTGCGAGGACTTTCTTTTTACGAGAAACGTCACCACCATATAGTCCGGTCGTCACATCTTTACGATAAGCACTCAGGTCTTCGCGAGCGATGAACTTGCCGCCGATTCCAGCCTGCAAGGCAACCTGGAAGTTCTGTCGTGGAATGACATCTTTTAATTTCTTGGTTACTTCACGACCAAGACTTTGTGATTCAGATCGGTGCGCCATGATACTCAGCGCATCTACCATTGCACCGGCAACATAAAAATCAATACGCACTAAATCTTCCACGCGGTAATTATCAAGTTCATAGTTGAATGAACCGTAGCCACTGGTAATTGATTTCAGCTGGTCATAAAAGTCAGTCAAAAGATTCGCAAGTGGCGCTTCAAAACTAATCAGCGCACGCTCATCGATGTAGCTCAGGTTTGTTTGTAACCCACGCTTTTGAATAATCAGTTGGATGACCCCACCAATATAATTCGCCGGTACGATAATTTCACCTTTTATCCATGGCTCGCGGATCTCTTTAATGCGCGTGACGTCAGGCAAATTACTGGCACTTTTGATGTCGAGGTCTTCACCGGAATTGAGCTTTACGTGATAGTCGGTCGAAGGGTTCGTAATAACAAGATCAAGATTATACTCACGCTCTAAGCGTTCACGAATAATGTCGAGGTGAAGGAGACCTAGGAATCCGATGCGAACGCCGAACCCGAGCACAGGCGAAGTCTCTGGTTCGAATTGCAAGGCTGAATCACTGAGGCTCAGTTTTTCAACAGCGTCTTTGAGGGCTTGGTAATCATCATTACTCACCGGGAAGAAGCCTGCGTACACAAAAGGCTTCACTAGTTTGTAGCCTGGCAACATGTCCGTGGCTGGTCGACGACGAATTGTGACTGTATCACCGACACGGGCATCACGTGTCGTGCGAAGGTTGGTAACGATATAGCCAATCTCTCCGCTCTTGAGGACCGGGCTTGGACTCATCGCCGGATTCAACGACCCAACCTCTAAAGCGATCCCATTCGCGCCTGTCGCCATCATATCAATTAGGTCGGCTTTCTTAATTTCGCCGTCAACCACACGAACATACAGAATGACACCACGGTAATCGTCAAAGTAACTATCGAAAATAAGTGCGCGAGTTGGATCTTCGCTATTTCCACGTGGTGGTGAGATCTTTTCAACGATCTCATCCAGAACTTCGGTAACACCTTCACCTGTTTTCGCACTGATCTTCAAAATGTCGTCTTCGGTGCAACCAAGCAAGTTAATAATTTCAGCACTCACTCTCGGAATATCAGCAGCTGGTAAATCAATCTTATTGAGTACAGGAATAATTTTTAAATCAGCCGCCAGCGCCAAATACACGTTCGCTAAAGTTTGCGCCTGAATACCCTGACTCGCGTCAACAACAAGAATCGCACCTTCACACGCTTGCAGGCTTCGTGAAACTTCATAGCTAAAGTCAACATGGCCCGGTGTATCGATCAGGTTCAGCTCATGCTCTTTGTATGTCATGCGAACCGGAGCGAGTTTAATCGTAATACCCTTTTCACGCTCAAGATCCATGCTATCAAGCAGCTGCGACTTCATGTCACGCTTCGAAACAGTTCCCGTCAGTTCGAGCATACGATCTGCGAGTGTTGATTTGCCATGATCAATATGGGCAATAATACAAAAATTACGAATGTGTTGTTGGGTCATCTTTTACTTCCGGGCGTTTAAACAGAATTTTCTGGATACGTGATATTACAGGATTTACTTCCTTGAGCTTAAATAAATAGCTAAAGAAAAGATACACCGTAAAGCTAATGATCGTAATAAGGACAAACTTTGGTGCTGAGTCAAAGAAACGTTGGTCAGTTGAAGAAAGTGGCAATAACGCGACGGATGCATATGTTGCCAAGGCAGTGAAGCCGGCAGCACTCACCATACGTCCAACGGCATGAATGAATGGTGTGTCGAATAATCCTTTGATGCGTCGTGACATTAATACGAACAAAATAGATACCTCAACAATGGATACAATGACCGCTGCCCACGCAAGTCCCTGAACTCCCATACCAAGCAGTACTGTGAATGACACTGCGAGGGTAATATTTAGTGCGATCGTGAAAAGTGAAATGTACAGAGGCGTTTTGGTATCTTGTTGTGCATAAAAACTTCGTGCCGAGATAAAGTAGACTGATCGAAATAGAATTGAAATTGCAAGAATTGCAAGAATACTGGCCATATAAGGATCACCGCCGTTCACAATAAAGTTGACGATATACCCTCGACAGAGGACTGCAATCACCGTTACCGGTAGTGCCAGCCAGATAATCACACGCAGAACTTGTTGCAGCTCACTCTTAAACAAGTCAGGCCGTCCTTCTGCCATACGTTCAGTCATTCGCGGGAACGCTGCAGTACTGATCGCGACACCAATCAAGTTAATCGGCACATATGACAGTGATGTCACCTGTTGATAGGCACGGACACTACCAGCTAACATCCGTGATGCCAGGTTGGTTTCGACGATACTATTTACATAGTCGATACCTTGATCGAGCGACCGCGGAGGCAACAAGTGAAGTACTTGTCGAAAGCCTTTGTTTTTCCAATAAATCTTAAACGTATAGTTGAATCCCATACCAAATAGTCCAAAGGTACTGACAATCAGTTGTAGCATCGCCCCCAACACAACTCCCAGTGCAACACCCATGATACCGCCGTCGAATACCTGCCAACCAAACAAGTTTATACCGTTCGTAAAGAATAGCAGCCCGATAATAATACCGACGTTATACAGTGCCGGGGCCAGTGCAAAGAAAGCAAATCGGCCGACTGCTTGCTGCATGCTTGTAATCACTGTTGCCACTGCAAACAAGAACGGACTGACGGCAATCACGCGCATCATACTGACGGCAAGTGATCGACTTGACTCATCAAGTCCAGGACCGACGACATAACGAACGAGTGGTTCGGCAAATATAATAATCAAGACACTTGTGACGAGTGTTGCAAGTGCCATCAAGTTGATAATACTGGTCGAAAGTTCCCATGCAGACTTTTTATTACCACTGGCGAGACGCTGGTTGAAGACTGGAATAAAACTCACACTCAGTGCACCAGAAACCAAGATAATAAACATGAAGTCAGGAATCGTAAACGCAACCGTATAGGCATCAGCGCCTGTTGGGTACGTCGTGTAATACAGGCTGTTAAAAAGACGGTCTCTAAAAATACCAAGCAAGCTCGCAATTAATGACGAACCTGCAAGCAAAGCTGCCGCTAGTTGCAACGGCAGCTTTTTATTTAGTTTAGA
This sequence comes from Candidatus Microsaccharimonas sp., assembly GCA_036569465.1. Taxonomy (GTDB): domain Bacteria; phylum Patescibacteriota; class Saccharimonadia; order Saccharimonadales; family Saccharimonadaceae; genus Microsaccharimonas. The sequence goes on from DATCQO010000014.1 coordinate 23,424, forward strand.
GAGTGTCGTTCGAAAACTGATCATTCAGTATGGCCCGCGTTAGTAAAGCATGGCCTCCTTCGGAAGTTTTGCATCTTTCAGAAGTTTGATAACACCTTGTTCTTCAAGTGTTTCTTCGACGAGCAGCGCATCAGCAAGCTTCTTTAGACTCTTCATGTTAGCCATCAGGACAATTTCAGCACGGCCTGCTGCTTCCTTAATAAGCTGTGCAACTTCGATATCAATCTCTTTTGCAGTGTCGTCGCTATACGGACGTTCGTGCGTCATACGGTCGAACATCATACCGCCATTGTCTTCATGGAAGACTTGGTCGCGAAGTTTTGTCCCCATTCCCTGTTCAATCACCATATCGCGAGCAATTTCAGTTGCCTTACGCAGGTCTGAACCTGCACCAGTTGTGATACCATCACGGCCGTTAATAAGTTTCTCGGCAATACGTCCACCAAGAGCACGCGCAAGCACGTCCTTGAACTCATACACACTGGTATACATCGTGTCTTCAGGTGGAAGGAACCATGTGACACCGCCAGTACCACCACGAGGAATAATCGTTACCTTGTGGACTGGGTCACTATCAGGAAGAACGTGTCCAACCAAGGCATGTCCAGCTTCGTGGTAGGCTGTTAGCTCTTTGTCTTTCTGCGTCATGACGTGGCTTTTTCGTTCTGGACCAATTGCGACTTTTTCAAACGCTTCAGTCAAATCATCATTGCTGATTTTCTTTGCGTTACGACGTGCGGCAATAATCGCAGCCTCGTTGGCAATATTTGCAAGGTCAGCACCAGATGAGCCAGCAGTTTTTGCGGCAAGTTTATCAAGATTAACTGTTGTATCAGCCGGCTTGTTCTTGAAGTGAACCTTCAAAATCGCTTCACGATCTTTTCGTTCTGGAAGCATAATATTTGTTCGACGGTCAAAACGGCCTGGTCGAAGGAGCGCGGCATCCAAAACATCTGCACGGTTCGTCGCAGCCAGAACAATGACATTCGTCCCTGTTTCGAATCCATCCATTTCAACAAGAATCTGGTTAAGAGTTTGTTCACGTTCGTCGTGTCCACCACCCATACCTGAACCACGCTTGCGTCCAACGGCGTCAATTTCGTCGATAAAGATAATGGCGGGTGCGTTCTTTTTTGCTTTCGCGAACAAATCACGAACACGTGATGCACCAACACCTACAAACATTTCAACGAATTCAGAACCACTAATACTAAAGAATGGAACGTTTGCTTCACCAGCGACAGCTCGTGCAAGCATCGTTTTACCCGTACCAGGACTACCAACAAGCAGTACTCCCTTAGGGATCTTGGCACCAAGCGCTTCGTACTTCTTTGGATGCTTCAGGAAGTCAACAACTTCTTCAAGGTCTTGCTTCGCAGAATCATTTCCGGCAATATCACCAAATACGACTTTCGTTTTGTCCTCACCATATAGTTTGGCTTTTGACTTACCAAATCCAAGTGCTTGATTGTTCTGTCCCTGTGCCTGACGCATCATGAACATAAAGAAGGCAGCGATAAGGATCACCGGAACGATAATAATCGCCAGGTTCCATAGGATACCACCTGTGTCACTTGGTGTCTTATTGGTCACAACAACACCGTTCTCAGATTCTGGTTTCAGACCTTGCTCGGCAAGGCTGCTTGAACCATCTTTGACAGATTTTTCAGTTGCATGATCGCTATCTTTTGGCGTAATTGTTAAATTATTACCCTCAACAACAATCGTCTTGATCTCGCCTTTATTTGCGCTCTCAATCACTGTCGAGATAGGAACCTCTTGTAAATTATCGTGTGGCGTTGCAATTGCAATTGCCGCAAGCACTCCAATCACTAAAATCGCCCAAAAAAGCGAGAGTCGGAGTACATTATTTGGTTTCTTTGGAATAGGGGACTTTATGGCCATGGTTAATCATCCTTTCGGCATATCTATAAAAGTAGCAGTGTTCTCTTCGCCTTATTTTAACAGTGAGAGGGAAAAATTACGAGTGGTGAAATCGAATGTCAGCCCTGATCCCGCTTGATAGGAACTCTTTGGACTCGCAGTTTTGATTGCAAGTAGGGCTCGTTCGAGCTGCGGACGTGTTAACTTGGCATCCGATACAAAGCGAAGACACTCAATCGCAACCTGAGAGGGGATGTGTGTAAAAAAGTAACGACTATAGTTTGGACCAGACCCAACAAGTTCGGCGATGCCCTGGTTAATCAATCGTTTGGTTTCCAGCTGCTGGCTACGAAGGGCCAGTAATTCTCTTTTTACTTCAGAGTCTAAATCTCTGGTTGACTTGCGCAGACGATTACGAAGGTATCTGTCACTCGCATTCGTACTATCATCGCGCCAACTGAGGTTACGCTGCTCGGCATATTCCACAAGATCGACTTTTGTGAGTAGTAGTAATGGGCGGAGAATATCCGAATCAAGAACCGCTAATCCGCGCCAGCCAGTCCCTCTGTGAAAATTAATTGCAATCGTTTCAACAACATCATCCGCATGATGAGCGGTCACAATGCGTCCGTCATACTTTTTTGCGACAGCCCGCAGGAATACATACCGTCGATTTCGTGCTGTTTCTTCACTGGCTTTGGGCCCTAATTCTTCTCTCAAAGTTTCAAACTGAAATCCATATTCTTTCGCGAGGGCTTCAACAAATGCAGCATCCCCGGCTGAATCATCACGAATACCGTGATCAAAATGCGCAACAATAATCTCATGATCTGTTGTCATCGTTAACATATGAAGGAGCGATATCGAATCAACACCCCCACTGACCGCAACAATATAGGTTGCCATTTACGCGCTCTCTTGTAACCTTTTCAGCTCATCAATCACTTGCTCACCGTGTCCCATAGGAGTGACACGACCATAGACTTTCACCACCTGTCCAGATGGATCAATAATAAATGTCTTCCGAAGAATACCTTCGCGGCCATACATCTTTTTGCCCCATGCACCGTATGCTTCGATAACGCTTCCTTCTGTATCGGTTAAAAGCGTAAAGTTAAGCGAGTATTTCGCCTTAAATTTTTCGTGGCTATTGGCATCATCTTTACTAATACCAATAATCTCAGCACCCATTTCTGCCAAAGTATCACGAGCATCCCGAAGGCTACAGGCTTCGGTCGTACAACCGGGTGTGTCGTCTTTGGGATAAAAATATAGGACAATCCATTTTCCCTTATACTCACCTAATGTGTGTGTCTTTCCTGCAATATCAGGGAGTGTAAAATCTAGTGCTTCGTAGGGTGGTTTCATCCTTTTAGTATAAACCCTCAGGTGTCTGTCAGGAAAACTTGTATAATAAAAAGCAGTGTCAAAACAAGAAATGAAAACACAGAACCGACTTGAAACCCTCGACCACCTTCGAGGCTTTTTCATTGTCACTATCGTTATCGACCATATGTCACGCTACCCTACCCTTTTTGTCTTCTTATCTGGTAACGCACAGCTATGGGTGACAGCAGCTGAGGGATTTGTCGGTATTTCGGGACTGCTCGTCGGCTACGTCAGAGGTTACAAGAATCGTCACCTGCCCTTTAAAGAAGTCAGTAGTAAACTGCTACGGCGTGCGTTACTCCTCTATATCTGGTCACTCATCGCCTCTATCGTCTACGTTGCAATTATTTGGTACATTCCACTGCAAGGTGGCGCCCAAGATACACCGATGCAAAAGGGCGACTGGTCAGAATTCTTGTTCCAACTCATCACTCTCAGGTTCACGTATGTCTGGGTTCATTTCCTGACGCTCTATGCGCTTTTCCTGGCAGCCTCACCGATTGCTGTCTGGCTACTGCGTCGTAATAAGGCTTGGCTTGTTGGTGTGATTAGTTTTGTATTACTGGCTATCGGTTGGGCGACAAAGTCCGAAGCCCTGCAGTGGCAATTCCTCTTTTTCATCCCCAGTATCGTCGGCTTTTACCTTCACTCAATTCTTAATTGGTGGCATACCCTTAAACGATCTACGCAGATTGCTATCGCAGTATCGACCGTCGCACTGACCGCCATTACGATTACTATTTCAGTCCTCTTGACGTACTACGAACCGTTAGAAAAGTTCGGTGAACCAATCAGCAATGTTTTATTTGCCAAAGATTCTATGAGTCTTCTGCGAGCTGGAGCAGCCTTCTTGTGGTTTACTGGCTACCTCTTTGTATTCTATAAATTTCGCCGTTTCATCAGTAGGTTCCTGAACTGGCTCCTGATTCCTGTTGGGACACGTTCATTGACAGCCTACATTCTTCACGGCGTGGCTTTATCGATTATTAGCTTCTTTACAATCGCCGGCGACAATGTCTGGTTCAATACGCTGCTTGGCATTGTTGCAGTTATGATCACTTGGGGATTATTAAAAATTCCGTTTGTTCGCCGAATTGTTCCAGCTTAACGCTGACTAGGAATAGTATATTCAGCGCCCTTATAAACAGTCTTACCGTCGATACGACTGGTGACTGATGATGTATCAATTTGTTTCCACGAACTTTCAGGTGGCGTCACATTTCCTTCAAAGTAGCCAATATACCAAACGGTTGGATGTGCGTTTGTGAAGGCATCGAGGTCTTTGATCTTGTGATCGTCACTATATTTCAGCATGTCAAGTGATCCAAACTCGTAGTTTGTTTGCGCATCAACAAAGTAAATTGGGTGCTCGGTGCTATTATAGAAAATTGCCTCATAAAATACCCAAGGACTTGCCACGATAATTGGTTCACCTGGTGTTGAATGCGCGATGGCTTGTTCAATTAATTGTTTCGTTTTGATATCAGTCCGAGAGTTTTTGTTGTAATTACCGTAGTAATACATCTGCGACAAACCGAAAACTAACATTGCCACGATGATCGCGTAAATAATAAGTTGTTTCCAGATTTTTGTCTTGCTGAGTCCATACACAAGCGTCACGCCGACAAAGAACGCCGAAGCTGCTGCCGAAGGAAGAACGTAACGCTCCACAAACGAAGATGTCAGTGGAGGAAGTGAAATGATGAACAATAAGATCGGCGGAACGGCAGCAAGACAGAATAACAGAAGATAATTTCGTTTGAAGCTTTCACTCCCTGATTGATATGTTCGAACAGCAAGAATGGTGAGTAATACGCCAATAAGTGCGAGTGAAGCAGATAGCCATCCAGTGACATGATCGTGCTCGAGGAAGAACACAAGCGTTCCAAAGTATCCCGTGACCGTATCAACGCCAACTGGCTGAATCCAGAATCCACCAGACTGAACAACAACAAGTTGAATCGCCATCGCCGGTAACCACGGCAAGAATAAGGCGACAGCAACAATATATGCAGTTAACCAATTCCTATCAAAGAATTTTTTACGGAGTTCTTTGCGACGAACACCCGTTTTACGAATCGTTACGTAGCGCCAAACCCAATGAGATAACCACGCGAGTGCAGTGAAGTAATGCGTCCACATACCTAGCGAAACGAGGATTCCATAGACGATCCACAATCTTCGGCTGTGGATCTTTCGTTCAAGTGCTCGTGTTAATACATACGTTGCCGACAATACGATTGCCGCAGCCATTGTATACATACGAGCTTCTTGGCTATAGCGAATAAATAGTGGTGACAATGCCAATATGAAAATACCGACGATTGCCGCGCGACGTCCAAAGTGACGACGAGTTAACAAGTAGCCAAAGATCGCAGCAACAATACCAAAGAAAACACTCATTGAACGAAGGCCAAACTCAGTGTTTCCGAATATCATTGTCCAAACTTTCAAGAACCAATAGAACATTGGTGGGTGCACATCGGTTGCCGTGTAGCGCGCAATATCAAGGAAGTTAAAGTGAATCAGGTAGGCACCGAACGCTTCATCGAACCAGATAGATGGACCGGATATATTCCATAATGCTAGCCCAGCCAGTAGCGCCAGCGCCATACCCACAAAGATGTAATCCGTTCGTGGACGGGACTGAAAGAAGTGGAAAATACGTGTCAGTGTTTTTTTCATGAAATGATTCCCTTACATAATACCGGAGCGTTGAGGTTGAAGCAACAACACTACCCCTAGCGTAGGACTAGAAATCATCTTCAAAATAGCGTATAATCACCCGAGTAAACACCATCGGGGTGTGGCGCAGTTGATAGCGCGCTCGGTTTGGGACCGAGAGGTCGAAGGTTTGAGTCCTTTCACCCCGACCAAATAAAATTAGCCACTTTTGTGGCTAATTTTATTTGGCTGAGTTAAGCCTCAAACCTTCGACTTTTTCTGGAAAAGAAAAATAGTCGAAGGTTTGGCAGAGCGCAGAGAAGTAAAAATGTAGTCCTATATTTTTACGAACAAGCGGCGGAGCAGCTTGCTGCGATGTCCTATACTTTCTTACTTAAGTTATTTAAGATCAATTACTGAATGCGGGTTGCCAAAAGTAGGTGAGCCTAATTCTAGTCTCTTTGTAATGCCTTTAAATGCGTAAGGTAGAACAAATAATAATCCACCGCCATTCACATGACTAAACTCGATAGTAATAAAATCACTATTTTCGGAACTATTAAAAGTCATATATGCAATCGCTACAGCCTTGAGTTGCTTAGCACGACGAATTTGTATCTTTAAACTATCTATCACTTCTTGATTTGTAGGATGTTCATCATCAATCCCACTATCCAGTTTAAGCAGTTCACCATCAGTTTCCATGAGATACGCAAATGGAAAGAATTCTTTGTTCTTTTGAAGCAAGAATTCTATAAAAGGTATTGCGTTATTCAATAGTATTTCAAAGTCAGCTTTTGCTTGTGGACTGTTCTTCATATTTTTTATTATAGACTACATCTGTACTTCTACTACTCTAATAAGGCCCTTTTCAACCTCTTTTTGTAACGGACTGCTTAATTTTGCGCCCTGACGAATATACAATACAAATTGCTGTCCAGTTGTCTGTGTGTAAAGGTTAAAGTCAAGTAACTGACGGGTGTAAGGTTGGTATGCTACGTTCTTTACTTCTGCAATTGTATTCAAAGTCATACCATCCGGAATTCGATAGCTTGCCGTATTAGTGAGTGAAGGAATTCTAACCGTATTTTGAATAACATTGGCGGCTTTCATTCCTTGATAGCCTTTTTGAGCAGCAATTGCTGTCTGTGAAGTGGTTTCTGCTGCTCTCTCAACTTTCGAGGCTGTAGAAGCAACCTTTATAGCCGTTACTAAACCTGATATAGCCTGGCTAGCTTTTTGAGCAAACTGAGCAACAGCTGTAGCACCAGAAACAATCGCAGGTCCTGCCAATTTTACAAAACTAACTATCGCAGCTAACGCACTTACGATCGCCGGTATAACATCTTGCCAAATAGCATCCCCATTATAATCCTGGCTATTGATTGGGTCAGGCGTATAAATGTAGTTGTTAGGCGTCCCACCTTCTATTGGGTCTACGTTTAGAAATCGTCCAAGCCCAGGTATATATACCCTGCTTCCCATTTGTATAGGTTTGAGTGTGAATATGTTTTCATCACTTCGCTTTTGCTCACCTGCCCAACCTGCGGATTGTCCCCCCTGTTGATTGGATGCTGGCGTTAAACCTGCGAAAACCATGGATGGATTTGCAGCTATAAATGGGCTTGCAGCTGAAATCTGTGTACCAAAAGGTTCGTATAGTAGCACGCCACTATCATTAACTCCATTACCATCAGTCGTTACTAATACATCTCCGTGTATATTAGTGAGTGAACCCTTAGATTTATTTGCAACCGTTGTCTCTAATGGCCTGAGCGTCATGTTCACTCCTCCTGGAAGAGTAATGTATTTTTCTACAACTTGCTTGGTTGTAGGGTTAGTGTACATGAACGAATAATCAGCACCGCCAGTATTTCCGTAGTAGTAAGATGTTGTCGTTCCACCAGAAGTAACGGTCCTCTTTGTTACTCGATTCTCAGTATCCCTATCATAAGTAACTTTTGAGGTAGATCCCTGTTGGATTTCAATATTACGATCTCCTTGATCATACTTAAATGTAGTAACATTCGTCCCCGTACCAAGAGTTAATGTGTTGCCATGAGAATCATAAGTTGCTGCATCAACATTTGCATCACTGCTGGCAATTAGTCGGTCAGCTTGGTCATAACAATACCACGAAGTAACTCCATCAACGGTGTAGGCCATCCTGTTAGAGTTCTTACCTGCAGTAGATAAGTCTCCTGTCTTCGTTGAACATGCACTATTTTGTGTACCAAAGCTATACCCATAACTATGACCAGCAATATTTGCTTGGGTCAATCTTCCAGCTTTATCATAAGTGAATCCTTGTACTCCTGGCGATAGATCAACGCCATTGACCGAATCATCGAGCACTGTTCCAGATTGAGACAGAGTAACTTGATCGCTAACCTGAGAGTTATTTGGTAATGTATAATTTACACCTGTTAACCTTTGAAGCGAATCTCTAGTAGGAGCATTTAACTTCAAGGTTTGGTTTGTCGTAGGATCTTTAATAGATGGGTATTCTACTTGATTCGCCCTACCAAATGAATCGTACGTTACATTTGCTAATCTCACCCCATCCAAGTCGTAGTGAGTTAACCTTCCGTAGTTATCGTAAGTATATGTTTCTGTGCCTAATTGACCAGTTCGTTGAGTAACTTTATCAAAGTTATCATATGTTAAGTCAGTTACATTTCCAGAAACATCCGTATATTGTACTGTGCGTCCTAAGAGGTCGAGAACATTAGTTGTAGTCCCACTATTGTCAGTAGCCGTACTCGATAATGGATTCCCGCCATTTGCATAATCATATGTAACCGTTCTTCCCGTTCTTGAGCCAACTGTTGGGATATCAATTTCTGCAATCCTTCCGTGATCATCATATGATACACACGTCCATGCATCTGATCCAATTCGGTTTGCCACCGTTCTTCCCGAATCATCGTATATTGTTTGGGTAGTTCTAGCGACTGCTGGACTTGAACCATCAGGGTCTGGATCTGTTCGTCCCTTAAGTAGACCAGCTTGCTTAAATGCTTCAGTTACGCCCGTTGTGCATGGATTGTCACTAGTGTCGGTTGCGCCCCAGTATTGATAGGTCGTAGTATTACCTGCTGGCAATGTCTTAGATATTTCCCTAAAATATCCCGTACCAACTGACTCAGACGTTTTTGTAACCTGTAGATTTAATCCACTTGGATCGACAGTTCCAGTTTTTCCAATTCCATAAGCCGGATCAGCATAGCTCGTTGTTGAGGTTGTGTTACCACTTTGATTATCAGAAAGCGTAGTGCTGGTTATATAGCCATAGCCTGGTTTTAGGTAATTCGTCCAATCATTTGTCCAAGTAAAACCACCGACTTGCTGAAGATAAACATTTAATGTTGCATCATTCGTTGCCGTACCGTCAACATTATAATATTCAATTTTAAGCCTGTGGACCTTACCTGTATCATGGGTGAAAGATCCTTGCGAGTCTCTGTAGTTTCCGTTCGACCAATCATCAACCACTAGCTTGTCATCAATCCAAATTTTGACTCCATCATCATGACTTGCCTTAATTTGATATGTTCCCGAAGACGGTAGTCTAATCTCACCTGTGATTGAAACACCCCAACCTTCTCTACCTGAATCGACAGTAACTGGACTACTAGTCCATGTTTTTGATAGAATGCCTGGTGATGTATTGATTCCGTTCGTATGCAATTTTGGTGCTCCAAACAATTTGCCGGACGGAGTTATGTTACCTTCGTAATTATAGTAAGCCACATCAGGACCAACTATACCCTCGTCGTAAGCAGATTGTATCGTTGGTACACTGGAAGCATAAGTAGATAAAGGTAGTCGAGTCGTGGCATCAAACCATGCAGAAGGTGCAGCCCCATAGGACTGTACTAATCTATCTGAGTCATCATAAATATTTGTTGACTTCAGTCCAAGCGCATCAGTAGTTGATAATACTAAATTTTTGTTTGGATCATACTCTATAGTCGTGCATAAACCTTGTTTATCACAGTCCTTGGTCGTCCTCAGTAGGTTATCGTATTCTATATACCTATTGTAACCAGCTGGCTCTGTATCACCGACAGTATGTTGCCTTGTAGCATTTGGCAAAAATTCTATATAGTGCATTATCTCGCTACCACCCGAAGTCGGTTTTTGAGTTTGATAGCCTCTTGATCGTCCCAATGCGTCGTACCATAACCAAGTATAAGAAAACTCATCATCCGGTCTTTGACCTGCATAAACTGCGTCTTCGCTCAATGAATCCCTAAAACCCGACAGGGTACCATTTGAATCATAAACAAGAATCGTATCGTCATATCCAGGTTTGCTAACTGTGGTCATTTTTGCATCTGAGTACATAAACTGTGTATACTGTCCATCAGTTGTTTCAAATCCACACAACATTCCTGTTGGTGCTTGGTCTAGTCCGTCATATGGGTCACGACAGCCAGTGTCTCCGCCATAATACAATGTTCCAAATCTTGTTGTATTTACTTGATCGATAATTTTCTTAAGTTTTGGAACACCGTTTACTGTCGTATATTCATATTGAAGGCTGGCGGGATTTTTATCATCAATTGGAGATGATGCAAGTTGCAGCAAACCGTCGATACTAAAAACATACACACTACCATTAGCAGCAGTTAGCGTATGCGTGCCATCGGTATTCTTTGTGAGAATGCCGTTCTCACCTGAAGGTGATGTATATCCAGTACCGGTATTTTGAAACAACCTTTTAATGCCATCTCCGTCTGACACGATTGCGTCTCCATTTTGTTGAATACTCAGTTTTTCATAGGAAATTTTCTGATCGATATCGCCAGAGAGCTGCCAACCAATCGGTAGCTCATTCGAAGTATGTGTCAAATACTGACTATCTATTTCTCCAATACCAGTAGGTCCGTCCAGTAATAGTTTTACTTTTGCATCTCCTGTTGTTTCGTAATACTCCATCGAAATCGGTACTGTTTGTCCTGCAGATAAACTTAACCCAGTCGAATCATATAACTCCGTGTAAGCATGCGTAGACCAAAGATTCGCTCTTTCAGTACCGTCTACTGTAACTCGCGAACCATCGTCGCTACCAACTCCAAACTTATAGGTTCCAGCCACAGGTGCCGTGAAATAACCTTTCCATTGGACAATGAAGTTATCGGATGGCGCTCCTGGTACTGCTGATCCAGCACCCCATGTAAAGTTAACTGTCGGGTCATTCCTGGACAAAAATTCAGTATTAGGATCTTCTGTATGCGTTCCGCTGTCATAATAATAATGTCCGGCAAGTCCACTTACGTCTTCAGTTGGAACTGCATTGGTTTTCAACCATTCACCTGGAACTGTTTGTTCAGGTACTGCTCCTTTAACTTTCAATTTTGCATTAGCATTACCACTGTATTCTGAAAACCAGACGTAAATTTCGGCTGGTTCACCCGCCTCCAAATGAACTGAGGTACTTGACCAGTGAAGACCAGATGTATTGTTTGAAAACATCGTGTTTCCATTCACGGTCATACTCATATAATCATCCCCATCAGACCCGAAAGTGTAGTCTCCTGCTACAGGCGCAACGAAGTATCCATTCCATCTTACAGAAAAGTAATCCGGAGGAATGACGCCTGTCACAGGTGATCCTAAATCCCAGTCATTGTTAATTGATGGCTCTATTCGTCTGTAGCTAGGCGATCCATTGTAATCTGCATTCGTCCAATATTCAGCCTGCAAACCACTCTTTGTAAGATATGGTGAGTTATAGTTCAACGTCAAACCTATATCACCGCCTAGCGCTGTCATTGAATGCGTTTTAACGGAACTATATAATTTTCCACTATTTAAACTCGTGCTTATCGGACCGTAATTATCATATGTCTGCGTATCGTTCTTATCAGTAAGTAGGTCTACTTTAAAGGATCCTCCAGTCAAAAAATCAGATATCCAGTAATAACCCGTCCCTGCATAATCACCGTATCTATACTGCCAAATATAATGACCCCCGTCTTGAAGAATACCGTCAGGAATAATCGCTTGACGACTTGCACTCATCCCTGACGACCAAATGACGTTTCCGTTTGTATTTTTGACCGCAAATTCGTAGTGAACTGGGTCGCTGTTTCCGTCAGTCGATTGTGTGACTTTTAGTTGTGGGTCTGTCGATGTGACTGTTGTTTCTATTGCACTATTAGTCGATGGCAACTGAGGCGCTGGTAGAGATGGATATTGATTTGTATAGAGATAAAGCTGTATTGAGCCAGGGTTAAATTCTTTAAAGCTTGAATTATTCCATTCTTCTCCCCAAATAATTAGCGATCCTCCAGTACTTACATTTGCAATCATCCACTGCATTAGAGAAGTGACATCAATTGTACCGTCTGCACCTACTGATGCAGAGGCTTGAGGACCAGTCCCTATACAGTTAAATCCATTACAATTTGCCCAAGACACATACACAGTACGATTATCGTATGTTCCATGCCAGCCAGGCGTTGTCATCATTGGAACATATAAATCGGCAGCTAAAATTTGTCTTCCAACAACCTGATCATAAGGAATTCTAAAAACCGTCCTCCAAAACTTATTTCCTGAATTAACTAATCCACCCGCATTGACATTACAATACGTAGAACTACACGCATATCCGTCACTTTTATACGCAGTAAAAAGGCCAGTCATTCCACCCGGAATACTGTCAGTATCGACAATAGGTGGATCTATAACAATTGGATAAGCATCCTTTGTTTGACTATTTAACCAAGCTTGATCCAACTCAATAACAACTTGAGTGCCGTCGTTGATTGCATATTCTTTTACAGGAGGATTCTCGATAAGACCTTTATTATTTACATTGATTGAAAGTGAGCCGATAGCTAGTTTATCTTTAAATGCTCCGTCCAATAAAAGTCCTCCGGAACCATCAGGGTTAGAGCTTGCTTTTGCACCACTTAGATCAAACACGAACTTTGAACTCTTAGGCAGAGAGTTGATGACAATATTTTCTTTTACAGACGTGCCTTTATACTCATAAACTAAATCGACATTCTCCCACACATTTTTATACTGAATAAGATCCTGGTCACGTTGTTGTATTCTATCAGGTTTAACATTCTGGCTCGTTACAGGTGACATAGAGAGTTGGTTACTGCCATACTCCATACGGATACCGCCGGCTCCAATAGTCTCAAAATAAGTCTTGATAGAGCCAGACTCTGCCCTAAACCCAAAAGGGGTCGATGATTTGACATCAGGAATCTTCAATTGATTAAGTTGGGCTTTATTTTTTGCTGCATAATCGGTATCAGAACTTACGCGATTACTAATTGGCTGTAAATTTCCATTTGTATCCTGGTAGTTCTTTTCACTTGCTGAAACTTCAGTAAGATTTACTCCACTGGTCGTCTTGAAAGTACTAGAATTAGCTGTTCTTAAATTCACGTCTTCACTTTTCTTCTGACCTAGATCGGGACTTTTTTCAATAACTGGTTCTTTTGCTTGAGTTGCTTTTCCGGCATCGGATACCGGAGCTATGGTCTTATCCTTAACTCCGTCAGCAAGTTTGAACTGGTCGCTTTTGACAATTGGCTTTCTATCTTGAGTTCTTTTCAGATTCGTAAGCGCTTGTGCTGCTATATCTTTATCTATTTGGCTCATGTTTGAATACTGGTATAAAGAAATGTATCGACCTGCTACGGGTAAGATTTGTCCAACACTTAATACTGCAATTAAAAACAGCACGAGAACGCGCTGTTTTGTAAATAATTTTGCAAGGAGACCTAGTTGGTTACGAAACTTTTTCATGAACGAAGAGCGCACAATTCTCATAACATCCCCCCAAAATTATTGCTACTAAGATAACAATAAGGTAAATTCATTCGAAAAACAATAACGTTTTAATCTTTTTATCAGAATAATCATTTATGATAGTCACCAACAAAACTTCTAATTTAAATTACACATATTAAAATTGAATGTTTCGATTAAGTTCATCTAATTGATGCATATTAGATAAATACAGTTTAAAAATACTCTAAACTTCATCAACTTCTTTTTGATAAATATGAATTGCACCTAAAGTTTGAGATAAATCCTGCCCGCTCGACCAAATAAAAACAGCCACTTTTGTGGCTATTTTTATTTCAATAGTTATAGCTTCTCTAATATAGACTTCCGCAAAACCCTGAGCCGACTTCTAACTTTTTGATTTAAATCGTATTGCAGACCTTCATCAACGTGCTCCAATGCTTGCTTGTAGTTCTTCTTTTCATAGTAATACTTAGAAAATTCATACTTCGAAAATAGAATGTTCATGTCTCTATTGAAAGGGTCTTCGATATCATTAATAGAACTTGCGTAAATCTTTAAAGCTAGTTCAGCTTCGTCTTTGTAAAGTGCCAATAGAGCTTTTGTCGACATTACTATGGGGTTAGCTTTCGCTTTGCTTATATAGAGTTCACCCTCACCTAGTTCACCGACCTTAATTAGATTATAGGCAAGGTTATTATACAAAAGATCATGAAACCACATCTTCTCGGTATCTTCCTTGAAACTGCTAAGAAAAGACTTAAGTATCTCCAAGGCTCTTTGATTATTTAAATCGGCGACAGCGTAAATATAACTAAGATTTAAAACAATATCGGGTTGACTACGATCTAACTCATATGCTTTTTCAGACAAACTCCGAGCTTCTTCTAAATTATGTTCATCCATAAGCTCTCGGACTCTATATGCCAAGGCAGGTACGTTATCAGGAAAGATAGTAAGAATACGTCTAGATAACTTAGATGCATCTTTTTTCTTCCCTTGTCTAATCATAGAGTTGAGTAGATTATTCAAAATCACACCGTGCTGATCGGTAACTGGGTGCGGGATATCTATTTCAGATAAATTATTTACTGCCATTTGATAATAATTAAAAGCTTCATCAGATTTTTGCATTCGATCGTAATTTACACCAAGGTTGTTCAAATACAACGGATTTCCCGGTTCCTTTTGTAGCAATCCTTTATGAAGTTTCAGTGCAAGTTCATTATTATTGTCGACATCCGTTAAGAGTTGCGCAAGATTTCCAACCCACCTGTCCTCAAGCAGTAAATCTGCGTTTCGTGCAGTCGAGAGTATCTTTAGAGCGTCTTTTTGATTATGCATAAATAAGTATAAAGAGGCTAAATTTTGATAGGCATGTGTGAATTTTGAGTCTATTGCGATTGCCCTTTTAAAATACTTCGCCGCTAATTCATATTCATTTTTATAAATATAAATCACACCTAGATTATTAACAGCATGGATGTATGAGTCACTTAACTCTAAAATTTCAGTTAATTCTTTTGAAGCTAGATCTACTTTATAGTCCCTTAAGAGTGCCGCTGCATACAAGTTTCTTATATCAAGTTGGGAGAGATTTTGATCTCTATAGTTCTTAAAAGTCACTAACTTACTATTTGCAAGCTTAGGTGTATCTAAAAGAAATCCAAGGTAATCAATAATGTCTTGGTAGTTATCGCTTTTACTCATCAGTAGCTTATAAAACTTATAGGCTGACTCTTTATCATTTACCTCGTTATTAAACCGTATGATCTTCCTGAGTACATGAGTTGAGTTCTCGGTTAAGCGCAGTGCACGTAAGTAATACTTTTTCGCCGTACTATACGACCTTCTAGAAAGATGTATATCTGCAAGGTCGATAATTGCTCGTGTACTATTTTGTTCACTTGCATTCTTCTTGGCTTCGGGTTCTACGATAAGCTTTAGCGTCTCAGAGTAATCACGAATAACTTCGTAATTCTCACTAAATCCAAAATATGAAGTTGAAGGCAGAGTATTCTTTTCGTCTACCGCCGAATCGATGTCAGTCTCTTCTTGTTGTAATAACTGCATTTGATTTAATTATAGACCTTTCATGATACTTATTGCCACATTCAGATCAGATTCTCGTTCTAGATAATTTATATTTGAAAATTTGCGTATCAAATCCGTGACTTTATCTGTACGCACTTGACTTGATAGACGCAAGCTCAGCCAACCCTCTGACCATGCTTTGTTCTTCTCACACCACTCCAGATAATCCGCCTCCCTAAGCCGTAAGGATCTATCTTTATATAGTTCTGTACTACCTGCAACTTTTTTAATTTGAAAATCTTTTATTCTTTCCTTCATTTCCACCAACTTGCCAATATTGTAAGCAGTCTCCGGTGATAAAACCGTTTTAACCATTAGGCCTACTGAGTAAGAGTCACCAAGCATATGCGATGGATCATCCCGAGAAACTAAACCAAATTCAAACTCCGGTGGCATAACGAAATACCCCCAACTCGGGGAGTTATCATCGCTTATCTCAATCGCCTTTTGACTTCGAAAACTACGACCAAAATCCACAAGTTTGGGAATATATTTATCTTTAACCAGAGATACTAAGACATTTTTTTCATGTAAATCTCTATGGATGTAACCTTCTGCCTGAATGGAAGTTATTGCACTGCAGATTTTTATTAACATCGAGATCTTCTCTGCAAAATCTTCATCCTTGAGAAAATCATCAAGCCAATGAATTAACGTCTTATCTGCACGCTCCATTATGTAAAGCATTTTTCCGTTCGGCGCGGTTAAAATTTTACTATACGGAGTAATGACATTGTCGTTTTTTATAAGCTCAAAAAGAATTTCGTTTTCTTGCCGGAATCTTTCCGCGTCCTCGGCTTTAGCAGTCTCTAGCCACTTAATAGCAACTTCGGCACCAGATATTTTATGATCACCAAATACTACCCTCGCAGAGTGTCCTTTTTGTTCTCTAATCGATTTATTTATAACGATATCTGCATGCTTCATTAACATTATTACTAAAACGCTTTCTGCTTCAAACCCTACTTAGCGTACTCAATCGCCCGCGTCTCCCGAATAACATTAATCTTAATAGTCCCCGGATACTGCATCGTACTCTCGATCTTATTCGCAATATCTCGCGCTAATTTAATCGCCGAAAGGTCATCAATCGCCTCAGGAGTCACAATCACCCGAACTTCACGCCCCGCACTAATCGCATACGACTTCTGAATACCCTTAAAGCTATTCGCAATATTTTCAAGATCACGCATACGTTCCGCAAAGTTCTCGGCACTAATGTTTCGTGCACCAGGTCGTGCCGCCGATAGTGCGTCACAAACACGAACCACCAAAGCTTCAGGCGTCGTTGCCTCGATATCGTCATGGTGCGCTTCAATCGCATGAACGATCTCTTCGCTCATACCGTATTTACGCGCAAGGTCAGCGCCAACGTGGTGATGCTTGCCTTCAATCTTGTGACTGACCGCCTTACCGACGTCGTGCAGCAATGTTGCGGTCTTTGTTATTCGGACATCAGCACCAATTTCTTCGGCAATCAGGCCAGCCATATGTGCCATTTCAGTACTATGCATCAACACATTTTGGCCATAACTTGTACGGAACTTCAGTTCACCCAGCAGTTGAATCATTTCCTTTGGAATTCCGACGACGCCAACTTCACGAGCGGCATCTTCACCGGCACGGGTGGCTTCCTTCTCAATTTCTTTTTCAGCTTTCGCAACTACTTCTTCAATGCGTCCAGGATGGATACGTCCATCCTTCATCAACATCTCGAGGGACATGCGGGCAACTTGCCGCCTGACAGGATCAAAGCTTGAAAGAATAATCATACCAGGGGTATCATCAACCAAAATATCGACGCCAGTCGCACGCTGCAGCGCCTGAATATTACGCCCTTCTTTACCAATAATACGACCCTTCATTTCATCGTCGGTCAGCTTTATCGCCGTAACAGTACGTTCGGCAGTGACCTCGCTACTCATGCGTTCCATCGCCGACACAAGAATAAGCTGCGCCTGCTCTTCGGCAGTATCACGTGCATCATTTTGGAGTTTTGCAACCAGCCCAACAAGATCTTGCTTGATGTCTCGTTCAGTCATTTCCATCAATTTTTCAGCTGCTTCTTTTTTCTTCAGACCAGCAATTTTCTCAAGCTTTTCTTGTTGACGACCGCGGATGTCACGAATCTCGTTTTTCAAAGACTCAACATCGTCTTCGGCAGCACGAAGGTTTTCACTTCGCTTATCAAGTTCATCTAGTTTACGATCAAGACTCGTTTCACGTTCACCCAATCGGCTTTCAGTTCGATCCCATCCTTTACGACGGTCGGATTCTTCTCTTTTGGCGTCTTCGGCAAACTTAATTGCTTCATCTTTTGCCTTCAAGACGACATTACTCGCCTTTGTTTTTGCATCAGCTAATAATTGGTCGGCCTTGTGCTTTCCACCGGCTACTTTTGTACGGATATAGACAGTTGTTCCGCCCACACCAGCAAGAATCCCGATAACAGCGGCGATTATTCCTTCTACCATATTGTTTCCTTCCTCAGTACGTCCCTGCCAAGTGTTCGTCTTGGCAAAATCTTTATGCACTTTATCAAAGGGTCGCACTGAAAGTTTTCAAAAAGTTATTCAAAGTCCAGTTCAGAATGTTTCGGACTGTTTCTATTGTAGCGCCGCGAAAGCGCCGAAAGCAAGCTTATTTGCGTGGCGTGGTAATGTGTGGCTCACCGCCATATTCAGGCATCACTAGTTCGTCGTTTTCACCTTTTTCAAGTCGATGCAGGCCAGTTATTTGCCAGTCGTCACCAGTCGTTCCGACGATAGGAACTGACTCACTATCAGCAAATGTATTCAGGACGGTCAGCCCGATACGAAGGCCAGTAAAGCTACCTGGGCCTTTGAACACCACAATTCCAGAGATGTCTGCCCATATCTTGTGATTCTCCGCGAGATTGTCCTGCAAATAGCCAAGTAGCCCTTTTGCAAGTGTACGTCCTGATTCCCATTCGTCATCGAAACGCCAGTCGCCTTCAACGAAGCTCAGTTTACAGACAGGCGTTGAGGTATCAAGTAATAAAATCATAGATTCTCCAATAAAATTTCGGCGCCGTCGAACACCAGGCTCCTGGTTGTTTCGGTCGGTGAACTAAAAGTGATACGCAATCGATGTTCAGGCAACACACCTTCAACAATATCCGCCCATTCAATGACCGTAATAGATTCTGGGTCTTGCGTCGTTTCTGCCAATTCATCAGCCATAATGCCCGCATCGTTCAATCTATAAAAGTCATAGTGCGCAAGCTGAAGGTCATCGCGTGCATCATAGACGCGACTGATGGTAAAACTGGGACTTTGGACGTCTTCATTGATAGCCAAACCAAGTGCTAATCCCTTTACAAACGTCGTTTTTCCAGCACCAACATCGCCCACCAATTCAATAACCTCACCGCCCTTCAAAAGGCGTCCTAATTTCTCGGCTAAAGCCTGAGTTTCTTGAACGCTTGCGACCTCTATTGTTTTTTGTGTGCTCATCCGATACATTATACCACCCTGAGGCTGGTGCTTTTAGGGTGACTGCATTACAATTGAGCGTAAGCATTATGCGCATTTCCGATAGTATCCTGGAAACGTTGCTTGGGCGGGCAAGTCTTGCAACTCCTGAGCAAATCACGTCCCTGAAAGAAGAGGCGGCTCGTTCAAAACGCACTTTACACGAGACCGTTATCGATCAGCGCATCACTGATGAAAAGACATTAACACAGCTATTCGCAGACTACGCCAGCATTCCTTATGTCGAACTCGACGTACTGAACATCCCTCCCGACGCCCTAAAACTTATCCCAGAGCGAATCGCACGACAATACAACGCGATTCTTTTTAAAGTTGATGAAGATGGCGTTCGACACCTTGCAATGGAAGACCCTGACGATGTTCAGGCGGTGAACTTCCTGCAAAAAGAAATTGGAGCTAACTCTCGTATTTACATCGCAACTCGTGAAAACATTCTTTCCGCACTTGAAGCCTACCGCGGTGATGTCAACAAAGAGCTCAACAAAGTCATCGACGTCCAGCGTGAAGATAAGTCCGACGTCGAAGTCGTTAGCGAACAAGATATTGCCGAAGATTCACCAATTGCTCAAACAGTGAACCTCTTGCTGGAATACGCAATTCGCTCACATGCATCTGATGTTCACATTGAACCTCGTGAGGATTTCGTACAGATTCGCTACCGTGTTGACGGTATTTTGAAAGAAGTAAACCGTCTCCCGCGTAACGTCCTCGGAGCGTTAATTAGCCGTATCAAAATTCTTGCAAACCTCAAGATTGACGAACGTCGTGTCCCGCAAGATGGACGATTCAAGATCAAGGTTGGTGGAAAGCAGTACGCCCTCCGTGTGAGCTCGCTTCCGATTGCAGATGGCGAAAAGATCGTCATGCGTATCTTGGATGAATCGAATGATGCAGTCAGTCTTGAATCACTCGGGTATTGGGGTAAAGCCCTTAAGGACTTGCGGCATGAAATGATCGAGCCAAACGGTATTGTTCTCATCACCGGGCCAACAGGGAGCGGTAAGTCGACCAGCCTCTTTAGCATGCTTTCGATCCTGAATCACCCAGAAGTGAACATCTCGACCATCGAAGACCCTGTCGAATA
This sequence comes from Candidatus Microsaccharimonas sp., assembly GCA_036569465.1. GTDB lineage: Bacteria > Patescibacteriota > Saccharimonadia > Saccharimonadales > Saccharimonadaceae > Microsaccharimonas. Next base: position 43,836 of record DATCQO010000014.1, read on the forward strand.
CAAGATTCCAGGTGTCAACCAAACCCAAACTAACCAAAAGGCCGGTATGACCTTCTCGACTGGTCTGCGCGCCCTGCTTCGTCAAGACCCGAATATCATCATGATCGGTGAGATCCGTGACGGTGAGACAGCAAACCTTGCCATTCAAGCTGCCCTCACGGGACACATGGTATTTAGTACACTCCACACAAATAACGCCGCAACTTCCCTGCCGCGTCTACTTGATATGCAGATCGAGCCATTCCTTATCGCCAGTACTATTCGGGCCGTTGTCGGACAACGTCTTGTTCGAAGACTCCACCGAGCCTCTCGACAAAGTTTCGTCCCTACCCCCGAAGAACAAGCCCAAATTATTAAATTGTTCGGCCTTCACGAAGGACAAGATTTCCGTGTGATTCACGAACTGGAAAAACAGGCAGCATCAGAAGGCCTTGGCGGCGACACACCGCTCAGTACCAACGAGACTGGATTCATCTCACTATGGCGAGCCGACAAAGACTTTAAAGAAGATGACGCCCAAGAAGGCTACAAGGGTCGTATTGGCATCTACGAAGTGTTGACCAATAGTCCTGAAGTAAAGAAATACATCATGACACGTGCCAGTAGCGACCAGATCCAAGCTCAAGCCATCATCGAAGGCATGATGACCATGCAAATTGATGGCCTCATTAAGGCCCTTCGCGGCGAGACAACTATCGAAGAAGTCCTCAGAGTGAGTAGAGACTAATATGCCTAAATTCGCCTATGTCGCTGTCGACCTCCAACAAAAACCAGTCAACGGAGAAACTGAACAAGTCGACCGTGCGACAGTGATTGCTGCGCTGACAAAACAAAATCTTCGTCCTGTCAGCATTAACGAGATGATTGTCAAAAAAGGCCTCGGAGGCATCGACTTTAATAACCTATTCAAGGCAACCAAAGTCAAAAATGATCAACTCGTCATCTTTACTCGTCAGCTGAGTGCTATGGTTGGTGCCGGTGTGCCGCTACTTCGATCACTGACATCGCTAGAAAAGCACGCCGAAGACCCAGTCCTCAAGGTTACTTTAGGCCTCGTTATTAAGGACATTGAGGGTGGTAATTCTCTCGCGAATGCACTTTCGAAGTTCCCGCTTATTTTTAATGACATCTATGTCAACATGGTGCGTGCCGGTGAAGCAGCCGGAATCCTCGATGATATCCTCAAGCGTCTGGCCTACCAACAAGAAAAAAGTTCAGCAATTCGTAAAAAAATTAAGAGTGCCATGGCCTACCCAATCGTCCTCATGGGTATTACCGTACTCGCCTTCTTCGGATTGATGCTTTTCGTGATTCCTCAAATCGGAAAAATCCTTGGTGACCTTGGTGGACCTGACGCAAAACTTCCAGGCATTACCCTATTCATGCTCGGACTGAGCCATATCATGACGTCATATTGGTTTATTATCCTGCCGGTCATCGTTGGTACCGTCTATGGAGTTACTCGTTATATTCGAACACCGAAGGGTCGTCGCAATTTTGACCGACTCCTTTTAAAGGTACCTGGCATTAATGCAATCGTACGAAAGTCAGCCGTTGCACGATTTGCACGTACTTTCTCTGCACTAATGGGTGCGGGTGTCGCCGTTCTAGAATGTCTCGACGTCACCTCACGTGCTGTTGGTAACATTATATTCCAGGAAGCACTCCAGGAAGCTGCACGCGAAGTGAAGAACGGCAAGTCGCTCTCATCTGTTATCGAAGCAAATGAACTCTTTCCTGGCATCGTCAGCCAAATGCTAGCTGTTGGTGAAGAAACGGGACAAACAGATACGGTGCTAGTGAAGGTAGCTGACTTTTACGAAGAGGAAGTTGACCTTGCGATTGAAGGAATCAGTTCTATTATCGAGCCAGTCATGATCGTCATCATGGGTAGCATGGTTGGGCTTATCGCAGCGAGCGTTATGACCCCTATTGCTCAGCTTTCACAGAATGTTAAATAAAGTCAAATAGGCGTTCTCACCGGCAACGTGCTCATGGTATAATACATCGTAGTTATCCATGTGGGCATCATGTCAAAATTATTCTACGAAGACAAACCAATTATAGGACTCGACATCAGTAACACTGGTGTAAAAATCATGTCTGTAGATCCTAAAAAATGGCTTGTTCATGGCTATGGATCAATTGACCTCGAACCATTGAAGGTAAAAGAATCAATGGAAAACGCAAATAGCACCTATCTGACTGACAATATCAAGGTATTACTTGCCGAAAAAGTCATTGGTGATACCTCTAGTAAACGCGTCGCAATCGCCATTCCAACAGCCAGAAGCTACTCGCGCACTTTCACCCTCCCTGCGGCAACAGAAAAAGCGTTGCACGATGCTGTTATCCTCGAGGCTGACCAATATATCCCTATCCCGTCCGCCAATCTTTATATCGATTACCAAATTATCGAACGAACTAAAAAAGAAATCACTGTGCTCATGAGCGCTGTTGCAAAAGTAATTATCGATAACATCCTGAGTAGCGTGACAGCTGCTGGCCTCGAACCAATCCTGATTGAGCCGAGCATCTGTTCGGTTGGCCGTGTCTTAACCGCAACAGAACGAGGTGATCTCCCAACTGTTATCGTTGATATTGGCCCAGCAACAACTGACATCGCCATCCTCGATAGAGGCACAATTCGTGTCACCGGTGGACTTGCAATTGGCGGCAACACATTTACGCTCGATATTGCCAAAAAGCTGAACGTCGAACTAGAGAACGCTCACCAGCTGAAAGTTCTCAACGGCCTCAATGCAGGCCCACGTCAACAAAAGCTTACGGGTGCGCTTGAACCAAGCCTGCAACGTATCCTCGCGGAAATAAAGAAAGTCATGCGTTACTACGACGAACGAATCAACACGACTCGCAAACTAGAGCAGCTCCTCGTTGTTGGAAGCGGCAGTAACCTGCCTGGTATCGGTGAGTACTTCACGAATGCACTCGTGATGCCAGCTCGTGTGGCGAGTCCGTGGCAAAAACTCGACTTTGAAAAGCTCCAAGAACCGCCAAAACAATTTCGCCCACGATATATTACCGTGGCAGGGCTTGCCAGTGTTGAACCAGGGGAAATTTGGAAATGATTAATTTAATGCCCGACACTATAAAGAAAGAGATCCGTTCAGCACGCCTGAACGTTATCTTGGGTCGCTATATCATCGTCATTCTCTTTGCCTTTGGCTTCCTGATGCTTCTCCTTGCGGGATCATATCTTGTCCTAACACAGACCAAAGACAGTGCACAGCGCATCATCAACGCAAACAGCACAAAGGCCGACGTTTATAGCGCGACAAAAGCTCAAGTTCAAGCACTCAGCACAAGTCTGTCAGAGACAAAAACAATCCTTGACCAAGAAGTTCTCTATTCGAATGTCCTAATGAATATTGGTCAACAAATGCCTACAGGAACAGTCCTCAGCAGTATTACATTAAATTCGGCATCATTTGCGGGTACTCCAGTTACCCTGAAGGCATACGCAAAAACGACCGACGATGCGGTAGCCCTGCGTCAGAAATTCCAAAGTTCACCAATTTTCACAAACGTTAACTTCGACTCGGTCTCCGACGCAGCCGGAATCAGCGGCTATCCTGTTGGTGTCTCGATGACACTCACCGTGACAAGGGCGGCCGCACAATGAAAAATAGTAAAAGCAAAATGACGCAAGCAACGACAACGCGTAATATTCTTGCGACAACGTTAGTGATCGTTATTATTGGTGCCGCTGTTGGATTCTACTTTGGCCTCCAGCTTATTAGAGGCTACGCCCTCGAAGTCACTCACGCAGTTACCGACTCACACGCCAGTGGCCAGAATATTGACGAGCTTAGTAAGCTGCAGCAGCAACTTGCTGACGGTCAGGGACTTGTAGCAAAGGCTGATGCACTCTTTTCAACGCCGGCAACCTACCAAACACAGGCACTCAAGGACATTTCCAAGTACGCCAGCGAAGCCGGTGTATCAATCTCGAGCATTGACTCTGCGAAGTCCGACACGGCAACTGGTGCCGCAACGACAGCTCCAGATTACTCGGAAACGATTACCATTCAAAGTCCAGTTTCTTACGCAAAATTCCTAAAATTCCTCGATGCCATCGAAGGCAACCTCCCGAAGATGCAAATTACTGGTATTACCATCGGCCGACCGACCATCCAAGCAGGCGATCAAATTACAACTGATAAAATCACCGTAACGGTGTCGACAAGGTAACTATGAAAGATTTAACACTGACATCATTATTCAAACCAGTCCTTCCTCTATTCAGGAAGTACCACTTGACGATCTTTATTGTGTTTATTGTTGCAGGTCTCGGATATGCCGTCTTTGCCTTCACAAATCTCCTTGGAGAAACGGCAACAGATAACACATACACCTCACCTATTAGCGCGGGCACAATCGATCAGGCAACGCTCAATCGGATCAAAGCGCTCCACACCAGTGACGAGGCGACACCAGCGCTTGTAGCGCCTACAGGACGCACTAATCCCTTCTCTGAGTAACAAGAGAAATAAGGTATACTAATATTATGCTAGTGCTTGGTACACGCCTCAAAGAGACACCTGTTATGAGCCTCCAAACAGGCACTCGATTAGCGACTATCGGCACACCACTTATTAGTCCGGCAAATCTAAAAATTATTGCGTTTGAACTTGAAGGTCCGCTCCTCACCGAGAAACCTTCATTTCTTCGTGTTGCCGACATTCGTGAACTGAGTGGTGTCGGCATGATTATCGACAGTAGCGACGAGCTACTTGCACTGGATGATGTCATTAAAATTAAAGAACTATACGAGCTAGGTTTTAGGCTCATCGGTATGAACGTCGTCGATGAACATAAAAGAAAGCTCGGAAAAGTCGATAATTATACGGTTGAAACCGGCAGTTTTGTTATTGAACAACTCAACGTGAAACACGGTATTTTACGTGGTTTAACAGATACAGGTACTCTTATTCATCGTTCTCAAATCACAGAAATTAACGACACGACCATCGTCGTGAAAAGCACGGCAAAAAAGATTACTGCCGAACCAGTTATGGAAGCAGTTCGACACGAATACGTGAATCCATTCAGGCGACCCGCCGGACAACCTGAACATATAGACAGCTAAGTTCTAGATACTCTCTTGCTCATCATTGTTCTGCAGCGCCGTCTTGATATCATCATAACTAAAGCCTTGGCGTGCCAAATACGACATGAACTTTTGTTCATCGTCATAGCGAGGTCGTTTCTTTTCAATCACTTTTTGCAGTTCAGTAATGTCGTTTCGGTCAGTCTCGCTGAGAAGTTTTTCGATAATCGTTCGCTCGACACCCTTGGCGCTTAACTCTGCAGAAAGTTTTCGTTTACTCGAACCTTTTCGAAGATTACGATTTTCAATCCAATAGGCGGTAAACTTTTCGTCATCAATGTAACCCTTTGTTTGAAGCCTATCAAAAACGCGCTCGGTCAAAGCAACCGAGACGCCTTTTCGTACTGCACCCTCTTTCGTACGCGTATCGCGTGTCTTGCGATACAAATAGTCTTTCAGTTCACGCTGACTATGCGGACGCATAAGGCAGTATTCAAGTGCCCGCATATATAACTTGCCGAATTGACTTTCTTCTTCCAGCGCAACAAGTTCATCCTCGGTGTATTCCTTGCCAATCTTTATTCCTAGATCGACAAGTTGGAATACATCGAGGCTCAAACGATATTTACCATTAACAGACACGTTGACGCGATCTTTATCTCGCTTTTGTGCAGAGATGGCCGTAATTTTCAAAGTTGAACCTTCTGGCTGATCAACTCCGCTCAGTATTTTCACTTGGACAACGTGCTACGCAGCAGCTTCTTCTGCAACCTTAGCGCGTACCTTTGCTTCGATCTCTGCCAGGACTTCTGGGTTCTTCGCAAGGTATGCTTTGCTTGCTTCACGACCTTGGCCAATTTTTGCATCAGCGTAGTCGAACCAGGCACCACTTTTACCAACGATATTGTGGAGGACTGCAAGATCAAGTACATCACCAGTTTTTGAAATACCTTCGTTATACATGATGTCGAATTCAGCGACACGGAAAGGAGGTGCGATTTTGTTCTTCACCACCTTTACCTTTGTACGGTTTCCAATAATCTCTTCACCATTCTTGATTTGGCCTGTACGACGGATATCGAGACGAACTGAAGCATAGAACTTCAATGCATTACCGCCAGTAGTCGTTTCAGGGTTACCAAACATCACACCGATTTTCATACGAATCTGGTTAATGAAAATAACAGTAGTATGACTCTTGCTGATAATACCAGTCAGCTTTCGAAGTGCCTGGCTCATCAAACGAGCCTGAAGACCCATGTGACTATCGCCCATTTCGCCTTCAATTTCGGCTTGTGGTACTAGTGCTGCAACGGAGTCGACGACAACAAGGTCAACTGCGTTCGAGCGAACAAGTGTTTCGGCAATTTCCAGTGCTTGCTCACCGTTATCTGGTTGTGAAACCAGAAGGTTATCCGTATCGACACCAAGTTTACGGGCGTAAGCTGGATCAAGTGCGTGCTCTGCGTCGATAAATGCAGCCGTGCCACCTAGTTTTTGGACTTCAGCGATTGCGTGAAGCGTCAACGTCGTCTTACCGGAACTCTCAGGACCGTAGATCTCTAGGATACGACCTTTTGGATAACCACCGCCAAGCGCAAGGTCGAGTGACAATGCGCCACTACTCACCAGTTCGACATCAACTGTTTTAGTATCACCAAGACGACGAATTGCGCCATCACCAAATTGCTTGTTAATTTGTTCCTGTGCAAGACCGAGGGCCTTTAGCTTACCTTCGTTTGCGGTAGGTTTTTCAGGCAGCTCAGTATTCTTTTCTGATTTTTTCGGCATATAGATTCCCTCTCTTAATTCACCCTTTATTATACGCGGGCGAATCTTAATTTGCTATAAACTACGTTATAATCATAAGTAATGAAAACTACACGCACGTCAAACAGCGGCTTCACCATTATCGAGCTCATTTTTATCATCGTTTTACTAGGCGCAGCGAGCGTGCTATTCTTTGTCCAAAAAAATAACCTAGAAGTTGCTGGTCGAGATGAAACTCGAAAGACATCCATCAACGCAATGTATTACAGTATCGAAGAGGTTTATTTCAAGACAAACGGATACTACCCTCGAACTATCAATGCGACAGTCCTACCTTCTGTTGATCCAGCACTTTTTACAGACCCTAGCGGTATAAAGATTGGCGAAGCAACGAGTAACTATCGCTATGAGCCATACAATTGTAACGGTGACCAATGCAAGAACTACACCCTACGGACTATACTTGAAAACGAAGACGACTACGTCAAAACAAACCGAAGCAACTAGAAAAAACTAATCCTCGACAGGGCGACCGTTTTTGAATGCTTCAACAGCGTTGTTAAGCGTTGCGATATGCTGTCTAGGATTTGGTGCGTAATTAAATCGATACGTATTTTCATCCCCTTGGGTGCTCAGTCGAATTGTTCCGTAATTAATAATCTGCTGCAGCAGCCCCTCTTGGTAATAACTTGCATCTTCAATATTACCGAGGCTGATAGTTTGTTCGTGCTGAGAAAACAAGCTTATTTGAATTTCTTGAATGACACTCTCATTGGTGAGATAAAACCTGTTATTTGTATACACATAATATGAGATAAACATACCAAGGGCGACGACAACACAAAATAGTAGAACGGGAACAGTGATCACTGATGCTTCAGCGAGTGAACCTTGAATACTGAGTGCATCGACAATCGCAGCGTAGTTAGATAACACTATCAGCGCAACCGTAATAAGAAAAGCGCCAAGGACGAGCGGAATAATAAGGCCGATTGGGTGACGCCGCAAAGCACTGATGATATATTCGTTTTCGCTTAAATTTAGCGACGGGTAAAGTCGGGCTGATCGTTCATGTCGTTTCTGTATGTCTTCACTCACATCTTGCTTAATGGGATTCATCGAACGTGCGATATGAACGACTTGCTGCGCTGCAGTCTGCGTTAAGGTTGTAGGAGCTGCAGGCGGCGTTGGTGGATGTGCATACAGCGGTCGACCTTCAGCATCATACGCAACGGGCTGGTTATAATCATCTTTCACTGTGTTAGATTCATCAGGTTTCATACAGTTATTATAGCAACTACGCTACAGGTTCCTCGGGTGTTTTTCCAATATGCTTGTACGCCTTCATAGTTGCACGGCGACCGCGAGGCGTTCGTTCAATAAATCCGATTTGTAACAGATACGGTTCGTAAAAATCCTCAATCGTTGTCGCTTCGTCACCTGTGAGTGCAGCCAGCGTATTGAGTCCTACCGGTTCACTGCCGTAATTATCAATCATATGTGTTAAAAGGTTTCGATCACCTGGATCGAGCCCTAGTTCATCAATCTCAAGTAATTCAAGCGCCTTCGTTGTAATGACCGTGTCAATAATGCCGTCACCGTTCACATCAGCGTAATCACGAACTCGCTTCAAAAGTCGGTTGGCGATACGCGGGGTCAAGCGCGCACGCGTCGAAAGCGTGTTCGCTGATGCCTCATCGATTTCGTTGCCCAGGATTGATGCAGCCCGGAGGATAATCTGACTAATTTCATTTGGTTCGTAAAACTCGAGGCGATAAATATGTCCGAAACGATCACGGAGTGGCGCCGCCAGTGCACCAGCACGAGTTGTCGCACCGATAATAGTAAACTTCGGCAAATCAAGGCGAACGCTTCGGGCGGCTGGACCTTTGCCGATCATAATATCAAGTTTGTAATCTTCCATTGCCGAATACAGTACTTCCTCGACAGATCGGCCAAGGCGATGAATTTCATCGATAAACAATATGTCACCATCCTGAAGATTGGTCAGAATACTGGCAAGATCCCCTGCTTTTTCGATTGCAGGACCAGAGGTCACACGAATACTTTTGCCCATTTCATTCGCAATGACTGTGGCCATTGTTGTCTTGCCTAATCCTGGTGGCCCATTCAACAGAATGTGGTCAAGTGGTTCATCTCGTTTTTTCGCTGCATCAATCGCAAGCTTCAGGTTCTTCTTGAGGCGGTCTTGACCGACATAATCATCAAATGAGCGAGGACGAAGGGTAACTTCAATAATTTGCTCATCAACATCTTCTTCGTGATCACTAGTATCAACAATGCGTTCAATTGCCATTAGTTCTGCGCCTTCAATGCCAACGTGACACGCTGTGCGGTCGGAAGATCAGCTGGTACAGTCTCGAGTGCAATCATCGCATCGTTCAAATTGTAACCGAGTGCCATCAACGCCTCGAGGGCTTCATCACCAGCTGGTGTCGAGACGGAACCGCTGGCATGTGCAACGTTCACTGCAAGCCCAACCTTATCGGAGAGGTCAACAGTCACACGCTCGGCGGTCTTCTTACCAACGCCACTTGCCTTTGTAATAAATCCACTGTCGCTGTTGGCAATCGCATTACGGACAATCTCACTGTCACCAAGGCTCAAGATCGCAAGCGCAGCCTTCGGACCAACGCCCTGCACTGTAATAAGCATTTCAAATAATTTCTTTGCAGACAGTGACGAGAAGCCAAAAAGTTCCTGTGACTGTTCACGGATATGATGATACGTATAAAACTTTACCGGTTCACCCAAAAGAGTTCGGTCAAAATCACCGGCTGGCACTTGCACTTCATACCCAATATCGTGTACATCAACGATCACCGAGTTCGCAAATTTTTCAGCCACTACTCCAGAAACATGCGCAATCATGTGTCTATTATGACACATCTATAACGAACTTGTGTTCTCGCGTAAAAAGTTAATCGTCGGGTAAGATTAACAGCATATAGTCTGAAGTATGCAGAGCTTCCTTCACGGCGCATTACTACACGATAGTGGCTATTTCCATGTTTGGATCAGTAGCGTTAAAGACGTGGTATTTTTTAATAACAGTGAAGACAAGGCATTTTTCATGACGTTGATACAAGACAATCTTTCACCTCGTGGCAAGTTAGCAGAACTAAACGTGCGGATGCGCGGCTACTCCTCAGAGATTGATCTGCTTGCCTACTCGTTGACCGAAACAGGCGTGCACCTTTTAGTCCATACTTCGAGAAAAACTGCGATCGAAGAACTTGGACAAGCTTTACTGATTGCATATCAAACCTACGCGCAGCAGCAAACCGAGCTAAAGCAGCTGCCTTTTGATACCATCTTTATTTTCGATAAACTCAGAGGTCGTCACGAAGCCCTTCATGTCTCAAGAGAAATCCATTTGCTTCATGACGAGTGGCGCTATGATCGCTATTCGAGTATCGGCTTTTATCTTGATGATCGACGCGGGGACTGGATGCGTCCGTATCGCCTGACCTCACTATTTAATGCAAAGCCGAAACAATATCTTCGGTTCATGAAAAGTCAGGAAACCGAAAGTGATAGAGTATTTGAATACCTCGAGACCTAATGCAAGATTAATCTGATAATCGTGTCATCAATGAGTGAGTAATTGCAGCAGCAAGTGCATCGGCGCAATCGTCTGGTTGCGGTACTTCTTTCAGACCAAGTTGAATACGGACCATTTCTTGGACCTGTTTTTTATCAGCTTTGCCATAGCCCGTCAGTGACTGCTTGATCTGCGGCGGTGTATATTCCGATATCGGCAGCTTGGCTTTTCTCGCAACTAGCATAGACACACCGCGAGCCTCAGCGACCGTCATTGCAGTAGTGACATTGTTTGTAAAGAATAGTTTTTCGATTGAAAACTGATCCGGCTTCGTCTCGGCAATAATTTCTGTCAGGCCATCAAAGATTTCTTCTAACCGCTCATCATGCGGTGTATGCGGCGCAGTACGAATTACACCAGCGGTCACCATTTTGAACTTGTTATTAACCACGTCTATAACGCCAAATCCCAAAATACCCGTGCCTGGATCAATCCCAATGATTCTCATATATCTCCAGTATATGTTACTTGCGAAGCCGAGCAAACCGAAGAACATGCATATACGACTTTCTGAAGAACTTTCCTATCTCATCGTGCCATTCCCAAATCGCATATGAGATAGCTAGCAACAACACGCCACCAACCGCAGCCCATACGTACCAGTTACCTCCACTTTTTGTCTCAGCGCCAAGGACACCGTAGTCAGCACCGGGCATTTTCGTAATGGTACGGCAACGATTTGTGTCTGGATTCCGCTCTTGGCCATCTTTACATGCAGCCGGTGCCGATGCACTGACAATCTTGCGACAGCGATTTGTATCAGGGTTTCTTTCCTCATCTTCCTCACAAGGCGTCACCGTTTTCGCATCACTAGCGATATTGCGGCACCTATTTGTTTCTTCACTGCGATACTGACCATCCTTGCACGGCGTGACAGATCCAGTACCTGTGCTAATCAAGCGACAGCGATTTGTCTCGAGGCTACGATATTGATTTACCGCGCATGGTTGCTGCGTCACTTGTGCATCAGTCTCAGGAATGCTAGCGTCTGCTGCGAGATTCACGAGCCCTGGTGTTGGTTGATTCGTATATTGCCACTCGTCGTTAATATTTGCCCAGCTTTGGCCATCTTTCGGGTCAATATATGCCGGTACTTCATGAATCACTGCCCCGTCATCGGCAAGTGCAAGTCCAACACGACTCGATGAGTTAAGGAGGGTAAATGGAATTTCGGTATTCGTGAAACTTGCATAGCCGTTAGGTTGAATAGTTGAGCCCTCTGGAAAATAGTACGTATTCTCATAATTTGGACCAACCAATAACTTATAGTTCGCTAGCGAAACAATCATGTTATTAGGATTAAATAGTTCGATAAATTCTTGGCCTTCGTCACTGCCAACTGCATTCGGAAGTATCTCACTCAAATTGAGTTGTATGATTGCACGTGCAACACACTCACCTGTCGGCGCGAACTCTTTACCAATAGGAAGTATCGCCTGAGTACCCTCAATATTTGGACAAATATCAATAATAGTCGTATCAATTTCTGTCTCATCAGCTGGCAGAACACTGGGTAGCGTCACCGACCAATCCGCACTCGTGTCGGTATCTTGATAGAGCACCGGAACGCCTGAACCATGTCGTTCAAATTGCACTCCCGCACTTATCGATGTCGTCCAAGTTTGACGATCAATAACAGACCCTAGGTGATCAAGTAATGAAATCGTATCACTACTGCCTATAATACTGCCACTACTTTGACTGGTAGGAATATAGGTCATCGTCACAACACCGATTGGCTGCGTAATAGCAAACGTTGTTGACGCCACCACTGCGTGTCCGTGTGCTGGTAAATACATTTCTTGTCCAACCCCTGGCGGATTAAAGCAAGTAATGACTGCGTTACTTTTATTAGTAAGGCACCACCCGGAAATATCTACCTCTTCGGTGGAATTATTATATATAACAATAAATTCTTGGGTTGCTGCACCAATCCCACCCGCCTGAATTTGAGTGATAAGAACAGTAGCTGAAGCGGCGTATGCCCGAGAAATCATCTGCGGGACATACGCACTCGAGAGGAGAACTACCACACTCACCACAAATCCGAGAAACACTTTCAGCATGTTTCTTAGTATAGAAAGTGAATATTAACTAGTTATGAGCTTTACCCAAAAAAGAACAAGAAAGACTAAACGTCAGCCGTAATATCGGCATTGGTATGCACATTTGTCACATCATCAAGATCATCGAGCGCATCCATCAGCCTCAAGACTTTTTCGGCCTTTTCAACGTCACCAACAATGACAGAAGCATTGGGAACGTATTGCAATTCAGCACCAGTCACCTTGAGACCGGCTTCCATAATCGCTGTCCGAACCTTTGCGAGGTCCTTTTGCTCTGTATACACAATCATTTCACCATCTTCTTCGATGGCATCTTCTGCACCAGCATCAAGAACGCTCAGCAGTGCATCCTCGCCCGTCGCCTCAACGTTAATCACACCCTTACGGGTAAACTGGAACATCACGCTTCCGGCGTCGGCAATGCGTCCACCATTTTTAGCCAGTGCATTCTTTACTTCGGGAAACGTACGATTTTTGTTGTCAGTTGCCGTCTCGATAATAATACCGATACCGCCCGGGCCCATTGCTTCGTAAGCAGTCTCTTCAAGGACTGCCGCATTCTTATCAGACACGCGGTCAATCGCACGTTGAATGTTCGCGACCGGCATATTGGCTTGCTTGGCTTTTTCAATCGCCATCTGTAGAGATGCGTTCATTGTAGGGTCGGCGCCACTACGGGCTGCGATGGCAATTTGATTGCCTAGTTTCGTAAAGATAGCGCCACGCTTGGCATCTTTTGCACCTTTTTCACGCTTGATTGTTGACCATTTGCTGTGTCCAGACATAAAGAATCTCCGTTAGTTCTCGGTAAATTTATGTTTATTATACCAGATGTATAAGGCTATTTAAAGGGGTGGGGCTATTTGCCGTAGCTTGAGCTGCCGTAACCGCTGCTTTGTGACTTTGAACCCTCTTCAGAGCTAGGGCTTGTGAGTCCACGGCTTCCAAGGAGCATACGAACGAGTCCAGTCACACCAATAATACCAAGAGCAACAGTACCGGCGTACTTCAGGAAATCTTTACGATCCATTTTCTCTTGTAGCAATGCATCAATTTGAGTTTTGATTGGCATGAACTGTTCCCTTTATTAATACCTATAGTTAATCAGAAAGGTTAACGAAGCACAAGCCTTATAGATACCGCGTGCTCCCAAAGGGGATTTTCTGTTTTACGTAGATCCCTGTCCCTAGTGTATCGGCTGAATGAATTGTTCGTTCACCATACTTTTTATTGATGCCGTCGATAGCCTCTGTCACCTGTCTTTCCTGAATGATTTGGTCGTTAAATAGACTAATCTGCTCGTCCTCGATAGGCTCTAGTTCGTAACAATGTATTCCTATCTCCTTGAGTCCGTCCGGTGCATTGTCGAATAATTTGTGCGCCAACATGTAAATCGTCTGGTCAGAAGAGAAGGGAAGTTGCAGTAGAGTAGAGGAGTGCCAATATCCCCTGGTCAGGGTTTTTGCATACACATATATCCCCCGCGCTGATTTGTTTTGTGAACGCATCCTTGAACCAACCGATTCGCACAAATGATGCAGCCTTTTTCCTACCTCATCATGCGTCAGATTAAAACTTTCCAGAACATATTGCCGTCCTACCCGTTTTATATCTGATTCAACATCATCAACTTCCCAGCCACGTAGCCGATCGTACCACCAGCGACCAACCACACTTTTAAAAACAATCCGTTGCAGCACAACTGGATCTGAATCTAAAAACTCTAGGGGTGTATAGATACCAACGCTGTTTAGGCGATGTTCATTACGATGCGCAATACCCGTCAGATCAGTCAGCTTTAACGTTCCCAGCACTTCACGAATATTCGCAGGTGTAATGACATCCAAGCCATCTGGTTTGTGTAGTCCTGCCGCCTGCTTTGCCAAGAATCGATTCGTCGCAATCCCAACGTTGCAGCGCATCCACACGCCTATCTCGTCTTTTAACCGCTGCTTGATCTCGTGCCCAATCTCAACCAGATCACGACCCTGTATGTCTGCGGTCGTATTATGAAAATCAATAATTCCCTCATCGATGCTTTTCATCGTCACATGTGCCGAATATTCTTTCATAATGTCCAGGAGTCGATGATACACATATCGATATTTTGATGGATCGCTTTCAATCACAACGAGGTCCGGGCAAAGAATCTTTGCATCACGGACTTTCATGCCTGCTTTGACACCCATAGCTTTTGCCTCATAACTTGCAGTCACAAGCGCTGTTTTGTCAGTTCGTCGGTTTGCAATACCGACTGGTTTACCGCGGAGCATCGGCCGAGCCTGTTGCTCAACAGTCGCAAAACAACTATTCAAATCAATGTGCATAATGAGCGGTCGCTCACCGTTAAATTCAGGCCTATTCATAGTGATCTGCCTCCATCGTCAAGTGCCAGGTCAATCGTTCGCTATCAAATTCTAATCGATAATCAGCGCCACCGTCGGTCACATCGAACATATGAACCGTCTTTCGACCTTGGTTGACTGGATGTCGCAGGCCTAATTCCTGGACCTCGACTTCCCGTCCATTTGACCGTCTAAATTTTAGTGGCCGACACGGTTGGTGTCCGGTACTATTAAACACAGCTATTACTTCTACCTGCTCATTTAAAAAAGTTTCGTCATTCATTTCAAAAATCCTCTAATACTTCTTATTCCTAAAGTTTTATAGAGAAACGATTTCTAAATTGTATTGCCCGTTCATTCACCCGTTTCATTAGTGAACATCCGAAGACAATGGAATGACCATTCGTGAGGGACGCTTAACCCCAAAAAATAATCGAGGGTCAGTGAGTATCACGTGGTTATAGTTATATTATACGCCGTTAACTCTAGAAATAACACCGGTAATCTGGTAAAATCAACTACGACCCAGTTTGGCACCGTAGCTCAGTTGGTTAGAGCGCGAGACTCATAAGCTCGAGGTCACAAGTTCAATTCTTGTCGGTGCTACCAAGAAATCATATAAAAATACCCCTCGTAATGAGCGGTATTTTTTTAATTACTACAGGCTTGAAGTTTGTGAATCAAGGACAGTAGTGTCGCTCGAGTCGGTCAAATCAATCGCTTGTAAATCATTTGCTGCCTTATCCAGGTCAGACGCAGACTTTACTGCAGTGACAGTAGTCGGTGCGGCAGTTGTTTGTGTGCTGGCAACTTGTGGTTTCACAAACCGATTATAAGCAACAAATCCCAGCGTCGTAATGATAGCGGCGACAACAACAATGATCAATGCTTCAACAATCGTAAATCCTCGAGTTTTCATTAATTCGTTCCTCCTGTTGTCGTGCCGGAAGTTGTCGTTGTTTCTGTCGCCTTGGCTGCATCTCTCACGGCCTTCACAAGCACCTTTACTGCATCACGGTACGCACCGAATGCATCGACTTTATCGAGTCGCTTGTTACGGAATGCCTGAATATCAGCTTTTGGACCATCCGATGCACAAGAGAATTGAGGAGTACTGGTCAGTTCTGCACTAGCACTCACCGCAGCTGCTTTGGCGGTTTCAACATTCGCAACGAGCGTATCGTAATTACTAACCGATAGGCCTTTGTCTGTATAGAACTTTGTGGTCATATCGTAAATGGCCGTAATGCGGTCGAAGTGATTCTTGCTTCGTTGCACGACATCATCCATGGCTTTGTTGACGACAGATTGATGTGTTTCACACACCGCCTTCTTTTTATCATCCAATTTTTGGCGAGTGATTTCTTTACGAACTTCACCCTTTGGGTTATCCGCTTTGTCTTCTGCAGTCTGGGTTGTACCGCTTTTGTCCGTCTCCGACGACGGCTGTGTCTGTGACCTTTTGGTAGATTCAGTCGATTTACCTGACCCGCTACTACTATCTGTCGATGTAGAAGGTGTCGTGGTGGTTGTTCCACTGCCAGATGTACCGTCTTCTGCAAATAGTTGAGGAACAAACGTCACAGTAAGCATTAAGCTGAGCGTAATTCCAATGACGACATTCTTTGCCCTGAGTTTCATGTATATATCCTTATATAATGGTTATGTTATCAGTATACCGTGGAGCATACAAAAAACAACACTATTCAATCGGGTGTATGATAAACGCATGAGTACTATAAAGAAAATCAACAGCTCCTCCTCTATCCGTTTAATCATCGCCCTTATTGTCGGTATCGTCGTCGCACTAATTGGACTATTGATGCACATTGGAACAATCTCAATTCTCATTGGCTGGGAAGTTGCCGTTATTATCTTCGTCTTGTGGATCTGGTTGATCATCTGGCCGATGAGTCACAAACGAACATCTGACTTCGCACAGCGTGAAGATCCGGGTAGGGTAGGGGTAGACGTTCTTTTGATTCTTGCCAGTATCGCTAGCCTTGGTGCAGTTGGCTATGCCCTATTTGAGGCTCACGTCACAAGTGATAATGGTCGCCAGCTGATGCTCACGTTCATTAGCCTCTTTAGTGTTGTCGTTTCGTGGATACTGATTCATACCATTTACGCACTCCGCTACGCCCGTTTTTACTATTCAAAAGAAATCGAGGGAACTATTGATTTTAACAAAGAGCACAAACCAGCCTACTCCGACTTCATCTACGTTGCATTTACGGTTGGTATGACGTATCAGATTTCAGATACAACGCTTATCGGCACAGAGTTCAGAAAAACCGTCCTTCGTCACGCAGTGCTGTCATACGTGTTCGGGACGGTTATCGTTGCGACGACAATTAGTTTGATTGCCGGGCTTGGTAATTAGCTAGTTTTGATACTCGGTCGTCGCCGATTGATCGCTATTAAACTGAATACTTAAACATGGGTCTTTTGTTGACTTTGTAGCTTCTTCGATTCCGTTATGAGTGTAGCTTGCACTCACGATATTTTCGACTGAAAGTTTTGCGGTTTGATTCGATGCACATACATCTGGGTTGGTGACATCGAGCGACTTGATATTGCCAAGCCCTACTGACGATTGTCCATACACTGATGCTTTTACGTTAGCGACTGCCGCATCTTCAGCAAAGAGCTGTGCTGTTTCGTCGGTCTTCACCGTAAGGTTGTCTATACGTGAGCCAGTAAGTCGTAGTGAAGACCCATTATATACTTCCGTCTTTAGACTTGGTTGACTCGTGGCGCTATACGATACGTAGCCATTGCTGACAATGATGCTTTCAAGTCGAGGACCATATAAGGTGATGGTATTGTCCGCAATCCCGTTCGTCTGGTTTGAAAATGCAAGCTTAACACGGAGAACACCATTTTCCACAGTCACATCGACTTTCGGCGCATCTTTTAATGATCGTTGCTTAATTGAAGTTACACTATCATCGGCAACGTAGACAACGTTAGCTGTACCCTGAATATCAACAGAAAGTGTCTTTACTGACGCGTAGTTATCGGGCGTCTTCACTATCGTATCGACAGTATTGCGCAGCACTTGATCATATTGTAGCTGGTGCTCATAAGTACTTGCTATCACCGCACCGCCAAAAGATCCTAATCCAAGGATAATAATAACGATGCCGCTTATCCAAATTTGCTTATTAAATTTTTGAGCAAATGCCGCGGAAGCAACCAGGAGCGATAAGATCGTCAAAAGCACACCAGCGCTAAACGCAAAGATAATAGCAAGCTGATAGGGCGCATACGATTCAAACCCACTCGATTGACCATTCCTTGCAAGTTCAATCGCCGCAACAACAAGTGCAGCAACCGACGCTACCGCGCTCACAATACCTATCAACCCTACGATGGTCGTTGCCACCCGTTTCTGAATCCTTGTTCGGCGTTCAATATCAACACCTGATCCGTTCTCATTCAGTTCGCGAATCGAGGCGAGTGTAACTTGTCGCCCTGCAAGTTGGAGTTTTTCTGCTGCAGTACGCGCTGGTGGAATAATTAACCACAACACGACATATAGCAGCACGGCTAGTCCAAATGATACAAAAGTAAGGATGATAAATGCCAACCTTATCCATAGTGCATTAATACGAAAGTAGCTTGCGATACCACCCAGTACACCGCCTAGTAGAGCAGTATCAAGGTTCCGATATAATGTCCGTTTAGCTTCACTTGAAAGTAACTCTGGATCAATTTCAAGCGTCGCCTCATCGGTCATAAAATCTTTTGGTTCACCTAGCTGTTCACGAACGGCCTTGACGTCCGCTTCTGAAATGACATCGTCCTGTTTGACACCTCGTTCGAGCAACAATTCCGTAATGCGAATTTCTATATCTCCAAGCAGCTCACTATCATTAGTGTATGCTTCAAGCGTCGCAATATATTTTTCTAAATACTTCTTCGCTGAAAGTTCAACGTTATAGGGAACTTTTGCGATGTGGATTCGGGTTATATCTTTCATATTTCTCCTTATAACTTTTTTAAAGTCGCTTGTAGCGCGTTAATTTTCTTCTCAACTCGATCTGCAACTTCTTGTCCGTAGTCAGTCGTTCGGTAATATTTTCGAGGCGGACCCTGCTCGCTCTCTTGCCATTCGTGCCGTAATAGCCCGTCTTTCTGGAGGCGCGATAATAGCGGATAAATCGTGCCTTCAACAACGACTAATTCGGCAGTACGTAATTGCCGGATAATATCGCTGGTATATTTGGCTTTTTTTACACAAGCCTTCAAAACACAGAAGGCGAGAAAACCTTTCCTCAATTGAACTGCTAATTGTTCAGCATACAGCTCGCTGCTCTTTTCGTTATTTGTCATGGTTCTATGTTATACATAGTACTATATAAAGTCAACACCACTACAACATAATCTATTCGTTACTAATAAAAACTAAATGGATACAAACAAAAAATAGGGTAATCAGATACCCTATTCATTTAAGAATTTTGACTCTACTTATTTTCCAGAGATAATTGCTTCACGTGTCGAAATAAAGTTACGAAGTTCATCATTTGATCGAGGGCGATCCCAGCTGGCGAGCTCTAATACTTCGCTAAGTGTAACTGGTTCGATCTGACTGCTTGTTGAATCCATGTTGGTTGTTGCCTTTTGTTTGTTTTATTGTTTTATGTACTTATTTAAGCACAAACGTCATAAAAAGTCAATACTCTTATGTTAATAACTTTGACTGGGGTGATACGCTTATGGTATAAATACTATCAGAGGAACTAAAAAAATAAACATATGGACATCGCCTCGTCTCTCGCAATCGTCACACTAGCGGCGCTCATTCATGCCAGTTTTCAGCTGAGCGTGAGTGTCTTAACGTTGCTTTCTGGTCATGCCATTGGCGCTCGAACTTCTCAGGCTCATGTCATGCGTTTAACATTCGGATTCGTCAGTGGGGCAGGGGTTATGACCCTACTCGCTCTCTCGTTTATTTCACTGATCTTACTACATCTTTTTGGACATGATGCCCCTGAATTCGTCTGGGCAATTGCCTGCGGATTACTGATTGGTGTTGGCGTTGCCGTCTGGTTTTTTTACTATCGCCGCGAAAAAGGAACATCCTTATGGATTCCCCGCTCATTCGCCCGACACCTCAGTGATCGAAGCAAGGCAACAAAAAGTGCTGCCGAAGCGTTCAGCCTTGGTCTAACTAGTGTCGTGAGCGAACTGCTCTTTATCGCTGCACCAATGATTATTAGCGCACTAGTGCTGATTGGGCTTCCTGCTCACTGGCAATTAGTTGGCATCGCTATTTATGCTGTCATTTCCCTACTGACCCTATTCAGCGTCTGGGTCCTAATCGGCAGTGGACACAAACTCAGCTCTATTCAAAAATGGCGCGAAGATAACAAGGGCTTCTTGCAGTTTGCCGCTGGTGGTGCGTTGGCTGTCCTTGGATTTTTCGTCTATGTCTGCAAAATCCTGAGTGATGCATCGGGAGCATTACTATAATGGCCGACAACGAAACAACCGTCATCATCAAACGTAAAGGCCAACGGCCAACTGAGACGTTTAATAGAGACAAGCTACACCAAAGTATCGTCGCAGCTAGCCTCAGTGCACGCGCACCAGAAGGCCAAGCGGATACAATCGCCTACGCTGTCACGAACTACGTCCTTGAATGGCTTGAATCTCGACCAGAAGTGACTAGTCACGATATTCGTCTCGTTGCTACCCGGCACCTGCGCGCGCATCATCCAGACGCTGCATATTTATACGAACAACACCGAACGACATTATAGAAAAACGAAAAGGAACATAACGATGGCACAACCTTCACACACATTTGACTACGACCTTATCGTTATCGGCAGCGGCGCTGGCGGTAGTGCGGCAGCAACTATTGCCGCCAGAGCAGGGAAGCGCGTTGCCATTATCGAATCAGATACATTCGGTGGCGACTCTCCGAACTGGAGCGACGTTCCAACAAAAGCACTCCTTCACGTTGCTCGTCTGTACGACGAAGCACGCCACGGCGACAAATTCGGCCTTCGTACCTCTACCCTTGGCTATAACTACCCTTCAATTCGGGCCTGGAAAGAACTCGCCGTCCAGCGAACCGGCGCTGCTGGTAACCGTAAATTTTATGAGAGTCACGGTATCTCTGCTTTTAATGCTACCGCGCACTTCTTAAGTCCAAATGAAATTAGCGTGAATCGTCGCCATCTATCAGCAAAGAACTTCTTAATTGCCACCGGATCATCATGGGCAACCCCAAACATCCAAGGCCTGACTGATCTGCCCTTCTTTACCCCACGAACTATCCTTGAAGCCATTCGTCCGCCAAAGAGCTTATTCATTATTGGCGGTGGCAGCCACGGTGTCGAGATTGCTCAGCTCATGGCCACATTCGGGACAAAAGTTTACATTGCCGAACAAGCTGCCCGCATCCTGCCAAAACAAGATAGTGAAGTAGGGGAGTTGTTGGAAAAAGTTTTGACCGAGCAAAAAGGCGTCTCAGTCCTCACCCACTCACGCGTTTTGTCTGTCAGCAAAGAAGGACTGAGTAAAAAGATCCTCATCTCTCGTGGTGGCGTCGAGAAATACATCAAAGCCGATGAAATCCTTGTCGCGGCTGGTCGCACCCCTAACCTTGACCTTGGTCTGGAGAATGCCTCTGTAAAATATACACCAAAAGGCATCGAAGTAAACGATCACCTGCAAACCAGCGTCAAACATATTTATGCCGCCGGTGATGTCCTTGGCCTCGACAGTCATACGCATACCGCCATCCTGCAAAGTCGCATTGCTGCGCACAACATGTTTGAAAAGGTTAAAGCCGTTCCCAACTACGTCGCTACCCCTAGCCTGATTTTCACCACACCTGAGGTTGCCCAAGTCGGACTATCCGAAGATGACTGCCGCAAGCGTGACTTGCCTATTAAAAAAGCAATTGCACCACTGAACATCATTGCTCGCTCGAATACTTCTGATTTTCGCGATGGATTCGTAAAAATCATCACTGATAAAAAAGGCGTCGTACTTGGTGGTACTATTGTTGCTCCTAGTGCCTCAGAAATGATCCACGAGATCGGCCTCGCCGTGAAACATAACCTTACAGCAGCTCAACTCGCGGATACTCCACACGCCTTCCTCAGCTGGTCAGAAGCAATTCGCGTTGCCGCTAGTAAACTGATCTAAGAATAGTTTTCGCCGTGGAATAGTTTTGAAACAGATCTATTTGTTGCGATTGCAGCAAGCGCTGATGCAAGCATTGGTGCGCTGCTAATAACGGTCAGCCTGTCGCCCATTGCTTCTTGTGCGTTATAAAGGGGAATTGTATCAACAACTGCCAGCTCGGTAATTGCAGAATTCTTCAGCCGTTCTAGTGCAGGATCAGAAAATAAACCATGCGTAGCCATTGCGATCACACCGGTTGCGCCAGAATTTTGCAAAGTATCGGCAGCTGATACCAGTGTTCCGGCCGTATCAATCATGTCGTCAATCAGAATTGCCGTTCGCCCATTCACACCCTCAATGTCGTGTGGACGAGAAATCACACTTGAATCTGCACGGCTGCGTGATTTTGGAATGTGGGCAACATCAAGATTTAGCTGACTAGCGTAATGTTCAGCGACTTTTTGGCGCCCACCATCAGGCGAGACAATAACGAATTCATCAGGATTCTGCTCGGTACGTTTTCGGAGTGTTTTTCGGATCAATCCTTCGGCCGTCAGGTGATCAAATGGACCATCAAACACTGCTTGGGTTTGCGCGGAGTGCATATCAACACTGACTAAACGATTCGCACCGGCACCTTGCAACATATTGATCACTGTCGCAGCAGAAATAGGCTCACGACCCTGCGCCTTTCGATCTTGTCGTCCATAGGCCATATACGGCATGACGACTGTAATCTCGGAAGCAGATCCTCGACGCGCTGCGTCAATCATCACCATCAGCTCCATTAGTGAATCGTTCACTGACCCATGGCTAGTTTGAACGAGTGATTGAATCGCCAGTAGGTGCATACCACGAATTGATTTTCCATAACGGAAGTATTTTTCACCACTGGCAAATGTTTTGCGAACATCTTCACCCAGCGTCATACCCATTGCAGCGGCTGTATCCTGAGCCAAGCCAATATGAGACTCGCCGGATGCTATGTACACCTTGGACTTTTGTTTATCGCTTAATTCAATAGATTTCACAGTGAAACGAAACTCCTCGTCCCACCGATTTGTATTATATGTTTAGCATAGCACGTCTTAGACGGTTGATAAAACGATTCTGATCTGTTAATATTAGTTTTGTATCGCGGGGTGGAGCAGCCCGGTCAGCTCGTGTGGCTCATAACCACAAGGTCGTAGGTTCAAATCCTACCCCCGCAACCAAGATATTATTAAAAGAACTTCCTAGGAAGTTCTTTTTTGTCGTCATGACGATAATAGAAAATACCACCTCAGGGCAAGGTGGTATTTCAATATGCAATCTGTCTTTTTTGGTCTTTAAGGTGCGAGTGCGAGGACACTATCTATTACTATAGGCACACTCGTTGAAGATACGCTGTGCTGAATCTTAACTTTAGCTATTATTTAAAAATAACCCAAGAATCACAAATCCCACCCCTGTAACTCCGAACGAGATATAGCCAATTCTCTTTGCAATGTGCTTTGACTTCATCGTGACAATAGACGCAATAATGATTGAAGTAATCGACAATAATGGTATGACAAAGAACTGCAGGAGATACAAAAAGACCGCATTCATCGTCCCCTCGCCTAGCGATTGGCCCTGTCCTTTTATCATACTCAGCGTGACCCACAAAATAGTGACGAGAATCGGAAATGGCAGTGCCAGAACAAGCCCAAAAATCGATAGCGCTGTTTGTTCTTTTGGTGCACCTAAAACAACGTTCAGATCGTTACTGTAGTGATGATCACCTGTCGATTCAGTCACTTCTGAGGAGTATTCGATTGGACCAAGTGGTTGGTTTTTATCATCGTTCATCTATTTATCGCTTGATATACTTTTACTATAACCACCAAAGAGGAAATTGACCCATTGCTCGAGGTTCGACGACGCCACCTGAGCTGCTGGGGTTGTTGTCGACACGCGATCTTCCTGCAATGCAGCTGCACTATTCGGCGGTAACACCAGTGCATGCTCGCCGGGTCGTACCAGACCCAACGTATCCCGAACCGCAAGTTCTTGATACTCAATCGTCTGGTAGTAGTTCTTTTGCAAGGACAGGTTGTCACGCTGCAGCTGCGTCAGTTGTAGTTGGCGCTTCTTGAGGTCGATATCTTTCTGCAGCCCATAGTTACGCTGCATCGCACCCAGTGACGCCCATACCCATCCGGCAGCAATCATAAAAGCCACTAAAATAACGACGTTATTAAGCGTCAAATACTTGTGGCGGATGTGATAAATTATTTTTTGTATGTTTATATTACGCATGGCGTTTTTACTATTTCTCACTCATTATAGCGCAGCCCTAGAAACGACGCCATAAAGAAGCTATAATGTCTCTTATTGGGGCTGTAGCTCATCGGTCAGAGCAGGCGGCTCATAACCACTTGGTAGATAGTTCAACTCTATCCAGCCCCACCATGATATTGACTTTATACTTTTTTATGATAAAATAATTATTGATATCTCATACTATTTAAGCTGAGGTGTAGCAAACTTATTCCCATCCGTTTACCGAGCCTTAGGAGCACCGTGAAAACACAAGATACGATCCCAGCCGGAGAGTGCATCCTACGCAACTTTCCTCCCGGAGGTCTGCGCAGTCACTTCATGGCCCTCGCAGAGTACCATGTACTCTCGATCCAGTTGCTTCGATCGGCAGCACTTCGATTCATCATCGATGAGTTGGAGCGCAATGCGACCATTGAATCGGCGAGTGCCCTTTCTGGGTGGCTCAAGAGTCATGGCTCCAGCGCCGATTCATCGCAACAGCAACACTACACCGAAGCCTTTTGCGAGGCCTGGCGTATCGTCGAGACGGAAAATAAGTGGAGCAAACCCCGCATCGACACCGATTCAATTAGAGGATCCCGTCGATGACGGGGTTCTTTAATTTGGTTCTCACTTCGTGCATAATGCCCCACCAACCGTATACTAAATACCATTTTGATTGAAGTGGTATTTTAGTTAGGTACAACAATCAATTATCGATATCGTAACTCGTTGAAGCAAGTGTCTTTTCTAGATTGTCGTAGCTTTTAATATTAATAATTGGTGAACCTGATTCTATAAGCTTTCCATTCTCAAGTCTAAAGAAATTAACATTATAAATTTGATCTTCACCGCAAGCGGCGCATGTATTATCATCCGAAGATCTCACATAAGAAACTAGGCCATTTTTACCAACATAAAAACCTTGGACATTCTCTGTTTTAATAGACTGTTTAGTCACTGCATTTACCAATAGATAATCGACATAACCGGATGGATAAATATAATTCTTGAATCTAGGGATACCACTTACAGAAACTGCCTCATTCTCGCCGCTGGTGAATATGGACACTGCAGGTGGATTGAAGTTAGCGCCGAGAATAGACCAACCAATAGCTATGTCGTCTCTACCGTCATCATTAATGTCACTGGTTTTCATGGTCATAGCATAAAGTGGGGTCTCCATACCACTTACATTTACTGGGTTCGGCTGATACTTAAAATCAACCTTATACCCACCATTCACCTGATCTAATAACAAAATGATATCGGATGACAGATCTGCTGGTTTTGTAGTAAATAAAAATGCATTCTTAACCCTAGCCGTTACTACTACAGTATTAAATTCAGAGTTACGAAAATGGACAGTTTGAGTAGTGTAGGTGTAGTTAGATGGAATTCGGCTTCTAACTACATTATCGAATTTTTCAAACTCAAATCTGTTAGGTAATCCTAGATCAATAAATCCAAAATAGGCGAAAGACCAAGTTATAACTCCAACCAAAAAAGTAAAGCCTGCTCCCCATAAGACACCGGGTATATTTTTAAGGAATGACTTTTCTAACTTAAGTCTTAAATTAGTTATCTTAGAATGGATAATTTTAGATTCAAATTTTCTGCGTTTCATTATGGATTAAATATGGTTCATATAGAGTTTTTTTACAACATATTCAGTAGCCAAATTATTTTTGTAAATTCTAGTAGATAAAGTTGTCAAAATAACTATGTAGTAAATACAAAGTAAATTTAGAGTTTACACCCGGTAAATTTAGAGTTTATAAAAAATAATCGTCAATACTTTTAGCTAAATAGTGTTGACTATGTTGATTCCTAGAATTAAGTTTTATATACTGACTTTAGATATGTGCATGAAGGCGACAATGCATTATAAGAAGGGTAGCATCCGTTAAACGTTACTAACCGCCTAGTAAGCGGTTACTTTTAGTCTCTCAAGATAATTTAGAGATTAACAGTAGCTGCCTACCGCATCTACAGTCAAACGAAAGTTTGAATCTCAAAGGAAACAAAGAAGCCCCGTTCGAAAGAATCGGGGCTTCTTTGTTGGTTGAAACAGTGCTTACAAAAAACTATTTGCTACCAATTACGCGAGGAACTCTTGAACCAGTTGATAGCGTTGGTATCCATGTTTTTCGACCACCAATTCTCACGAACCTGTGTAACAAGAAACTCGTCGTTTGAATCAGCAACTGATGAAAGCTTAGTTACCCATTGTTCTGGGCTCAAGGTAGTATCGATAAACCAAACTGAACCTTGTGGATGACACCATCCTGACGCGCTTTGCAGTGCTGCTTCGACGCCGGCATAATGGCGTCCAGGGTTATGTAAATCATATGCAACAGATAGAATCATAGTCTATTCTCCGTATTATTAATGAGCATTTATATATGTTTAAGAAACCTTACTGTGTAAGCTTAGTGGATCTAAAACGTTTTTGTGTTTATTTGGCGGCAGGTAAGAGATTCGAACTCTTGGAGCCAGCATTTATTTATCTCAAAGGAAATTTGTGACTTTTTCATACCAACTCGTCGGTTTTGGAGACCGCCGCCATAAGCCACTCGGCCAACCTGCCTTGTTTATGTTGGATATCATTGATAGGGGGAAGTTATACACCACACCACTACCACTTCAATCAGAGGTTGCAGAACCCCATATATCAAGGGTAGAACCCAATGCGTGGTTTTTCAAGCTTTTTAATGGGTTATTTTTACCACACACAGCATAAGCATAAATTAACACCTTATAGCGTCTATCCTTGTTGTAAATAAGAATCACTACGCTATATGTAGTGTGTCTGGAAGATCTTTAGGTTCTCAATTAGGGTAAGCTTATCTCGTTCAAAACTCTTCAGGTATATATAAGAAAAACCAACTTATTACTGTAGAATTAGAAAGCTGGCTTTTTGCCAGTAGTTCCTTTAAGTTACGGCAATCAGCAGCATCCATCCATCAAGTAGAAGGTTGAACTAGTGAAAACACGATCAAGGCTGGTTAGTATTGCGACAATTGCCGCGGTAGTAACAAGTATGCTGACGTTGACGGCATCGCCCGCCAACGCAACAGGCAATGAGTTCGGTTGGGCTCTCCCCACGAAAGTTGTGGTGAATGATACACCAGAGCTCACAGGTACGGGAAGCGGAACTGCATACTGCCCACCAGAGAATGGAGTTCAGAACGTCTCATACGTGATTACCGATGCCGACAACAACACGTACACGTCCCCCTCGTCGATCAACTTCAACACGACCGACGGTGGCGCATTCATGTACGCGGCGCATGTCAATTTCCCAGTTGGGATCGCGCTCGGCGAGGCGTCGGTTGTGTTCTCGTGCTCGGATTCGTCTGGGGTAACCGAGACTTTCGATCCGATCACTACAATTGTGGCAGCCGAAACCACTGGTCTGAGCGTTGGTAGGACGCACTACTTCGGTAGTGCGCACCTCGAATCTGTAATGGCATGCCCGTCGCAGAGCAACGTCACGGTTTATGTTTCGTCCTCGGCTTGGTATCAGAAGTCATCGATCTGGACCAACAACAAACAGAACGCCCAGTACGCGACGACCACCGATTTATCGGGTAACTGGTCAGTGGACTTCGCGCTAACACCGTCGACGTCCCCTAATCCGGCTGTTCGGGTAGGTAAGCGACTCGGGTACTACACAGACGAGATCGAGAACGTGCGCGCCATGTGCCAGAGTCAGGCAGATTCATCCATCTACAAGTACGACAACGCTCTGCAGTTTAGGGTCGAGGCGGACCAGTACGTAGCTATGGGTGACTCCTACAGTTCTGGATTGGGTACGGATGATTACACGTTGAACCCGGATTGCTATCGTGGGTTCTCGAGTTACGCCTATTACCTTACCGACAACACACAGCTTGATCCTCCACTGTTCGTCGCCTGTGCGGGAGCAACTACGGATGACATCTTGTGGGCAAATCCGAACGTAATAACCGAGTCGGCTCAAGACCTGAGTCTGACTGGTGATACCGAGTACGTCACGTTGACGATCGGCGGTAACGACGCGGGGTTCACGGACGTTCTGGACGGCTGTGTGCACCACATCGGTACAAGCTCGACGATCGGCTGGAGCTGCGCAAGCGATTCCGATATCACCGATCCGCTTGACGCGCAGCTTGCTGCATTGGCAGGAACGAGTAGTGGTGCAGGAGTGGGGCCAGACGGCAGGAACGTTCACTCCATCTCCAGCATCATCGGAGCGATTGCACTTAAGTCGCCTGACGCTCACATCTACATCGCCGGTTATCCGCACCTGTTTGGCGACACATCGTCAAACTTCGTGTCGGACGGGAACGCACCTGGCGGTTACAAGTGTGTGGTTCACAGCGGCACCCCCGAAGTGAGCGTCGCGCTTTGGGATGCTCAATGGATTAACGACAAGACGGACGAACTGAATGGAATCATCCACAGTGCAGTGAACGCGGCTACGGCTCAGTTCCCGCCTTTGCATGTGACCTACGTGAGCCCGTCGACTTTCAACGGTCACGGGTTGTGCGATAGCGGAACGGCTTGGATCAACCCGCTGACGTTCACGTCCGGAGGAGTCATCCCCTATCCCGAGAGCTTCCACCCAACAGTGGATGGCGTTAACTCGGGTTACGGAATCGCCTTCGCCAACGTGATTAACTAAGAGAAGGGACTAAAAGGGGTGGTGTCGGAAACGGCACCACCCTATCTTCATAATAAAGAGTTTATTTACTTATTTTTGCTTGAGATACAATTCCGCTTATTAATACTATTAGTCCAATTATCGCGCATAAAATCGTCAATATAACTCCGGTGAACCAACCAGATAGTCCAGCCGAAATACTACAGTGGCTTCTGCAAGCGATATCACCTATCGTTAGACAGACGAGATAAACAAGCGGACTTGCTAGAAATATAACAACTCCCGCGATGATTGTTGATTGAAAACTTTTTTGAGGTGTCTTTTTTCTTATAGCCATTATTGTCATTTTAACACAAGCATTATGGACATGCTTAAAGATTAATAACTAAAAGAATCGTCGTAATGTTTTGATGCAGCCTCACTTAGCTTTTCCAAATGTAAGCTTTGACCGCTCAATATCCACTCTGCTAAGCGTTCAAGATTAGTTACTTCTGCCCCACCATACATAAGCACGATACGAAAGTATGGTGTTTTTGTTATTTATGCATATCATGTTAATATAATCTTGAACTGAGAGTAACTGTCCCGAGTTCTGAGAAGCGTCGCCTTCGGGCTGATGACAAAACGCTGAGAGCTTTGTCTGCAATATGACTAAAGGTTGCTGAACGTAACGTATAACACTGACTGTCGAAAGATAGGCTCTCCCTGATGCGGTGACCCCGAGTGCTTTTTCGGTTCCCCGGCTATCGATATGCGTCTTGCATATTCGATAGCCGGGTTTTAACTTTAGATGTTTATTAGCAATTTCGTTCTGACTTCGTGCGTACAATCGCGTCCCTATTCGGGCGTGATTTTAGTTTAAAGCAATCGTATACGTCAGTTGCTTAGACGGCGCACCCTCGGTGCCAACAAATAGTAAAACAGATGTAAAGATGATTGTTTCGTATTTAAGAGTCAGCTGTGGGCTATCTTTTCGAACACGATAAACATAAACGACAGTAGTTGGGTCTTGTGACGTTAGCTGGTGAAATCGTCCCAGTCCATCGTTAAAAATATATGGCTCAACGTTATTAAGCTCCATAGATGATACGTTAGCTGAAAAGTCACCAAGCGATTGACTATCATTCAGCATCGCTGTTCCCTCAACTTTGACATACTCGGCGTCAGACTCATCAATAGGGACACTATGGTCGTATCCTGCTGTATTTGGCACCACTTCGCTCGGAGGTGTTCCTTTGGCGAGCTGTGCCTCTGCTGGTGTTAACGTATAGTTTCGCTCAAACTTGGTAATTGTCACATCCATAGGACCAATCTTTGCTGTTTCACCAAGCTTGAAGTTCTTTTGCGCATTCAGCTGTGCAGTTACTGCTAGATCACGGTCACTGGCTGGGAGCAAAGAAAACGAATGACTGGCAAACACACTAATCAGTAAAATCAGTACGACGCCCCAAAGGATCGCGATACCACCAGTAATAATTCCAATAATGGCAGGGATCGAATGAGTTGTTTTCTGTTTCAAGGCAATAATGCCGAAGATAATAGCCAAGATACCAAGAATGATACCCACGATCGGTACAACGATACCGACAATACCAAGAATTAACGCGGTGGTTGCAAGTGTTCCTTTAACGGGTGGACGAGAAATAAGCGCAGGTGTTTCAATCATGCGCTTATTATAACAGCTTAAAATGAAGGGTTTTTACTCGTTGTCATCTTTTTCAATATAGTCACCCGCACGAACACTTTGTATATCAATATACTCTTTGCCTCCAAACTCAAAAGTCTGGATAGGCTTGTGAGTTTTAGTGGCAACTCTGCCAATCTTCTGCTCGGTTGTTTCAATTGAAGGCTCGGCGGCCTCGATCAGAGCAATCTCATCTTTATGTAGGTCCAGGTAAGCCTGATTGATTGGATTGTATTCAGTCAACAGATCTAAATATTCCTTAGCAGAAACTATGCCGCTAATACTACTTCCACCTAGATACTGACTGAGTGTAATATCAATTTCTTTTGCATCATGAAGATATGTCTTTTTCTGCCATACTTTCACCATATACCTAGGTAATTTTGCGGCGATCGAGGTAGCAATCCCCTCGTCAATTGTGGCTTTTGCTTTGAGATAGTTTTCACTACGCGTAAGTTCTGGGTCTCCTGAAGGAATCTCGGCAACTGGCCACATAAGTGACTCTGCCGAACGTGCCGCTTTGGCAGCCTCAAGTTCATCAAGCTGGGAAATATCAACAATAAGTGGTTCGTGGTGTTCAGACATATAGATTACCGATGAAGGTCATACAGATACATTAGCATAAGTACAATAAAAGGCAATCTTCTAGCCCTTCTGGAGTTCGCTTTCAATAGGCAGAGGTAATGGCTCTGTTCGTACTGCCCGGCGACCATGTTCTTTGGCTGCAAGAAGGACGTGTCGACCGACTTTCTTTTCCGTTTTTGGATCGGTTACCTCTGTTAGATATTGATAATATTCGTCAACAACAGCATAAAGATGTTCCTTTTGGGAACGGTTCAGCGCAGGCAGACCAAGATAATAGCCGACAGTTGGATCACCATCCAGCGGGTCGTAAAACTCGTTATCGTAGCGAGCATCGAAAAAACCCTTACGAACAGTGTCCAGTACTGTCCTAAATAGTCCTGGTTCAGCGTAGCGAGGATCTCTATCGGTCGAATGAATAAAATGATCAACGCTGGTACTAATCTTTTCAGGAGCTTCACCGAGTGTCGAAACCATAGGGTTGCCGTCGATATCAAGTTTATTGTGAATGCGCTCAGCCTGAGCAGCAAGAAAAAGTCGTGCGTCTGGTTGCGCAGGGAGAGGGTCTGGGGATGACTCAGGTTCTTTCTTAAACATATAGATTGTATTAACAACTATAACATAAGTGCTATGTAATGTCAATGTTAAGGCGAGGCTATTCCCAGCGGAAAACGCGGAATGCAATGATATAGATCACGATCAACCATGCACCGGTCAGACCGATTTGCGGAAGGATATCAACGAAGTGCTTGCCTTCGGTTGCAATCAAACGAATACCATCGATAATCGGAGTGAGCGGTAAAAATGCCGAGATATTCTGCAGCCAGTCTGGCATGAGGAAGCGAGGGAAGAAAGTTCCCGACAAAAACATCATTGGAAATACGATAATATTTGACAGTGGCGCTGCTTGGCGTTCGTTCTTTGCCCAACCACCCAGTGCAAGACCGATACCGAGGATTGTCACCATACCAAGCAGAAGGAACAGGATGAGTTCGAACCAATTCCCTACCACATCCAAGTGGAAGACGATGATAGCTACCAAGAAGAGTGCTGCGAAGCTCACCACACCAATAGCTGCCTGTGCAATGACCGTTGAAAGGAAATACTGCCAAACCCGAAGCGGGGTCGTGCTGAGGCGTCGAAGGATACCCATCTTTTTCAGTTCCGGGAAGACGTTCACTGGCCCAAAGATCCCCATACCAATCAAAGAGAACCCTAAGAGCCCCGCAAAGGTATAATCGAATGCACTGAGGCTATTTTCGTTGAGCTGTGTGCCCTTCACGGTAAACGGTGTGACGTTTGTCACGAGCTTGCCGTTAATGGCCGTGAATTCGGTGTTAAGGACGGATGTCAGCGCAGATGCCGATGCTTGGTTGTTTTGGGTATAGATAACCTCTGCTTCCCCGCTGGGGTAGGTCTGACCATTTTGTACATTACCAAAATCCTCAGGGAGGACAATTGTTGCATCCAGTTCCGAACGACCCATTTTGTCTTTCGCAACGTCGAGGTTTGTAATGCTATCATCAACTTTGAGAACCTTGCTGTCCTTGGACTGCTTTACAAAGTCAGTTGCAAACTGTGAGTGAGAATGGTTAATGATGGCGACGTTAAACGAAACATTGCCACCACCACTATTCAGGCTTCCAAATACAAATAAGAAGATCAATGGAAAGACCACAGTGAAAAAGAGTGCGAGACGATCGCGGAAAAAGCGCCGGCTGTTGATACGAACAAATACACCGACGGTATAAAGTTGTTTACGAAATGATGGCTTGTTCATTATGATTCTTCCCGTAGTCCCTTTCCTGTCAGGTCAATAAAGACGTCTTCCAGGTTTGCTTGCTCGACTGCTTGCGATTTCTTAAACCCACGCTTCAGTAGCTGTTGAATAAGGTTTTTTGGCGTATCAAGTGCAATTATCTCACCATTGTCCATCACGGCGATACGGTCACACAGAATTTCCGCTTCGTCCATGTAGTGTGTCGTCATAATCACGCTAATACCCCTATCGCGAACTTTTTTGATCAGTTCCCAAAGGTTACGACGAGCCTGTGGATCAAGGCCAGTAGTTGGTTCATCAAGGAAGAACACTTTTGGACCATGGACAAGCGCTGTTGTGATGCTTAGGCGCTGTTTCTGGCCACCAGATAAGTTCTCAACGTATGACTTTGCCTTATCCTCTAAATCAACATCGCGTAGGAACGCCATGGCGTCTACTTTTTCACCATAGGCGGCAGCAAACATTTCAACCACCTCGATAAGTCGCGTCTTGTCCTGGAAGGCTGGTGACTGTGGCTGAACACCAATAAGGTATTTGATTGCCCGTGGATCTGACTTGACGTCGATACCATCAATGACGACACTCCCTGAGTCGATTGTGCGAAGCGTTTCCATCATTTCAAGCGTGGTGGTCTTGCCTGCACCGTTCGGGCCGAGGATACCAAAGATCTCACCTTTTTTTACTGAAAAGCTGACACCGTTCACAGCCTGCTTGTCCCCATAACGTTTTTTGAGGTTTTTGACCTCGATCATATTCTTCATTAGGTCTTATTTTACAACGCCAGGACAGATAAAAACAATGACAAACAAAAAAGCCCCCGGGGAGGGGGCAGTTTTGAGCACCTGTTTGTTTGGATTTAGTATATTTCCAAACCGGTCAAAGCGCAAGCGCTTTTTTAGGTGCAATAGTTTTTAGTAAACTACTTTTTCTTTGAAACAGTAAGGAAACCGTTACGTGGGTTTTCTTTAACGATTCGGTCTTCTGGAAGATCGACTGGTTGACCCTTAGCATTCTTTTCTACTTTTGCGAAAAAGTAGATAGTTTGTGGCTTGCCACCACGAAGTGTAACTTCAGTGCTGTGCAAGTAGTAAGTGACGCCCTTTGAGTTTGTGTGACTGTAAGCCATGGTAAATCTTATAACCTCCTATTAGTGCTATACGAGAGTAAGCGTACAGCGTGACTAGGGTGGCTGTCAACACTAAACGCTGCGGTAGTGGCGACGGAGCATTAATTTGAGGATACCGATGCTCACCAATCGCGCCACAATCATCAGTACAAGGACCAGGCAAACGACCACTGACCAGCCGGCAAAATCGGGTGACCAGAGTGGCGATTCGTAGTCATGAAGATAGGCGCTAGCTGATGGCAATTTTACTGCTCCGATAAGGTCGCTAGAGGCAGGGTATTTAGCTAGTTCACTAGTGGTACACTGCAAATATGCGGTCGAATAGTGACTAAACCTCGGTGCGCAAACTTCTTGTGCTTTTTTATAAATATTACCATTAGGATTTTGATCTCCAGAAGCTTGGTTAAGCGCAGCCTGTGAGTCCCTTTGGTAGGTTGATTCGAGATAGACACCTTTTCCGAGGTCAGCATTCATATGTGCAGAGACGTACTGTTGTAGATCGTACAATCTTTGAATAGTATTGGCCTCATTTCCCGCTTTATCGGCAGCAATAACAGCTGCTCTTCTTTCAACCATTCCGATGTTATTGAGGCGCAGGAAAGTTGCGGCGATAAACACCGCAAGGATAAGTAACACTAAAAGTTGCCACGTTTTAACACGTTGCAGGTCTTTTATTGTTTTTCGGACTCGCCTTTTGTCTGTCACTTCGCCTAGATTCCCACCTTACTACTTGTGTTTATTGTACCTTACGGCACCTACTTTCGATAGAGAGGGAACTTGGCGGTTGCGATCAAAAGCACAACAGCGGCGGCAATAAAGAAAAACAGATGTATCGATGCCTTGTCGCCGATATGTGATGCAAGGAGGAATAGTAAAAATCCACCAACCGCCGCACCGAAGTTCGATTGCACTTCAACGATACCCAAATATGTGACTCTTTGGCCTGAAAGGTCAGCATTATCGAACTGACCCCT
The DNA here is from genome assembly GCA_036569465.1 of Candidatus Microsaccharimonas sp. GTDB lineage: Bacteria > Patescibacteriota > Saccharimonadia > Saccharimonadales > Saccharimonadaceae > Microsaccharimonas. The sequence continues at coordinate 78,939 of DATCQO010000014.1, forward strand.
GGTATATGCCATTGTATATCCAGTTGTGGCTGCTTCGTTGGCAATATTCAGACCAGCCACGGCAACGGGCGTCCCTGTAAACGCTCGTAAAAGGTGGGTCAGCGAGTTACCAATCGATGCGATCCTCAGGAGGTCTTTACCTTTATTTCGATCGATCAATTTGCCATATGCGTATGAAGCACCTAGGGCTGCAAATAGGACGACAGATAATAACGCACCGTTTGCTGCGTACACCGAGTTATTTGTACCGATGCCGATAATAAACACCGCCACAAACATTGTCCAAACCGTACCGGACGTAAAAACATCAAAGCCGATTGCTATTTGCGCTGCAATATTAGGACGAACAAGATGCCACGGAAAGCCTTTGAAATTGAGTTTTTGGCGCGGACGTTCTTGCTCACCTGTTCGTAGCAGTGGTGCAGCAGCAAGACTAAACAACACGGCAGCAACAACCAGAACGACTTGTGGACCAAAAACGAATGCCAAAAGGCCACCAATTAGTGGACTAAGGCCGGTTGTCACCTTTTCCACAATGTTCATGTAGGCAATTTCCTTCCCCGCATGAAGCACGCTCTTCACCTTCGAAAAGTCAGTACTATAGCTAATGGAATAGAGTGCCGCAGATGTCCCTTGCAACAAAATCACCAAGATCAGCAGTTGTGGCCCGTAGATCGGCACCAACGCAAAGATGATCATGGCAGGAATGTACATCAAGTTTGAAAGTAGGATCCCGTGTTTTGCACCAATGTGCGCAGCAACTGCAGCGGCAGGCAGTGCAATGAAACTCTTAAAGAGAAAGAATGTCCCCCAAAACAACGCAATGAACGGAATACCGTAGCCGTGTTGATATAAAAAGATCGACATAAATGATGCAGCGATATTCAATGCCAACATACGCAGCATACGGGATGCATATAACTCGGAAATCTCGCTAAACGAAGCGTAACGCCAGAAATGACGTCGCACAAGGATCCGATGAAGTATTCTTTGCAGCATGTTTTTGTTTCGTTATATTCTGACTAAGTTGCCCACTTTTTTTCTTTCTCTATTACAACACAGTTCTGCTCACAAGAGAAGATATGGGCTATACTAGTCATATGAATATCTACTTCTCAGGACTCGGTGGTGTTGGCATTGGACCACTTGTCGAGATCGCCAGAGATGCAGGGCATACGATCATGGGATCGGATCTTACCGAAAGCCTTATCACCGAAGAACTTCGCCAACAAGGCGTCATGGTGAACATTGGGCAAGATGGAAGTTTCCTCCGCGCAAGCCACCTCGCAACACCTATCGATTGGTTCGTGTATACATCGGCACTGCCTGATGATCACGCGGAATTACTCCTCGCTCACGAATTAGGCATCCGAACTAGTAAGCGCGACGAATTCCTCGCCTACATCCTGCAGGAAAAAGATTTAAAACTGATCGCCGTTGCAGGAACCCACGGCAAGACAACAACAACCGGTATGATGGTCTGGCTAATGCAACAGCTTGGCATTCCCGAAAGCTATTCCGTCGGGACGACTCTTGCCTTTGGTCCTAGTGGTAAGTTTGATCCAAAAAGTGAGTACTTTATTTACGAATGTGACGAGTATGATCGCAACTTCCTCAACTTTAAGCCGTATCTTTCGCTGATTACCTCAATCGATTACGATCACCCCGACACCTACCCTACCGAATCAGATTATACGGATGCATTTCGACAGTTTATCGATCAGTCGACGCACACTATTATCTGGGATGCTGATGCACAGTACGTGAAGGCCAACGAGGATAACATGTGGATCCTGAACGAAACACTCAGCCTTCCTCTTGCCGGCGAACATAACCGACGCAATGCGACACTAGTCACAAAAGCTGCCGAATACCTTGGGCTCGCGAAAGCCGAAGAAGTCACCATTGCACTCGGTGAATTTCCCGGAACTGATCGACGATTCGAGAAAGTGAGCGACAACCTCTATTCCGACTATGGACATCACCCGAAAGAAATTGCCGCAACACTACAACTCGCGCGAGAACTATCAGATCACGTCGTCCTGGTGTACCAACCGCATCAAAATAGGCGCCAAACACGTATTCAAACCATGTACAGTGATCAGTTCGAACTAGCAGATGAAACGTATTGGTTGCCGACCTACCTTTCCAGGGAAGATCCTGACGAACCAATCCTGACACCAGAAGAGCTAGTTTCGCGTCTGACAAATAAAGAGACCGTCCACATCACAGAACTTGGTGATGAGCTTTGGAATAACATTCAGCAGGCTCGAAGTGAAGGGAAACTTGTCCTTTGCATGGGTGCTGGAACAATCGATAGCTGGGTTCGCGAAAGAAACGCATAGTGAAAGTCTACTTTGCGTGCTCTATTAAGGGTGGTGGTGATTCGTCTCACTACATCACTATCCTTGAAGCAATTAAAAATGCTGGTGGCGATGTCCTGAGTGAAATTTTTGTCCACGACGCCATTAACCTAGGTGGAAGTCCCCTTCCACCAGCCGAGATCTATGCGCGCGATATTAGTATGATTAACGACGCCGATGTGGTGATTGCCGAAGTCAGCAATCCATCGCTTGGTGTGGGCTACGAACTGGCCTATGCAGAGAAGCTCGGTCGCCCCATACTTTGTCTATTTAATAAGGAATCGGGCGGTCATTTATCGGCGATGGTTAGTGGCAACAGCTATAATTCAGTCGTTCAATTCGATCAAACGACGCTACCTAGCGCTATTAAAGATTTCCTGACACAGACCAGGTAGCATCAAACTCTTCAAAAAAGAATGGATCATTAAAGAATCCTCGCGAAACAATGTCTTCTACTGCAGGCGCCAGTGTAAAATCACGAAGCTTGTGTGGCCGAGCCCAAATAATATCTTCCGACGTTTCAATAGCATCGCGATTGAATGTAAAAACATGTGCCAATGTTGTTGAAAGAATCTCATCGCCACTCTTTACCCGTATATAACAATCCCCGGCGTGTCGCATTGCTTGGTCTTTTAGGCCAAGTTTTTCTTTTGCTTCACGTTTTGCGGCCACCATCACCGAAGGGTCATCGATGTGCAACTTACCATACGGCAGCGTCCAAGCGTTAATGTACGGCTGCTTGGTGCGTCGCTGCAGTAGAACATCACCTTCACTGTTTTGAATAAGCAACATCGTAATAATTTTAGGCTGCGTACGAACGGTCTTACTTTCAGTACTGACTCTATCAACATACGACAAGCCGACCAGGCTCAGGGCGTAGCCACCGTCCACCTTTGTAACTATTCCGTTTTTTACGAGGCTGTTTAAATGATATGTAAAAAGATTGGTGTCTGTTTTTGGTGGTCGTAAATCACGAAAACGAGCAACTTGCGCGTACATAAGTACGTCAATAATATATTTTTGAATGTGGTGGCTGACAGATACAGACTCAATCATGTTTGACTCAAATTAAACTTTCTATTCATTCGAATAATACCACGATATGATGACAATGTAATCAGTAAATAATCAAAGGAGCGTCCGTATGTCATTAGTCGAAAAAGAAATTACTATGAATAATGTTGAGCAAGCACGAAATAATCCTGAGTTTCAAAAGCGACGTGAACGAGAACAAACGCTCGTCGCAACGAGTCCAGAACTACTCGATGTCTTTCGTCCTAGTGCTACTGCGTATGAAGGCGTGTACCTGAGCCATCCTGATGAAGAATTTAGCCTGCGTGTTCGTGCGACATATGGACAAGATGGTCCTCGCTACAGCGCCGCCCTAAAAGATGAAGGCGAAATGGTCGGTGAAGCATTAGACCGCCTTGAAATTAGTACAGAAATTTCCGAGGAAACATACCAGCGATACGCACATGACCCACAGTTCCCTACGGTTAAGTTTCTGCGAGCCGAGCCACTGCCAGGTTTATCGATCGACTTCATTGAAGGAATTGGCGTTCCACAAGTTGAGTACGAATCTTTAGTTGACGACCCTGAGCCAGCCTTCGTGACCTTACTGAAAAATGGCCTCATCGATATGTCGAACGAGAAGTCAGTCAGAAAGGAGGTCATTGCTCATTCACTTCACGGTAATGAAGCGCTCACCCCCGCTGGTGAAACCCTTGAAGATTTTGCCCATCGAGTCTTTAACGACATGATTGCAACCTACACACTGGGTTACAAACAAGTTGTCGTTGGATTGTCGGGAATGTCAGGTTCAGGTAAAAGTACTGCTGTTCGTGCGCTACAAGAACGCTTCAGCGAAACGTTTGGAAAGGAGTTCGCCCCGGTTGTCCTTTCTAGTGATGACTATCATCGCGGCAAGAAATGGCTTGAATCAACCTATGGTGCACCGTGGACAAACTGGGATGACCCACGAGTCTACCACACAGCCGAGTTAGCTGAGGATATCGCAAGGCTTGCAGACAATCAGCCGATTCTTCGAAAGCATTTCGACTTTGCGACTGAAGAAGTTGTCTATGACGAGGAAATTCAACCGCAACCATTCGTCATCATCGAGGGACTTTTTGCCGGCAGTAAAGATCTAAAAGAGGTTCGTCACCTGCACTATGAAGTTCCCACTGGCATCGCCACTAGCATCGGGCGTGATGTTCGCCGCCTTGTTCTGGAAAATCGTGCAAATGGCTCAATCGCCACACCAGAAGCACGGCTTCGTTACCAACTAGAAACAGCTTTGCCAACCTATCTTGACCAAGAACGACCACAGCGCAATAATTTCGCTGCGTATTGTCGCCCACTAGCCAAGCGAGCATTTATGCTCGACAAGCTGACTACTCGTTCGAAGTAGTTGGATCGCCAAATTCGAGCACGTCAGGGTTAAGCGGATCGCCGTTAAATGCGTCGACCGCTTTTGCCTTTGCCGCCTGAGTATCGTAAATCTTGGTAAAGTCATTCACCGTATCTTTGTTCACAGGACCAAAAGCGCTGTAATCGGTGACTGGATCAGTTCGATCAACCTTGTTGCTGACAGATTGATAACCTGGACGACTAAGGTCAAGCTGCGCCGAACCACTAAATTTATAGATGGCAATACTGACGCAGACGAGGACTATCGAAATCACCAAAGTACCGATAATGAGAATCAAAAAACGGTGTTCATTCCAAAAAGACAGTTGTTCTTCGGTGGCCGCTATCGGTGTTTCGTCGCTCATTAGTTCTTCCCTGTTACTCTCTCGAAGTTGAGCATAAAATCGTTCACTGCCGATCGGTAGTCATCAATGTACTGATTTAAGCGAGCAACGTCGTCGTGCACAGTTGTCCTTTTAGTCCGAGCATTCTCGAGAGCATTATGGAAACTGGTAGGATCTTTTGTACAATCAGTTTTTATTGCGACAGAAAGCTGCTGCTCGTAGGCTTGGTAATCCGTTCGAAAAGTTGTCAGTGCCACCTGGTACTCATTCGTCACCGAAACGAGCCCTTTATTATCAAGGCTGTTATTGCCGAGCCGACTATTAAAGCTATTCATCAGCTTTGTCCCAACAGACTCATAAATTTGTCCGCGGTTCACACGCAGCAGTGCATCACTGGCATGGAGTTGATTCAACGAACCTTTGATAGAGAGGCAGTTCGCCTGAATACGAGTCGTCTGGTCACTCGAAAGATCAGTTGCGTAACTATTTTTTAATACAAAGACAGACACCAGCGATGCGGCGATCATAGAGAACAAGACAAGACGGACTCGTATTTTCATGTCGTCTTATTATAGCATCCATACCATTACTTCGTCAGATAGAGACGATCGCCAGTTTGAGAAATAAGCCCTTCAGCTACCATCGCTTTTAATGCAGCGTCAAACCGTTCATCCTCAGGCATTGCACGGCGCAGTTCACCGGATAGGTAATCTTTCTTTGAAAGCGACTTTAATATGAGGCCACGTACTTCACGCACACTCCCCTTGAGGGGTGCCTGTTTTTTATAATGGCTGCTTTTATCATTGCGCGAGGCACCTTGTTTTTTCAAGTACGACCCGTAATCCATCAGCCCCCAATACCACTCTCTGGGGTGTTCTTTATCTATTGTTTGCTCAACCAATTCTTTGAGTTCTTTATCTGTCACCAGAGCCTGATCATCAAAGAAGTGATGAAAATAGACAGTTCTGACGTTCGTTTCAATAAAGACGACTGGCTCGTTAAAGCTATAGACCAAAATCGCCCCTGCCGTGTTGGGGCCAACTCCAGGCAGGCTGACGAGTGCATCATATGTCCCGGGAATAACACCGTTAAAATCCGTGATGACCTTCTTTGCTGCTTCGTGCAAGAACTTTGCACGGCGATTATAGCCAAGGCCACTCCAAACAGTCAGTACTTCAGACAAAGGTGCCTGTGCCAGACGCTTCACTGTCGGGAATGTGTTCATAAAAAGTTCAAATTTCGGAATCACTCGATCAACCTGAGTTTGTTGTAGCATCAGTTCACTCACGAGGATGTAATATGGGTCGGTGTTATCGCGCCATGGCATGTCGCGGTACAGCTCACGCGCCTTTTCCCAGATATCTTCATTAAATTTCCAAACATTCACCGATCTATTATACTGTAACGACCCGAAGCGTATAATAAGGGTATGAAGACATATGTTATCGCAGGTGGATGTTTCTGGTGCTTGGATGCCGTCTATCGCCGTCTCCAGGGTGTGACCGAAGTTGTCAGCGGCTACGCTGGTGGTGCAACACTTGACCCATCGTACGAACAGGTCTCATCAGGCGAAACTGGCCATGCTGAAGTGGTGCAGATTACGTTTGACGAATCAATTATCCCGAGCGACGTCATCCTTGACCTCTTTTTCCTTATTCACGACCCAACGACGCTCAACCGCCAAGGCGCAGATGTCGGAACGCAATATCGTTCAGCTATGTATTACACCGACGATACACAAAAAGAAGCATTCGAAGCAGCCGAGGAGCGTGCCAAAGCGCACTGGGTCGCACCGCTTACGACTGAGCTTAAAATGCTAGATGTTTTTTACCCAGCAGAAGATTACCACCAAGATTACTTCAACAAGAATCCCGGCAACGGCTACTGCTCTATTGTCATTGCACCAAAAATCGTCAAAGCACGCGCAGCCTACACCAAATGGTTCAAGGAAGTATAGCGACAGAACGAACGAGTAACGACTAATGTCAATCAAGGAGGTTTTATGGAACTAACAAAGTATGAACACGCTTGTTTTACGGTTGAAAAAGACGGTAAATCACTTGTTGTTGACCCGGGATCATTCACGACCGACCTTACAATTCCCGAAAATGTTGTCGCAGTTATTATTACGCACGATCACAGTGATCATTTTAGTGAAGAACAAATTGCCGAGATTATCACCAAAAATCCAAACGCACTTATCATAGGTCCGCGAGAAGTCACAAAGCAACTGAGTGGCTACGAAACCCGAACCGTACACGGTGGTGATAGTTTTGCACTGGAAGGTTTTGACCTCGATTTCTACGGCGACAACCACGCCGTTATTCACCGGGACATGCCGGTTGTACAAAATGTTGGTGTATTGATTGAAGATCGTCTGTATTACCCTGGTGATTCGTTCACAATGCCCGAAAAATCAGTCGACACGTTAGCACTTCCCATTGCCGCACCTTGGCTAAAAATTGAAGACGCAATTGAATTCATGAAATCAGTTGGTGCGAGGCTTACCTTCCCAACACATGATGCGATTCTTTCGATAACCGGAAAACAAGTTGCTGACAGCATAGTGAAGGCCTTCACTGAAGTCGCGGGCACTGAATACAAACGAATTGACGGACAGACAATCGAGATCCAATAATGCACCCTATTGCCACCCCAGAAACACTCCGTGATGCAGCCAAATATCTTGCACGGGTTGATGCAGATCTTGCACCGATTATTGCAGTTGCTGGCGTTCCGGCTATTGTCCCAAATAAAAATTACTACCAAGCACTCGTCGAAAGCATCGTATCGCAGCAGCTCAGCGTGAAGGCAGCCGCGACTATACTGAAGCGATTTCTTGCCCTCTTTCCTGGTGACGACTTCCCAACCCCTGGTCAGATTCTTGAAAAGGATATCGAAGTACTACGAGGTGTCGGCTTATCAAGACAAAAAGGCACCTACATTCAGGACCTTGCCGTAAAAGTACTGGAAGAAACAGTTCAATTTAATCACCTTGATGCACTTTCGAATGAAGACGTTATCAAAGAACTTACCCTCATCAAAGGAGTTGGCGTCTGGACTGTGCATATGTTTTTGATATTTTGTATGGGAAGATTAGATGTCCTCCCGACTGGTGACTTAGGAATAAAAAATGGTATCTACAACCTCTACAATTTAAAAGAAAAACCAACTCCCGATGAGATGGTGACTATTGCGGAGTTACATAAGTGGCACCCCTACGAATCTGTTGCCAGTTGGTACGTCTGGCACTCGCTTGATAATAAACCAGCGATCAGCTAGTTAACCCATTCCTCATTGTTATTGTCCGAGTAAGCTATTGATTTGGTTTTGACTACCACCAGTAGCGCCGTTGAGCTGATCCAGCCCTGGAATACTTCCGTTTTGTAACCAAGAAGTTAGTTGGAATATTCCTAAAATCAGAAAGATTCCATTTACTAGAATAACGATAGCGAGGATAATCGTAAACCATAAGATTGTTCGACTTGCAAACTTCTTGTACTCAAGAAACTGCAAAGTAACCCTTCCCTGCTTATCTTTGAAGGTACCTGTCATGATAACGATCATATCAGTTAATGTCCACAACCCCAGTCCACCCAGCGTCAAAAGCTTGAGAATTCCCGAACCGTAGAAGCCCATATACATTCGATCGACACCAAAAGTTCCCCACATAAAGCTAAAGAAAAACAAAATCAAGAAATGTCGCTGACGCGGAATCTTTTTTGTATGAATTTCGAGTTCTGTCTGGTCAACTGACCGAGCGAGTGGCTCAACCGATACAGGGACAACTTCAACAGTAGCTTCTTGTGGTTGCATACCGCTTATTGTAACTCGCTACCTCGTCATCAAGCAATGAGTTGATTATATATATCGCCGCATAGTGAGTACTACGGAGTTAAACGGTTGATGTCGCGTGGGAACAATGACGCTTCTTTCACGTTGTTTAGTCCGATGATCTTCTGAGTAAGACGTTCCAGTCCCATACCGAAGCCACCATGTACTGGCAATCCATACTTAAAGGCTTGCAGATAATACCTAAAGCCATCAGCCTCAGGGTCACCACCTGCAATTGTTTTTAGCTGTTCAACAAGCACGTCGTAGCGGTTCTCACGCATGCTAATGGTTGCGATTTCAACGCCGCGAAAAATCAGGTCGGCGCGTTCGGCATGCTCAGGATTCTCTACTGACTTTCGGTGGTAAAACTTCATTTCACTGACTGGCCACTGGGTCACAAAGACTGCTTCACTGCCAAGATTTTTCTTTGCGTATTCAGTGATCCATTTTTCTTCATCAGGACGCATGTCTTTTTCGCCGCGACTGTCTTGGTTGGTCGCTTTGAAATACAACTCGTGAATTTCTTCGAGGGGAATTTGTGGAATGTCATCAGCTAGTACAATCGGCTGCGCGTTCCAGCTTTTTAATTCGGCCTCTCTAGTCTTCCAGACATCAGTTGCAACAGCTTTTAAGAGTCCCCCAACAGTTCCAAGTAGTTCTTGGAAATCGGTGAAGCCCATTTCGGCGTCAATAGTCAGATATTCGGTCATGTGACGAGTTGTGGCTGAAGGCTCAGCACGGTACGTTGATCCAATTTCGTATGAGCGTTCGAATACACCAACCATAATTTGTTTGTAGAACTGACCACTTTGCGCCAGTGTTGCTTCTTTACCAAAGTAATCAAGCGTAAAGACTTCCGCACCACCTTCGCTTGCACCTGGAAGCAGTTTTGGAGAGTTAAATTCAGTGAATTCTTGCCTGGCAAAATACTGGCGAGTTGATTCTTTAATCGTGGCTTGGATCTTAAAGATGTTTGATTCACGAATATTACGTAGTCCAATCGCACGGTTTTCGAACAAGGTGTCGAGGTTCTCTGATTTGTGATCGAGAGGTTTATCGATTTCGATGGGAGATTCGGCAGTCACGGGTACAAGTACCTCAACAGTCACGTCGTGAAGCTCGGCACCACCCGGAGCGCGTTCATCAGCGGTGACAACACCAGTTAATGCCAGAACGGTTCCAATTTGCAGACCGCGAAGCTTTTCGACTTCATCTTTAGAATCGATAAGGTTTTGCGCCAGACCAGCGCGGTCGCGAAGTGTAATAAAGTTAAGTCCACCAAGTAGTCGTTTTTTGTGAAGCCATCCCTGGATAGTAATTGTTTCGCCGATATGGGCGCTGAGGTCTTTAGTTAGTGTACGAGTCATATGTAGTACTATACCACTCTGACCCCTATAAAACTAGTTTAAAACGCCTGATGACTAGAGGTCGACATGATTCCGAGGAGAATTATTACTTCGTGCAATTTTCTCGGCAACGGCACGAGGATCTTCGTGATTATCATCTTCATCAACGATTCTTCGACCAATCAATGCCTCAATGACGTTTTCGAGTGTCAAAATGCCGACGGTCTCGCGGAGGTCATTAATCACGATGAATAAATGGTGTCTAGATTCAATAAAGGCAGCCAGCGCATGTTCTAGGTTGTCGTCGTGACGAATATAGAAGACCTTTGCCTCCATCGCTTTCTCGGCAGTTACCGACTGCTTCACATCAAGTGACAGAAGGTCATTCAGGTGTAGTACACCAACGACATGATTCATATCAGTGCCAATCACCGGCAGACGGCTGTGCCCCAGCTCGTGAATCTCACTCAGTACTAAAGGACCGAGGAATTCTGATTTCTTGATGCTCTTGATCATGCTTTTTGGCGTCATGATGCTTTCGACGCTTTGGTCAACAAAGGAGAGACCGTGTATGATTAATGTTTTCTCGTCATCACTCAGTACGCCACCAGATTGATCAATCAGTCGCTGCAACTCTTCCCTGGAATCAAATCGGTGATATGGCTCGACATGCGGCACTGATACAGCTCGCACGACATTAAAGAATGGTCGTAATTTCTCGACAATATCAAGATAGGGTGCTTCGTAACGGTGGTAGATATTTTGTGCAAGACGATTAATCGGACCCCAGTTTGCAACAGTTGGGTACAGCAGTGTTCCGACAATCGCGATAATGATTCCGAGTGCCCATCCGAAGGTCACGATAGATAGCGCAATAAATGCAACCAAAAGTACGGCAAGCTTCGTCGCAATCGCCCCATATACATCAGGAAGTAGTAATTCGCGGCGGTGCTGCCATTTCGCCTCTTTGCTGTTATGCGACCGCCGGTGCAGTTCAAACTGGCTTACCAAATAAGGCGCTGGATGAAGCCCCGCAACAATAACGAGCATGAAAAAGACGAGGACAGTCACAATAAGTAAGAACATAAACATTATGTCATTATTGTACAGTATTTGAGGCTTCTGACAGCCAGCATTTGTCTGCTACAATAAGTATAGTTAATTTTTGGAGGTCTTTTTTAAATGAATAAGGTTACGTGGATTATTTTCGGTGCAGTCATTGTGCTAGTTCTTGGTGGATTGGTTGTGTATTCGCACGCCTCAAACCCATCACTTGATGTCAGCAAAGTCGACACAAATAGCACTATTGCTGCAAGCACGCAAAACGGTCAGATTGCTGACCATGTCTTCGGTAAGGCAGATGCAAAAGTTGTCTTCGTTGAATATGGAGACTTTCAGTGTCCTAGCTGTGGCGGTGCATACCCGCAGGTAAAAGCAGCAACTGAAACATATAAGGACAAGGTTGCTTTTATCTTCCGTAACTTCCCTCTCACAACAATCCACCCTAACGCCCGTGCAGCCGCTGCAGCAGCTGAAGCAGCCGGATTACAGGGAAAGTACTGGGAAATGCACAATATGCTCTACGAGACACAAACTGACTGGGAAAACCTCAGTGGCGACCAACGTACAAACATGTTTGTCAGCTATGCTGGTGAGTTGAGCCTTAACGAAGCAAAGTTCAAGACTGACCTTGCGTCTCCTGCCGTAAACAGTAAAATCTCTTTTGACCAGGCACTTGGCAAGAAGATCGGTGTCAATGCAACCCCTACCTTCTACCTTGATGGCAAGCAACTATCTGCAGCTGACGCTGGACAGATCGTCCAGGGTAGCACGACAGTCCTTACGGGGCTATTCGATAAGGCACTCGCTCAGTAATAGTAGTCAGGGGAACTTCTCCTTGCACCTTCCTCTTAATAAGTGAAAACACCCCGGTGCCTTGGGGTGTTTTCTTTTTTATGACAGTTCTAGTTTCCTAGCGACTGTTAGTGAGCAATAAATATTCGCCAATCGGCGGGCACCACATCCACTGCGATCTTTTTGCGCCGTGACGGCACAAATTCGATTGCTATAGGCATGTGACAGTTGTACTCCTTGTACTATGTACAGCTCCACGCACTCCGACCTTTAAAATTAAGTTTGGCGTGAAACACATCACTTATATTACCAATTCGCAGGGAATCAGTCAAGAACGCGTCCGTCATTACGCTATTGTTTTTATCATATGACATCTTAAAAAAGAGCACAAGCTCTTTTTTAAGTTTTGCCTAGCAAATGTAAATTTGACTACATCTCGCACTACATCTCCATGGGAGTGTCTGATGACTTCGCAGACTTGAGTGGACGTTCCTTAAGGAGGAAGATCAGCACTGTCGAGATAACCATCAGGATTGCCGCCACGATAAAGATACGCTGCAGGCTCTCCGAGAAGGCGTGTGTCACGATGCTCGAGAAGGCTTTCTGGTTATCAAGGAACGTATCCTTCGCAACTGTCGCAGTAGGCGCTGGCAAAGCCTCAAAACTCTTGCTTGCACCATCAGTGATCTCTTTCTTTACACTTGGCATGTTCAACGTCAAGATGGTGTTTGAGTCGTTGATGTCACCAAGTTTTGATACCTGTGAGCTAGCACTAATCGTTTGTACATATGGTGTCGATTGAATGTTTCCGAGGTGTGAAAGTATACCGGCAGTAAGCACTGCACCAAAAATCGCTGTTCCTAGTGTTGAACCGAGGCTTCGGAATAGTTGGTTTGAACTTGTGGCAACACCGAGCTCTGCTTGTTCGAATTCGTTTTGTACCGCGAGGTTAAGGGTTGGCATCGCAACACCCATTCCAAGTCCCATGAAGAACATAGTGATTGCTTCTTGGATATACATAGAATCTTGATTCAAGAATGTCAGCGCAATCATACCAAGGGTTGCCATGATGAAGCCGACTTGCATGAAAATCTTGTATCGTCCTATACGTGAAATGACTTGTCCGGACGCAATACTAGTGATCATCAGTCCACCGATGAGCGGAAGAAGCATCAACCCAGACTGTGTTGGCGTTGCACCAAAGACTTGTTGGTTAAACTGTGTCAGGTACAAAATTGATCCCATGAATGCAGCACCAAAGAGCGCGGCAACAGACACAAGGAGAACGTAGTTCTTTTTCTTGAAGAATGACAATGGAAGGATCGGCTCAGCAACCTTTCGTTCGACAAGGACAAAGATGAAACCAGCAATAACAGCAAGTGCGTAAAGCGCGAACTGCAAAGCAAAGAGTGAAATGTGCGTTGAACTAAGGAAGCCAGCAAAGATCTGCTTTGTGTTATCAACTGCAAGAATCAATGAAGCCAAAGATATTGCAAGAAGGCCTGCACCAAGGAAGTCAATTCTTACCTTGCGTGCGTGCTTCATAATAGGAGCAAACGAGGCGATCAGGATGAACGCAACGATACCGATAGGAACATTGATAAAGAACGTCCAGCGCCAACTAGTGACGAGACCGAGAATGTGCTGACTATCCGTAAGGTAACCACCAAGCAGAGGTCCTACGACAGAGCTAAGACCAAATACGGCACCGATGAGTCCCTGCCATCGTCCCCGCTCGCGTGCAGCAAACAAGTCACCGACAATAGTAAAGGCGTTGGCAGTAATAATACCTGCACCAATACCCTGGAAGGCACGTAAGGCAACAAGTTCAACGACATTTTGACTCATACCGCCAAATAGTGATCCAATCACAAAGACCGCGACACCGACGAGAAGGACATTTCGACGTCCAAAGATGTCAGAAAGCTTACCCGCAATCGGGACAGTAATTGTTGTTGTTAATAGATACGCTGTAACAATCCAACTGAGTGAATCGTAGGCATTAAACTCTTCAACAATTTTGCCGAGAGCGGTTGAAATGATCGTTTGGTCCAATGATACGAGGAACAAAGCGGCCATAACAGAGAGCATAATAATGATCTTTTTACGCAATGTTAAATGATGATGCATATATCTTCCTTAGTGAATGATTTGGTTTAGTTGTCTATGTTATCGATAGCTGACCGATATTGTTCGACATTATTGGTCAAATGCTCTACTAGTACGCGCAGCTGGTCTTCTTTCAAGAACCCAATCCACCCCGCTTTGCTTGATCCAACGACATATAAACGATCTCCGGTTTTAATATCAAAAGCTTCACGAGCATCAGCTGGAATAACCACCTGACCCTTCGTTCCCACAGTTGCTGTACCGAATAGTTTTTTATCGTGCATGCTACCTATTGTATACCAAGTATGAAAAGTATGTCAAGTATTACTCAACTGGATAAGCTGTCAATTCTCTCTGATAAGGCGTCGTATAGTTTTCTACTTGTGCGCGTAGTGTCGTATCGATTTCAACGGTCACGGCGCGGTGATCAGATAACTTGTCACCAGACGTAGATAGTTCGGCAAATATAAATGGCTTTGGTACAAGCACGTAGTCGTTGCGTTTGTTCATTGCTGGATACGAGATGTAGGGAATTTTTGTTGAGGCTTCATACTGCTCGCCCCAGATATCCGAGAGTTGCTCGAGGTGATCAATATTAAAGTCACCGGCAATGATACGTTCTTCATCTTTGTTTTTAATAATTTCGAGTGTCTCTTTAAGATGCGCTGTTGCAAAGTCAGTCTCATCAGTTAATGAGAAATGAACATTTGCGAGGAGGATCATCGTATCACCCTTCACAAGATCAATTAACTGAATAATGCGGTGGTGCTCATCATCAAATTCTTTTTTAAGAACAATCGTATCTGTCTTTGTGACTGGGTACTTGCTGAGCATACTCAATCCTTCACGGTACGTTCTGTACTCCATACTAGGTTGAAGCCTCGTGACAGCACTGTGTTCGTATGGATAGCCAAGTTCTTGGTTCAAAAGCTGTACTTGATTAAAAGCAGAAATATCGGGGATGAAGACAACTTCTTGGAACAAGATGACGTCTGGATCGGTCGTTTTCAAATATTCAACAATTTCGGGTTTACGCTGTTCCCAGTTGGTAAAACCCTGGAGGTTTAGGATTGTTAATTTCATCAATATTAGTTTACAGGATTTTTAGGTCAACGGCATGCATGAAATATAATTTACATAGTTATCGACGATTCAAATACGCCAGCAACTTTTCCGTGTAGAGGATGTAGCTGTTTCGAGAGTGCACAAGTAACTTTTTTAATTCAAGCTTTTTCAGA
Source organism: Candidatus Microsaccharimonas sp. (assembly GCA_036569465.1). Lineage (GTDB taxonomy): Bacteria > Patescibacteriota > Saccharimonadia > Saccharimonadales > Saccharimonadaceae > Microsaccharimonas. Next base: position 94,436 of record DATCQO010000014.1, read on the forward strand.
ACAATCCCGGCTGTTTCTCGGCTTAGTCCAAGTGCATTAGCAATCTCCTGTTGAGTAATCGAAAGATTCAACATTGTTTTATTAGAAAGAAACCGTCCGCCAATCTTATCGGCAATATATAAAAGTGTATAGGCGACTTTATCACTAGCCGTCGACTGCTCTAGCGCTTCTATTCTCGACAAGCTCGACAAAAGTATCTTTGTAATTCGTACGTGTCGCCGTAGCAGACTATCGTTGTTCTCGGACAAGTGCTTCAAAAATGCATCACAGGGAACAACCCGCAGCGTACACCTGCGATATGCCTCATAAAAATACTGGGACTTTGTAATCAGGCCAGCGGTAAAGCCAATAGGAATATCCTCGCCTTTAGAATCGATTGAGATCAGGCGCTCATCCCCACTTGCGTTGATTGTGTAGGTTTTAACAAGTCCACTCGCAATAATATAGATACCCTTTGGAATTTCGTCTTTCAAAAGGATAATCTGACCTTTTTCAAATGTCATAAGAGGATATTGCTCTAAGAATATATCGAAAGTGCTCATCGTAATGAGCACTCCCGGGGTGCAGTTCAGGGTATTATTCCCTTTGCTTACTCAAACCCACTATGCTCATATTCTTGGTATACACCTATTTACCCATGTCTGCAATGGCCGTAGCTACGGTCTGTTAGACAATAGCCTTCTCAGCGTGATTCCCGAGATTCCCACAACAAACAATGACCCGATAATAATCGGTAGACGGAAATCATTTTTGACAATGGCGGAAGAGACCGGCTTTGTATTAGTGCTACCGACGAGCGTATCGTTCAGAGAGGTATCGCCAAGCACCCCCGTGTCTGCCGGTGCAACCTGAGCCAATTGCTGACTGTCTATAATCGTCACTTTATGCGTAGGTGCTGACTGAGCAGTTCGGGGAACAAACGCGATCACACCTGGCTGCGTTGCAGTGTCACCAGAACCGGTCGCAACGCCAGCACTCGACGGTGGATCACCGTAGGCGGTATTCACTCCAAAACTTCCATACCAGTTACCGAACACGTTAATGAAGAGGACACCAAACCAATTGCTGATCCCAAGCGCGCTGCTTGATATGTTTGCAATATTGGCCGACGCTGTCGCATTGCCACTCGTGGCGTTTCCGGCGAGTGTATTACTTTTTACGACCGCATCCCCAGACTGTGCAGTCAGTGTGACGTTGTTAGTAATCGCATTGGTCGACTGAGCAGTAACCGTAAGGTCGGGGTTTGCAACATCGTTAGATACAACCCCGTCTCCAATCAGTGCTGAGGTAGCACCAGTTGGTGCATCAACAATCACCCCGACCCACCTACCAAGGACATTCACAAATACCAACAAGCTGTCCTTGGCCACAATCGCGTGGCCGGTCAAGTTGAATATCACAACATTTGTATTAGCAGACCCAGAGGTTGCGTTTCCAGCCGACGTATTATCAAGGACGGCAGCAGCGCCGGTTTTAGCAGCCAGTGATATATTGTTCACAATCGTTTGTGTATCAGTGGTTTTAACGGTTGTTTGGTTTGCCGCCGAAGATTGACTCCCCTGATTGCTTGCAAGCATTTGTGGAATAAAGTCAGGTGCAATCAAAACGTCTCCCTGAAGATTTCCATAGATATTAATCGTTCCAATAAATGACTGGTTTGCAGATATCATAGAGTTCAAAATATTCATAACATTTGCCACTGTGTTAGCCGAACCTGTCGTTGCATCACCTGCACTAGTGTTTCCATTCACGTTAGCATTGCCACTGGTTGCCTGAAGATTCACGTTATTCGTGAGTGTATTAGTTTGTGCTGCAGAAACTGTATTGCTTGTGCTGCTGCTACCGGCATTAGACTCAAGCATTGACTTGAGTAATAAGGGGTACAGCATAATATCGCCATTTACGTCGCCGAGAACATTGTATGTGAAATTAGCAGCCTTCTGATTATCGGCAGCAGTTATAACTGAATTAACATTATTTAAGATTGTTGCGGTTGAGGACGCATCCCCTGTTGTCGCGCTACCTGCAGTCGTATTGGCCGATACTGTTGCATCGCCGGTTGTCGCCACACCACCTACTTGGGTATCAACTCCAACTTGCGAAGTTGTATCGGTTGAAGCTTTATCGGTCGTTGTAGTCGTCGGATCAGTAGTCGTTGCAGTATTTGGGGCTGTTTGATCAACTGCAGGCGTCGTTACTAGAGGGTTTACCGGACTTGGTGCCACTGGTACCGCCTGGTACGTACCAGTTACGGGATTAAACACCCAGGTGTTACTGTCCCACATTCCCGTGGCAGCGTTATATGTATACGTTGGCTTCGGTGGGACAGTTTGTGTATCTGCCGTCGCACTCGTTGGTGTTGCCACTGGTGTATCATCGGCCATCGCCGCAAGAGGATAGCCGGTCACCAGTAACAGCGCCGCAAGATAAAGGAATGTTGTCCGAATAAGTTTCAGTAATCTACGCATATCCCTCCTTCAGTGCTGACATTAGTGTTACCATTTCCCGCCCGGGTGGAGAGTGGCGAGATGCCACTCTCCTGACACGTACCTTTTCTCTAGGATGTCCTAGTTAGAAATAGTAAGAGTAAAGCTTGCTGAGTTAGTGTTTGTTGCATCACCAGTAGTTGCGTTACCGCCAGTTGTATTGTGGCTTACCTCCGCACTACCTGTTGTTGCAGACTGCTCATTTGTGTTAGAGATATGAACGTCGTTATCGTTGCGGACCTCTACCTTACTGCTCGTGCTAGACGTCACTTGGTTGTTTGAGTCAGGACCTGTGTTTGAAATTGTAGCTGTACCGCTACCTGAATCACCCCCAGAACCACTACCCGAACCACCTGCTGGCATCGAGTTAGTGACTGCAACACTCGCGCTTAACGAGTTGTTGTTCGCTGCATTGCCACTCCCTGCATTACCTGCAGTTGTGCTGTCCTCGGCTTCAGCCCTTCCGCTCGAGGCTCGCTGCTCATTTCTGTTTTGCAAGTTAAGATCATTGTCATTATTGACCTCTACCTTGCTTTTGTTTGTGCTACTAATTTGGTTGTTTGAGTCTGGACCGGTTGTCCCAATTGTACCTGAAGTTGCCCCCGCGAAACCCGCGAGGCCAGCTACTAGTCCAACTGAAAGTACACCAGCACCGACTACTTTTTTGAATATCATGTACTGTTCCTCCTTTAATTTATAGTTATCTACCTCGGGTGTGTCCGCCCGACCAAGAAATCCAGTGGGTCATCTTGGTCGACTGGCCACTGGATCGTTTATGTGTCTTTCATTGCTGTACCTCACCTACCGTACTTGAAGACGAGCTTACACTCAGATTGATTGACGAAGACGATTCAACATTCGTTGACCCATTTGATTGCACATTCACATCAATGGAGGCATTGCCGCTTCCAGTAGAAATTTCTTTATGAATAGATCCGTTATGAGGGACTGGAACAGCCGTGCCGTTCACTCGGACATTTGTTTGAACGACAGGTACTGCTGCCGTGTCATTAGAAACACCTCCAAGTACGCTCGTATCCAGTGATGTCGTGATGTCTTGCGGGAGAAGTGTTGTGTCCTTCATCATGTTCACATAAGTACCGTCACCCACCATTCGTACTGGCACACTTCCGCTTCCCCAAAGTCCAGAAAATATATACGTATAGGATAAAGCAAAGAGTGCGAAAATTGTCGCATAAAAGAGGATAATCACAAAGACAAGAAGTTTAGGCCACGCATCATTACGGTGAAATAGAGCATAGAACTGATCGTTCATTCTGCTATGAGCACCCCTGAGTATATTTCCACGCATACAAACCTCGCTTTCGTACACATATGTAACCAACTCTAAATTGAGCATACATCTGGAAAATATCAGCTGTATATGAGAATTCTCTCATAAGACACCACTTTGCTATTCTTCGAGTGGTGGAGGCTGTGATAGGTAGAACAACGTGATACCGCGGAGGACCATTCGTAAGGCCATTACAAGCTGCCCTACACACCTTACGATGACTTCAATCGTTGTCATCACATAAAGGAAAAAGTATAACGACGGCAAGACAAAACTAAATCTCAATTTATCAGCTCTACGTAGTGCTTCATCAGACCAAATTGCTGCAAAGAACCAGACGACGACAACAAGCCATCCAAACAGCAACAGAGCCGTATTTTGTAGCGTTGCTGCCATGTACATGCTGTACGATACGTACAGTATTAGACTAATGCCGACTAGATAAAATAGCGCTAGCTCTTTAAAGGTTCTCTTTGGAAATAATAGTTGAAATGTGGGTGCAACTCGGACTGACAAGTGACTATCATATACATAACGCGTCCGCAGCGATGGGTCTTTATTCATCAGCACGGTACTTTCGTACATAGCATTACTGATGCCAGTTGGTAATCGTCCTATTTTTAAAAGTGAGGCTACTTTTCTGAGAAGCTGCCGACTTGTCAGCGGAAAATGTCGTAATGTTGCCATGAAGTTTTGCGAAGAAGAAAGACTCTCGCTAAAAAGAAGTGCCTCGTTACTGTACGAACCACCCAGTGCTTTAAAGTGAGCAACAGCCTCTTTTATAAACGTTTTTGAAAATATACTATCTGACCGAATTGTTAAAACGATAGCCCCCTGCTGACTTTTCCTATATGCCTGCTGTAGCGATGTATGGACAGTATCGGCTTTTCGTTTGTTGTAGACATACAAACGAGCTATTGGATGATCCCGCTGGAACTGTGCTAACCTCATCCTCGTCTGATCAGTCGACTTATTGTTTACGACAACAATATCATACTGACGGGAGCGATTCTTCAGGATGCTCGCTAAACAATCCGACACAACGGCCGCACTATTTTTGGCGTACACCAAGACAGTAACATGTGGACGGTTTCTTCGTAGTCGTCGAGTCTGCAGATCAATAACCTTTCGGCGCCTGGTCATCCATATGTCATAAAAGGATCCAGTAATAATAAGCAAGAAACACACACCCAGCAACACCAAGGTTCCGGTTTCAAGCAGTTTGCCTACAATATAGACATTCATGTTTTTTGATCTCCGGTAAGTCGAAATGATACCAACGTACGATATGCATCCCATGGCCCAGAGCACGTTTGCAACACTAACGTCGGCGCTCCATCGTCGCGGAGAATACTTATATCAGTAGGAGAGACGTCTTGCTTCGACTCATAAATATAATGAAAAGAATAGCCGGTATCGGTGTAGACCGTTGCATCACTCCCATCCGTCACTTCACCGAGTCGACCAAATACCGCCCGCCTGGCATGCCCATAAATGAGCGTCACTCCATTGTTATTGTTCACCGGCACCGAGGCATCGGCATAAAATGCCCGCTCATTATCAAGTGTCCAGGTACCATCGGACGGATTATACGATCCAACACCTACACCGACATCAACCCCGATACTCGGAATAACAATCCTCGTAGGCGTCCCCGAAGTTGCAGCAATCGGCTTTGGCTTCATGACTATGGGTGTTGTTACCTCGGACACCGCCATCACCGGAGGCGCTATATGGAACAAGTATACGACGTAAAAAGTCATGCCGACGACAAGGTTGATAATTCCAAAGACGGAATAAAACACTCCCTTGTTGACGGCATGGCTCATACTCTATAGCTCCGATATACTATGCTTTTAATCGACGATAGATGGTTGCGCCAAGATAGGTTGCTACAGCGCCAATCCCTAGGACTACCAAGCTAACTGCAAGGACAGGACTAAACGAATCACCGCTCGTATGTGGCAAAGCAGCAACAACTGCGCCATTGCCGGTTTGTGGCTGTACCGGTGTGACCGGTGTCACAGGTGTTGCCGGAACAGTTGCGACGGCGACACATGTTCGTGGTGACTCAACAGGATTAGTAATCGATACGTTAAAAACTGTACCGTTACTATTCGTTACTTGGCCTGAGACGGCGTTGCCTCCCTGTGAGTTATCGCTATTTGTCACTGTACCTGACGTCGATGTCTGGTCATTATCATTAATGATCGTGACGTTATTTTCACTTTGTACCGTACAGGTGTAGGTCGTTTGCGACGTACACTGATTATTTGAGTCTGGACCGGTGTACCCTATCGCACATGTCCCGAGTGCTGCTGCCGGCAGGGCAAAAGCAAGTGGCATCAAGGCTACGATTGCGGTTAGTAGTATTCGCTTCATTCTTTTCATAACACCTCCTTATGGTTGAGTCGTAGAACTTTTAGCGCGCCAGGATGTCTGTCTTTGTAGGCTCATCATAGATCCAAGAAAAAGGTTTGTAAATAGATTAGATTATGGTATTGCTTAGTATCATCCGTTAAGGACTTTAAAAAGCAATGAAAATAAGAGAGTGCGACGCGTCGGTGTACGCTATGGAAGGATAAAAGATTTCAAAAGGAGCAGCGCAAAGATGCCCATGACGGCAAAGGCAGCCCAAAGTCCCAGCTTTGACCAGAATTTACTTCTGTAATCACCCATAATATCTTCTCGACTGGAAAGTTTGGCGATAAAGAAAATCAGTGGCACTGCGGCAATACCGTTCAGTACTGCAGTGAAAATCAACGCCTTTATAGGATCAAGGCCGATAAAGTTAAATGACAGGCCAACCAATGTACCGATAACAATAATAATGTAGAACTCACGGGCTTGCTTGAAACGGCGGAACAATCCTTCTTTCCAGTTGAAAGTCTCGGAAATTGCGTACGAAGAAGATCCCGCCAAGACAGGTACACTCAGCAATCCAATACCGATAACTCCAACGGCAAAGATCACCTTCGAAACGTAGCCAGCGTTCGGAAAGCCCTGCACTAGTGGCTCAATCGCTTTGGCAGCATCAGCAGCACTATTAATATTCGTAATACCATGTGAGCCTAGTACGACCGCACCAACGACGATAATGAACCATGCGGTGACATTCGAGAACAGCATACCAACAACGGTATCAATACGGAGGCGTCGCAGATAGCGCCTTGAGATCTTTGGGGTTCCCCCTTTTTGGGCCAGACGGTGTTCAGAAATTTCATCTTCAACGACGTTGCTTGCTTGCCAAAAGAACAGGTACGGTGAAATAGTTGTTCCAAAGATAGCAACGATCATGTACAAGAACTCTTGATTGAACTCGATATGTGGTGTCAAAGTTGCCTTCAGTACATCTAGCCATGGCACATGCACCAAAAATGCCGTGATAAAGTACGAGAACAGGGCAAGTGCAAGCCATTTTAGGATTCGGACATACATACGATATGGCACAAAGATCTCGAGGATCAACATAATAAGCGCAAACCCAACTGCTAATATAGGGAATGAAATCCAAGGAACAATCAACTGCGTACTGGCTGCCATTGCACCGATGTCAGAGCCAATATTGAACGTATTGGCCGCAACAACCAGTAAGACTACTGGAAACAAGACTTTTTTAGAATAATTATCGCGAATAATCGCCGCAAGGCCTTTACCGGTCACCGCGCCTACCCGCGCACAGGCCTCTTGTACGGCAGTCATTAGCGGATACGTGAATAACATCGTCCATGGTAGTTGCAGGCCAAATTGGGCACCTGCCTGCGTGTAGGTCGCAATTCCAGAAGGATCGTCATCGGCAGCACCCGTCACAACGCCAGGGCCAATGATGCGCATAAACCTGCTAAAGCCTTTTTTCTTTTTCTTCGCAGGCGGATCGTTAGGAGATTTTAATAACTCATCTTCTACGTCGCGGATTTGTTCATCAGGTGTTTCAATTCGTAACGCCATATAATGACCTGTTAGCGTCGGTAACGGCTATTGCCGTGGATACGGTTGCGAACTCGTCGTCGAATTCGACTACGGATAAAGAATATCAGGAAGATAATCAATGCGATAAAGAGAACAATCGTGATGATAGCACCAATAATATAGCTTTGTGGGATCACCCAGAAAGATTTGGAGATATCGATGGTTGTGTTCGTTTGTCCATAAGTAAGTGTGCCGGTAACAGTATAGTAGCCGAAGCCGCTCACGTCCTTCAATGGAACATCCCAACGACGTGCGCCATCAGGCAAAACCTGATCGCGAGGCGAGGTAACGTTAAAGTCTGTTTCGTAGACAACTTTCTTGCCGTTCTTTACAGAGATCTTACCAAATGGACCTTCTTGAATATTGCCTTTGTTTTCGAAGCGAACCAATACACTCAGGTCATCTGTTGTCTGGAAAACTGTTCCCGTGTGATTCATTTGTTGGACGTCAAAGTTTGAAAGGTTCAGTTTTTCAGTTGTAGGTCCAGGTACTGTCAAAAGCACCAACGATGTAACACTTGGGTTCAAGTTGACCTGTCCACCATCGCTACCAGATGCTGATGTAAAGCGTACAGCACCGAAATAGCCACCGGCTTGCGTGCCTAGTGGAACCGTCACGATAAGGTTAACGGTAATTGACTTTAAGGCAGGGATTGTCGTGTCTGGAATTTTCGTTAGGAAACGTTTGAGGCTGTGTGTCGGTGCATATATGTTCGCATCCAAGATTAGTGCAGGTGTGCCCTTCTCGTCAGCGGAGATAAAGTCATTCTCGATTGAACTCACAACAACTGGTGCATTCGTCAGGTTGGTAACTGTCATTTGTACAGTTTTTGACGCGCCTGGTACGATTGAGATATCTGAACGAACTGGTGAAACCTTTAGGACGTTCGTCGAAGAGGTAGCTGATTGTGCGAATGACTGAGATGCGGACAAAAGAGCAAATGCGAATGCGGCCACCATTGCCATCCCAATACTCTGTCGGATACGTTTTTTTGTTAACACACTATGTTTCCCTATTACGTGATTACTTTCCATCATAGCAGGTGTGCTTATGTTTGGAAATGTTATTTAAGTAAAACGGCACCCCTATGAATGGAGTGCCGTTTCAGTGATTCGTGAAAGTTAGAACTTACCCGTTGCAATCAAGCTAAGGCTCGTCGAGTAGTTACCAGCTGGAGTGCTGTTAGACACACTCGCACCGAAGGTAAGAGGCATAAGCTGGTTGTTTGCAGGAGCGCCATTTGTATCAAGGATCAAGTCGCCAAGAGGACCAGTAACACCGGTTGTGGTGTCAATGAAGTTAAACTTGTAATTCGTGTTGTCGTAGATGCCGGCTGCGCGAATAGTTCCGTTCGCGTTAGAACCAACACCGCTAACCGTACCGGTTTTTACGCCGAACTTTGCAGCTCCAGCCACAAAAGTAGTCGTAAGCGCAGGTGCAATATCACAGACAGATGCACCAACTCGCTTTAGTCCACCACAACTAGTTGCACTTTTGAGGTAGACAACCGCACCAGATACTGCGTTTGTTGAAAGCTGCGTATAGAGTGTACCCGTACTAAGGTGGGTAGCATCAAGAGCCACTTGGCTCCCCACAGGTTCACCTAGCTTCAGCACTGGAAGATTAGATGCTGCATCACCACAGTTCTCAGTAATGGTGAGGTTAGCCACACAGAAAGTCATACTTTCAAGGACCGCACCAGAGACACCAATTGTTGGTGTGATCGAGATGGCAACGCCACCACCATCAATAGCGTTTGCCCCCGTCAATGCTACATCAGTTTCCGCAGCACCAGCGGATGCATATGTACCAATACGGGCATAGAGTGGACCAGAGGCTGTAGGGTTAGTAATACCATCGATGGTAACGTCTATGTTGTCACTTGCGTGCGTAGTGCCCGCAACTACAACCGTATGAGCGTTAGGCGTCGTTACTGTCGTAAATCCGCTCGTTGCAGATGTTGCACCCGTGGTAACCATGCCCGTAGGTACGGTACAAACAGCAAGAGGATCTGGGCTATTGCTACAGAACTCAATACCAATTGCGCCGGCGTCAGCAGAAGCACCTGGCACCGTAAATTTAACTTCATACGAAACAGCTGAAGCGCTTGCTGACGAGTTACTTAAACCAACTGATCGTTGTGTTACTTGGGCAGCTGAAACTAGCCCTGGTACTACAATGGCAACAGTCAACACTGCTGCAGCAATAAAGTACGCTGATCGCTCTTTAACCACTTTTAATATGCTCATGTTTTTTTCCTCACGTTTTCACGTTCACTTTCCTAAGAATTAGTTTGCATGATTTCGCTTATGTTTGTCAAGCATTTCTTAAGCAAGGTTATCCACAGTTTTAAAAAACTACTCTTCTTTGTATGCAGCTTGTTCTTTTGTCATCTTGTTTCGAAGAGATACGAGTTGGCTACGGCGTCCCAGCCAATAGGCTGGAAACAGTAGGACAACAGCAATAGCCGCTGGTATCCAAAGGATTTTCGTCGTTATAGTCGTTGGCCCCGTGGCTGCAGCAGCCGCAGCGTCGACTTTACCATTACTTAGCCCTATCACCTGTAAGAAGGCGCTGACACCGTTCACATCAGTCACCTTTATGTTGATTTGATAAATTCCGGCCTTCTTATAGGTATGGATGATATTCACAAGGCCCGCTAATGGCTGACTCTTTAGTTCCGTCGCAGTTCCGTCGCCCCAGTCGATACTAAAGGCATAGGGACCTGTTCCACCAGACAACTGTAATGGCCAGGTTAATTCATTGCCGGCATTAGCGGCGCGTCGTCCATATGAGCTAGTTAATGTAATGAGAGCACCAAAGGCGCTGAACTGTGTATTCGTATAGTTTACCGTGGCAATGTTCGAAACTGGACCAGCTTGATCTAATTCATCGTAGACGATTGCCGTAAATTCGTTTGTGCCCGCAAATAGACTGACCTGCAGGCTAAAGCTACCATTTGTACACATCACTGAACCTACCATCACACTGTTGTCATATATCTGTACCAGCAATCCAGTCGGACAAATACCATTGACTGTCGTCGGTGACGTCGAGAATGATGAACCGTTACCGGGTGTGCTAATAGTCGCACCTTGCACTGGTGGTGCTTGCAGTTTGGTTGCGGCGATACCGTATGAGCCCGGCATTGGAGCAGGATTAGGAAGTTGCGTAATCGCTGAAGCCCTATGCACAAGGGAAAGAGAAACAAACAGCGCCAGTAGACACGCCGCAATAATAATCGGGAGTGTCCACTGTGCGCTAAATCGAGTCGTGTGTTTCATGCTTGTGTTTATTGTAGCGTGCTCACGCTGTATTCAAAAGGATTAGAAGTTATCTTCGACGTCGGAGTGATCGTCGTGACTGCATACCAGTCAACTTGCGGCGTACTGTTACGTATCCGCGCCAGATTGCTATGACGATAATCGCAAGCAGAACGAGGAATGTGATGACGAACCAGAGTGGCAGGTACCAGAACGATGCTGCGCCAGTAATTTCCTGTGTTAAGTTACCGTTTTGGCCATAAAAGAGGTCGAGAGTTGCATGGTAGTAGCCAGGCCAAAGACCAGGGTTCACACAACTTGAGGCTGTCGTTTTGGTTCCGCTAAAATCAACATTTTGTGATGCAAGTTTAATACAGGCATTATACGTTCTAGTTTGTCCAATGAGCGCAAGTGAACCTGTAGGGTTCACGTCACTAATTTTTGTTTCTCGTCCAAAAATGTCTTTAAGGGTGATGCTTCCAGCTGGAGATTCGGTAACATTACCAGTGTTCTCGAGTGTATACCCGATAGTCGTTGGTTGTTTATCTGTAATGAATTGATAGCCAGATATGGCACCGTTTGCCGTGCTATCATATGCACCAAACTTCTTTAGCGCTAGATTCTCTGTCACCTGACCAGGAATCTGAGTAAAAACAAGTGTTACACCGGATGCACTCAGGCCAACATTACCACTTCCGGTTGGAGCGCCAGATGAATATACGATAGCGCTATAGTAGCTACCAGCACCGTGGTTTGCAGGGATCTTTACATTCAATTTGAGCGTCTTACTGCCACCGGCTGGAATAGAGACAGTCTCAGGAACGGTCAAGTAAGGCTTTAATGACCACGTTGTTTGTGCGGCATCTGGATCGAGAAATAGCTTTGGGGTACCACCATTATCGGTAAACGTGAAATCTACGACACGCAGTGTCAAGTCGAGCGAGTTTGTACTGTCAAGGTTTCGAATACTAAGCGTGTCGTCAACCGACTTACCTGGTTCAATCACATATGTCTTCTTTGGTGTAATGCTGAGCGCAGCCGATGATTGAGCATTTGCAGACGCGGCTGGTAGCAAATAAACTACGCCCATCAGTAGTGCGACAGCGACTAAGGCAATGCCCTTAAAGCGTTTCATTTATTTTGTTTCCCTCACATGTTACTTTTGTTTAAGTATAAGCCGTATTGTACCATCAAAAACGACCACTGGCTATGTAGGTAATCGTTGTGCTATATACACCGGCGTGCAGATTAACGTTGGAGTTCACAATATAACTAACCGTAAACTTTTTCATAAGGCTGACATTCGTCGAGGATGCGACGACATCACCCGAAACATACTTGTATACATTTGGTGTCGAATAGTCAGCTGTTGGCGTTGCGTTTGCAAACGTCCCTTCGGGATCTTCACCAATCGCAGGTGCCGTATTCTGGACCAAGTTAATCCCAAACTGATTTACACCCGCCTGGCTGGCTGTTGGTACTGGTAGTCCATCAATTGTGTTCGTGCCAGCTGCGAGAACTGTCCCCACAACAGTCACAGCAAAGCCAGCGGTCGCATTCGTTCCAACTGCCATTTGCGACTTTGCGACAAGTGTCGAATCAGATTCAAGCTGACCCATATCTGTATAGTATGTGTCATCACTGCCCGTACATCCTAAATCAACCTGCCTTGCAAGACAGAATATAAGCTGAGGCGGCACCTGTGTCTCAATATAAATACCAGGCTCTACTTGTCCCCTCACAGAGCCGAAGTCAACTTGTGAACCAGTCGCGTCAGATGACGCCAGTGTTCTGAGACGTATAGAGAATGCTTGAGACGTATCAGTTGGGTTCTTTATGTTATCAAATGTATACGACGAAGGTGTGCTTGCAGGAATTGCGGGTTGAGAGCGCGTGAGAACGATATGATTTACAGACTGAGATAGAATGGAGTAGCCCGTCTCCCCCGTTTGAGCACTAAGTGTCGCGCCGGAAACATCTAACCCTGGAGGCGTCACGCATGCTTCGTATGGAATCGGACTAACACAGAACAGCATGTCCACCGAATTGATTGGTGTTGGTGTCATGTACCGGAAACCGACAGTGTAGAAGGTGGTCTTGCCCGCTTCGCTACTATTCATATACAGGCTACGGTTTTCAAGACGTGTCGAAGCAGATGCTGGCGCGACAAAAACAAATAGTGCCAAAAGTAAGGCCAGGAATTCTTCCGACCAAACATGGCGCCATTTTATGAAGGCGAATCCATGGAAACGTAACCACCGATGTTGCATAGCTGTATTGTACTAGATCACAAGCATTATGCGTAGTTTCGTACCGTAGATAGCCACAAGTATTCTAAATTTGTTTATGCAGCCCTACTATTGCACTTTTGAGAGTACAAGTATTGGCCCACCGGTTGTAGAACCGGGCACCAGATTGGTCGCCGTAGTGGTATATAAGACCGCCGCACCCTTGGCGTTAATTTCAAGAGTTAGATTACTAATAGCTCCATTTTGTTCTATTCCTGAAGCATTGATCGGAACAAGCTCCGTTATTCCGGATTCAGGATTTCGTAGGAATATCTCTTTATTGTTCACTGCTGCTGGTGAAACCATATTATGATCGTTGCTTGAAAAAATAACTTTTCCGTCATCACTAACCGTTGTAGAATTACCCAGCCCATTGGCATTTGGAGCCAAAGTTGTGGATATATAACCTGAGGTTGACTTATCTATTAGCGAATATGCGTCGGTTAGTCGATCGTATCTAAAGTAATGATTGATAGATCCAGATACCGTGTCAGCAGTTAAGTTCGTAGCCTTTGTGGCAAGTTCCAAATACCTTCCGTTGCATGATATTGATAAGGCCTTAACCGATTGATTTGCAGCATATGACAAGTTCATAATGCTATATCCGTTTCTTAAGTCTACCAAATACACATCTCCAGCCCCTGTATCTTGTGGAGTTAAATTTGTGGAATTTGAATTAAAGGCCAAAATCGATCCGTCACAACTTGACACCATCGAAGACATGCTGCCATTCGCACGTATTCCTGAACTTGAAAGAGTTGGGTTAATCACTAATCCCGTTTTCATGTCCTTTATATAAAAGTTCGTACTAGCAGCACTAGGGTTACCCGAACTCAGCAAGTTTGTCGCGTAAGAAGTGAATAGAACAAAGCGACCATCGTCGCTAACATTTAAGGCTGTATAACTAGTGCTATCGTTATTCGCTACAGACCCTAGGATTGACTGATCAACAAGCTTGGTTGTACCCAACTGTGTATCGGTTAAATAAACATGGTTATTCGTGTTGTAGGGCACCGCTGGGCTTGAAACTACAGTTTGGGTTCCAGCAACATAGTAAGCAAAATATCTTCCAGATCTACTCATTGCAAAATTATTTTCAACAATTGATACTGGAGAGCCTGAAGTATTTACGGGCGTAGCATAGCTCGTGACACCAGTCTGTAGGTTACGTTTATATATAACCGTAGCAGTAGACGACGGAAATGGGTCACCGGGAAACACATTATGCTCTGGCGAACTCCACGCAACCGTATTTCCATCCTCTGACACACGAATCAGCTGATTGCCAGTTAAAACCGGATTTCCGGTTGTATTGTAATTCACTAGTACGTTCGTGCCAGGTACTGTAGCGTAAGTAGGTATCTTTAAGATGGCCACAACCGCAAACACCACGACTACTAAACCTAGCGCTACTACTACAATCTTTTTCACACCCACACCCCCGAGTTAGTTTGTACCTTCATAATACAACTGGTTTAGTACAAATGTACATATCTATTCAATGTCAACAAAATCTAAAATTAAACAAAATTTATTACAATCAAAAACCGACCCTCTTTCAAAGGTCGATTTTTGTTTTGATACTATTTCGAGTTTCTCTACTCTAAACAAGGTCGTTTAGTACTGTGGAGCTGCGATGTAGTTAATCTTGGTAGTGTAGATACCAGCTGGAGTGGTCGCTGCAATGTTTGCAATGTAGCGAACCTTCGCTGTAACACAGTCGACAACCTGAGCGTTTTCAGTCGCGATAGGTGCTGGGACAATGTTAGCGTTAGGATCGAAGGCAAACTTTCCTGATACAGTACCGTACTCATTGTTCACAATACCCGCACCATCGGCGTAACCAGTGGTTGGAGCAAGTGGAGCAAGTTGTGGAGAGTGGTAACCTGTAAGGCTAGCCGTATCTGTCGTAGTGCTCGCATCAATACCATTTGTATTGATGTCTGTACCGTTTTCGAATAGGCCAGTTCCGCCGTTATTTTCGTTAGTGTAGTTTACAGCCAAGTTCCCAGTCTTTGCGTTATCAATCGCAAGACCGAACTGTGGAGTTCCACGAAGTGGGAATGAGGCTGTTTTACCAATTGGATTGATCTGGTCATTAACAGTGTTCTTTAGTGTTGAGCCTGAGTAATAAACAGTTGCACCCGCACTAGAGTTTGAGCTAAGACGCCAGAACGAGTGAGTGCTGTATGTCTTGTCAGTTCGTAGTGAGTTTTCTTGAGTTGTATCACCCATTTGCAGCACGTTGGTTGCGGCATTTTGACCGTATGTCAACGATGTTGCAATAGGGTCACATTGACCATGTGTCTGAAGGTGGCTAGCAGCATATAACGCGCTACCAGTTGTACCATCACTTACAAGTGTGTAAGGGTCAACTGTACCAACTGAGAAGTCCATGGTTTCCAGAACCTTCGTTTGAATTTCAATTGATTGGTTCATGACGTTCGCAACCGTCACACCACCATCAACGAGCGTTGTGTCGTTAATTGTTGTATCAGAGTTGTAGTCATTAATCTTGACGAAGAACGCACCTTGACCTGGGTTGGTAATATAGTTACCGTTTGTACCGAAGAAGATGATTTTTACTGCATCACCAGTTGCTGTTGCAGCACCGGTAGTATTAACAATCTTAATGTAGTTGTTAGCACCGGTTGCTGTTCCGAGAGTAACTGTTCCGTCTTCTTTATTAGTTGCTGTCATAGTCCAACCTGCGCTTTGTGACCATGAGCCACCAGCTGCTGGTTGTGTCAAGACAACAAAGTTGCCTTCAGTATCGTCAGCCTTTGGTGCACCTGTGATAGTTGCAGGGGTTGAGTTTGTTGCGTTACCGACAGGGATACCCAATGTCGTGTTGAACAAAGCTGTGAATGTTGTACCCGAGATCTCTGTTGGAGAACTTGTAACAACATTTAAGTCTGTCGTTGTTGCTGAATCCACGTTGCGAGTGGCACCTACGTGACCATTGTTACCAGGTGACGTACAGTTACCTGCTGAGCCAGTACAGTACTGTAACGTAAACGCCTTAATAGGTGCTGCCGTACTATTTGTACTGACGTTAAATGCGAAGGTGTTTCCGGTCTTTTGACCATTTGCACCACTGTTTGGCGGAGCGTAGGTTGTATTACCCGATCCATCTGTGTGATCCCAACCCGGCGCAGAGCTTGAAAGCGTCAAGCTACGGTGAGTTAACGGGTTCAACGCGTCCGCAAATGTAAGCGAAGCTGGTGCAAAGGTTGCCGCTACAACGGCAAAGGCTGCTCCAAGCATCGTTCCACGTCGGACGATTGACTTGAGTTTATTTATACTCATATTTCTCCTTATGTTTGTTTTATTGGTGGCCCTTTTCATAGGGGTACATCGGCATTTTACCACTAGCGGTATCAGGAAAGCAATAGTGTTGTAAAAGTTATCCACAGTGTTTCTTAAGGAAGATTTAGTAGAATGGAATCACGATAGCTGAAAAGTCACCAGAATAGTGACCGGCCGGCGTTCCACTTGAGATATTCACGATCATGCTAATCGTATAATCCGTCTCTCCGGATGACTTGGTGCTGTGCGCAATATTATCACCAGATTTGAACATAAAAAGGTTCGGACTATTGTAACTGTTATATACAATCCCAAAGCTCGTCTGAGCATCTGGCACCTGCACCAAGTTGGCGCCAACGGTTGGGTTTGTATTCGCAACCGCATTTATCCCGAACTGTTCAGTACCCGGGACAGACTGCACAGGCGTTTCAGAGGTGCTCAGGGTGTGACCTGCAAATTTAGGCGGATCACCAACAACCTGCAGCACATAGCCATCACTTAAATAATTACGAATCTTGATGACGGTGGTTTTGGTTGCGGTGGTTTCAGCCGTCAGTGTTCCCAGATTTGATTGGCCCGCTTCGACGATAACCTCTAGTAGTGGGTCGCTGTTCGTGATCGAGCCAAACTTTGCACTGTTATCAGTACTGGCTGCATTCCCTACTGCAGCATCACCAATTGATACCTTGGCACAATACGATCCTGAACAACTCTGGACAGATGTTCCTGAAGTAAACTGCGTTTCTGTCACCTTATAGTTCGACGAGCTAGAGGTCACTGCCATCGCTGTTCCTGCACCCAAAAGAGGAACAAGCACTGCAAGCAGTACAGGCAATACATAACTCCAAAATCTCCGTTTTTGCATAAGCTGAATACTAGTATATTACCATCTATAATC
>DATCQO010000015.1:0-10904 GCA_036569465.1 Candidatus Microsaccharimonas sp.
GTGATGTTATCACCATCGATAAGCAACAGTGCGTCTAGAGTGAGCTCTTTAGTTCCTTCCTGGAGGAGGTCCACCAGTAGGGTCTCTTTTTCGGTGACAATAAATTGTTTTCCACCGATCTTAACGACTGCTTTTGTCATGTAATTCCTTTAATATTAACGATTCAGTTGTTCATTGTAACAGATAAGAGGTGCTATTTCAAGAGGGTGATCTGTCCCGGGTTTAGATTGAGCCGCCGCCAGTTGCAAAGACAATCACCAGCGCGAGTCCGACGGTTCCCGCCAGCGTATACATCCCGTGATGCAGCTTCCAACTCCGTCGCCACGCAATCGGTAGTTTATTTCGATAGTGATGTGCCGCAACCGCAACAGCGCCAACCAGCGTCAATAATGCCAATGTTCCCAGGGTCGCAGGTGTTAGTGACTGGAGGGCTGTTCCGAAGTATGTTAACGGGTTTCCAACACCTTGTTCAACCGGTGCAGCATAGACGACAGCAGGAGCTGTATCTTTAGCACCTTCAACCGCAGCCGTCGCCGGTGCACCGTAATAGGCCACGACAAGCGTCGTTGGGCGGCCATCAAGCAGGCCATCTACCACCGCAAACCCGATGTCCTGATATTTGGTGTTCAAAATATTTGCTCGGTGGGTTGGTGATGCCATCCAGGCATCAACGGTCGCCTGGGCCGTCGGATAATTCTTGGCAAGATTCTCACCCGCAACGTCGTAATTGTACCCTGCATCACCTAGCCACTTCCATGGTGTGACACCGGACGGCGAGACGTGCGCCCAGTAATTGTTGGCGAACATATCTTTGGCTTTGGCGAAGGCGGCTGAACTTAACTCAGGATTCACTTTCAAATCAGGCAGTGACGATTGTTCACGCTGCGCATTAGTATCACCCAAAAGATCGCTGGCGCTAATACTCGAAACACGTCCTAATACCTCGAGTCGTCCAGAAGAAACAAACCCATACGCCAGTTGCATAAAGACAGCCAACACTAAAACAGCCGTGATGCCATGAAGCCTGACCAAATGTGGTCGGTAGTGGTTCCCTTTATGGGGTACCAATGCGTGCTTTAGGTGTGTGCGGACTTTTGAGTGAACTGTGGTCTTTTTATGACTCGTGCGTTTTTGTGTTGTTTTCACGCTGGGTATAGCATACCACTTAAGCTACAATTTGAAAAGAAATACTCCCCTGCTTCCAGGGGAGTATGTTCGTTTTATTTTTGTCAGTTCTGTTACTAAACTTGTGCTTCGTTTCGGCGGCGAATCGCTGCGGTAATAAACCAAGCGATAGCGGCAAGTGCTGCAAGGATCAGAATCCACCAGTACCAAGCAAGGCCAAAGACAGTGCCTTTGTTTGCGTCTGAGGTAACTGCGGCTGCGGTAAGCGTTTTGTCATCAGTTGTCCCCTTCACACCAGTGTCACCTGTTTGTGTACCAGTGTTATCAGTCGTCGCACCAAGGACGGCTGCTGCGGCTGGGCTTGTGATAATCGGTGTAGATACAGGTCTTACAGTAGTTGGTACCGTAGGTGCCGGAACGGCAACCGCAAAAATATTTGCAGCGCTATCCGTGAAATTACCCAGTGCATCATACGCTCGTGCAAAGATCGTGTAATTAGCATTTGCAAGTACTGTTTGTACCGCATAGCTCCAAGTTGTTGTACCAGGGACAGACGATGCCGTGCCGTTTTCAACAAGTTTACCGTTTTGGTCAAGAATGGCCGTCGTGACCTTCACAGTGTCAGCCCCAACCGTACCGGTAATCGTCGGCTGTGTTGTCGTAAAGTTACCCGGGTTGACGCTTACTGTTGGACCAGTGGTATCGACGGTCAGATCGCTTGTTGATTCGCTACCAACATTACCAGCGTTATCAATTGCGCGTACGTGTAGTACATAATTGCCTTCAGAAGTAACCGTTGTTGATGCAGTCGTAGCCGTCGTAAATATCCAAGCGCTGTCGTCTACAGCAGCTCCCTGTTGCGTTAATTGATACTCGTATCCCTTAACACCTGAGGCACCGTCTGAAACGTTTTCAGGATCTGTCGATGCACCCCATGTCCAAACGCTCGTAAGGCCATTTGTTGGAGTTGTTGTTGCAACATTTGCAGGAGCAGTAGGAGCGATATTGTCTGATGAGAATGCAGAAGTTGTTGTCATAACATTTCCTGCAAGGTCGTGTACTCCGCTCACACCCCAAAGTTGTTCGCCAGAAACATACCATCCTGGAGTCGTAAAGCTTACTGTTGCGGTGTTTGATGTAGCGTCATATGTTACCCCAGCATGTCCAGTCAAGTCACCTGAACCACCAGCACCAGGCCAGTTTGTCAGGAAGTAGTTTGCTGGATTTTTTGCATCTGCAACGTTTACCGCTTCGCTAAACTTCACCTGGAAGCTTGTTGCCGAAGGGCCACGAGCCGGGAAGATCAATGTAGCAGTTGGTGCAGTACTATCAACACTGATCTTCCAAAGAGGACTCCATAAGCTCTCGTTTCCAAGGTTATCAACCGCCTTCACTCTCCAATAATAGACAGAGCCGTTAGCGACGTTCGTTGCAGTCTTACTTGTTGCTGTGTAATTCGCAGTAAATCGCAAGCTCGTTGCGGCAGCATCGTTGTAGCTTTCATACACGTAATGGTCAATGTCTGTATCCGTCGTAGACCATGTCTGCGTCACACTCGCACCATTTACGATAGCACCGTCAGCTGGTGAAACAAGAGTTGGTGCAGTTGCACTATTATCAAGCGTAAAGTGAAGCACGGTAGTGTTACCGGCGATGTCGTAGACAACAATTGTGTTATCACCAACAACCGCACCATGTGAATCGTTTGCAGAAATAAAGTTTGCATCTGTCCATGGGGCTGGGGTGACATTTGTGACAGTTCCATTAATCACATACTTCACGACTTGGTTGTTGTCATGAAGCTTAAAGCTCACAACTTTATATCGTCCAGCTGAGCCAATGGTTAATTGCTGGCCACCTTCAGTACCAATTTTTACTGTTAAGTCAGGTGCTTGATTATCAACTGTGTAATGAAGGAGTTTTTCAGTCGTATTTCCTTGAGTATCAACAGAATCAATTTTTACACCATATGCACCATCAGCATAATTTGCTGTGTTGAGTACGAGCTTAGGGTCATTTCCAGCATTTGTGCTACCTAGAGCAACCGATCCACTTGTAGTATTGTCGGTTTTCCAACTTCCATTTTGATTGAATTCAATATAGGTATAGCTAAGATTTGAGTCGGTTGTGTGAAGCCCTACCGTTGTCACGCCGTGGATAAAGCTTCCGTCGACTGGATAGATTCCCGTAACAACTGGTGGGTTACCAATTTTGAAGTTACGCGTTATTTCAGTGCCATTACCGGCTTGATCGATAACATCCGCCTTAACGGTGTAGTTACCGTCGGGAAGTGTTGTTGTATCAAAATTCCAAGTTGGTGTTGCGCCACTCAATGTCGTCGCAGCCTTCCAAGCACCATTTTGGTTAATCTCGAGATACGTGTAATTAGGATTAAGGTCGTTAACATTTACCTTGATCGTTGTTGTTCCAAAAACTTTTTCGTTTACTGCGGGAGTAACGAATTCTGGAGCTGGAGCAATTGTATCTACAGTCACCTTTTGATCAGCACTCCACGCACCAGCAACACCATTAGCATCGATTGCGCGAACTTTCCACGTATACGTAGAATTTGGAGCACCACTGTTGTGTCGAGTGATAGTTGAACCACCAAGAACATAGTTGCCGGCATCACTCGTGTCTGTATATACTTGTGAGCTGCCACCAACCATGTACGATGCAGTGTACTCATATTTAACAGCACCGCTAACCGCATTCCACGTGTTGTCAAAAGATGCGTTATTTGTGTATGAGTTATTGACCGGCTTTAGGTTTGTTGGCGCAGCAAGTGCCGTGTAGACAAAGTCGTACGTTGTGCCATTAAACGTAAAGTTATCCGCCTCTGTATCGTAACCTGGATTATTAGAGCCTACGTTAAGACCAAAGCCAAGGACAGTTGCATTTGGGAAATACTGTTTAATTTGATCGAGTGTGTAGGTACTTGAACCTTGGCTCGAAACGATGTTTCCGTTCTGTCCAGTCACTGTTTTTGAAGAGTAGATCTTACTCGATGATGGGTTGATCATCCAGTGCTGCCATACACCATTTTGAACGCCGGCATTTCCCTGATCGACGTATGGTTCATAGACGAGTGTTGCGAAGTTTGTACCCGTTGGACCATTTAAGTACACGGGGATTTGATACGAAGGTGTACCAGCGGCGAATAGTGCGCTATTTTGCTTTGTATCGAAAGAGAGTTCGCCTGTAATACTACTTAGTGGGACAGGTGTCGTAAAGTAATGCATATACTGTGCCTTGTCTTGACCTGCAACTGGAGTAGCATCTGTTTTCATGCTCAGTGCACCATTGCCACCAAACGCGGATGCATCTGGAACAAAGCTAACATATCCATTAGCACGTGTGTCGTCGGTAATCCATCCCTGTGTATTAGCAGCGTTCACCGCAATAGTCGAAGCAGCGTCTGCTTTTTGGCTAAATAAAAACGGCACGCTGGCCGTAAGTGTACTCACTACTAGCATAGCTGCTAGCGCAAAATTCATTAGTCGTTGGGTCCGTTTGCTCGCAAAAAACTTCATCACACACTCCTTGATTAATTCTATAAAAAAGATCGCCCACGAATCGATTTCTTTTACTTTTAGTTACATACAACGCTCTCACCTTTTGTATTTTTCTTAACTGTACCACTTAAGTGGTACGTTGACAATGTAATTTAACCTAAATCTAAGAATGGTATGACGTACGTGAATTGATATATTGAAGCGGCGCGACTATTCGTCGTCGCTACCCCATCCCCACCAACCAAAGTGAGGGATACACGGTACAAATACTAAGACTTTTCCTTGAGCGTCAGTGTAAATTCCTTGTGCGTTAAATGCCCGCGCTTGAATGGTATATAGACCACCCGTTAATGGTGTTCTCGCAGTGTATGACCATGTTGTCTGACCAGGCGTATACGTTGCTGTGCCAGTTTCAATAACCTTACCGTTGCGGTCAAGGAAAACCACCGTAATAGAGGCAGCATCCGCACTGACTGTTCCAGTAACTTTAGGGTAGCGAGTGAAGGCAAGACTCGAATTCACTGTTACTGTTGGAGCACTTGCGACAAAGACGAGTAGCTCTGAAACCGATGAGTTACCAGCAGCATCCGTCCCTGTTAGGGTCACGATGTAACTATTGCTTGGAACGCCAGTTGCATCCCATATATATGAAGTAAAGCTAGCACCACTTGTAGAGTCGACCGGAGTTTGGCCAGTCTTTCCGATTGAAAGTGTATATGAAACCGCATCACCTGTTGTCCCGGTGATAGTCATTTTCTTGGTTGCATCAACAGTTGCTCCGTTCGCTGGAGATGTAATGCTGACGACAGGAGGAACTTGATCGAGGATCACAACCCCGACAGATTCAGGACCAACCGAGTTACCGGCGTTATCGTAGGCGCGAACATGGAGCTGATAGGTACCATCAACAGGCGCGACAGTCGTGGCGCTAGTTGCTGTCGTGTCTGTCCACGGGGTGATCACCGTCAGGTCCTGCGTAAACTGGTATTGGTAGCCTTTGACACCTGATGCAATGGTTGGATCAGTCGGAAGATCAGTGGCCGGTGCCCATGTCCATTGGCTTGTTGAGTTATGTGTTGGTGACAGCGTTGTTGGAATACCCGGCGCTGTTGGTGAAGATACGTCGGTAATTGGTGTCGTGATGGCATGTGCCTTCTGTGTAAGCACAAATGATGCACCGACCATCATGACGCTCATAATGAGCAGGGCCATTATCGAAATAGTTGCTGTCCGCTGGATATTACTAAAGAAATACTTCATCACACTCTCCTATTATTTCCTCCACTGTACCACCGCGAGTATGGCGTTGTATAGCACTTATGCTAAAGTTTTTTCTTACGCAGCGGTAACGCCACGTCCTGCCACAATTTGCCGCTTTATAAGGAACGTCGCAACAAAGATGATGCCAGCAATAACCAGCCACCAATACCACAGCACACCAAAGATGCTCCATCCACTACCGGTCGGCGCGATCGTTGCAATCGTTTTTGCGGGCGTCAGGTCACCTAGTCCTGAGGCTGTACTTCCTAGTACGCCACTGTCGTTATTTGTTAACGGTGCATCCTGTCCGCTTTGCAGTGTTGGATGAGGCCTCGTCGGGGTAATCAGCGGCGTTGAAGGCGTTTGATCGACCAGCGCATCGGTTGGATCTTGAGTGGTTGGTAGTGGAACGGGTGCTAGTTCCTGGGCATAGCCGAACGTAAATGGCTTCGTCGTCGTATTCCCTAGCCCGTCAGTCACAGTGAAGTAAAATGTATACGATCCTTCAATGCTTGGTGTAAAAGTTGGCTCTGGAGCTGCCACGTCGAAAGTCAGTGTGGCAGGATTTTTATCACCTGCCGTCCAGGCATACGTCGCAATCCCGTGCGGATCATCAGCGGTCGTTGTCGGACTAATCGATCCACCCTGGATAATCGTGTCACCGCCTGTTAATGTCACTGTCGGACCATCGTTATCAACGACAACCGTCTTTTCATCATGCGAGGTATTGCCGGCTTTGTCAGTCGCATCAAGTGTCACCACATAATCTCCCGACGGAACGATAAACGGCGTTGAAACACTCCATGGCACATTGATAGCCACCATCTTCTCTGTCATGTCACTTCCCTGCTGGATAACATTGCCGTTCAAGGCAAGGCTATAGCTGGCGAGATTATCGTCGCTAACCATACCAGTCAACGTCACAGTCTGCGTATTTCCACCTGCCAGTGCTGGCGATGGGTCATTCAAGGCAACAGCTGGCTTTGTGATGTCAGTCGACGGCGGAGCGTTTGGGTCAACCGGCGCCGGATCCGCTGGAGGTGCTGGCGGTGGATCGGTCACTGCAGGACAGACACCAATATTAAGCAAGCAACTGGTGAGTGTCGTCGTCACGGGTGCCCCAGAATTTAAAAGCTCGGCCTGTGAAGACCGAGTAAACATCGAAAAAGTGAAAACAGTAACAAACGTTGCACCTAGCAAAAATGTTGCGATTTTTGCTCCTCGCAGGATTGGCTTCGCCTGGTGTAGCCGTATGATAACTGTCCTCCCCGTACATTTATCTGCACTGCATTTATGTAGTGCTTTGCCCTTCTAGTATACCACAACCAGTTTAGGCGGAGGCTTCTTCACCTCTTTCTAGTGAGTGAATTCGTTCGTGATCAAGGCCATAATAATGAGCAATCTCGTGCCACAATGTACGCTTGATGTGCTCGTATAATTGTTGTGGATCGCGAGCGACCATCATCATCGAATGCTTAAATAAGGTAATCTTATCGGGCAAGACAAAACTATAATTACCACCACGTTTTGTCAGTGGAATACCCTCATAGAGCCCAAGAAGGATGTTCCCTTCACGAAGACCCGATTTCTGGATCTGATACTCGTCAGGGTCATCGGCATATAAAATAGCCACGTTGTTAAGCCCCTTAATATATTCTTGGGGCAGTTCGTCCATGGCCTGGCTGATCAGGCGGTCAAAAGTTTCGTCAGTTAATTCCATTAATATACTTAGTATAGCTTATTCGTCGGTAAACGTAAGCTTTTCGCGATCTTTTTTTATGTCGTTCATCACCATGTCCCACTCTTGATCAAGAACGGATTCATCAATATCCGCATTAAGGTCAATCGTTTCATCGTGTTCGTATTCATCCAAAGGACTGACGGTGTCGTCATCGGTTGGTTCAACGGGCTGGAGCTGTAAGAATTGTAAAATAGACATATATTTGTTTTTATTTGCTAACATGTCTATTTAAGCATAAAGACTATGAAAAGTCAATGAGCTCACTCCCCTGTTTTGAGTTTAGAGGCTGACGCCGACGAGGTGGCCAATGAAATACGTCACGGCCATAGCGATGCCGCCACCGATAAGGACCCGGGAGGCAGCAATGACTCTATTGCCACCACCAACGAATGCACCAACAATGCCCGATATCGCCAGTGCGGCCAGCGAGACGACAACAACGATCGTTGCACTGTGTTGTTTATTAGCCAGCGCCGCCGTCAAAATCGGCACCAGTGATCCGATTGCAAAGGCAAAGGCCGATGCCGATGCTGCCTGCAGTGGATTGACCTTCATGCGACTGTTAATGCCTAGCTCATCACGAGCATGGGCTTCGACGGCATTATTTTTATGCAGTTCAACAGCAACTTCCCTTGCGAGATGGGCGTCGAGACCGCGCGCCTGATAGATGGCGACTAATTCTTCTAACTCACCCTTTGGATTGTTTTTGAGGGCACGTTTTTCAATTTCAATATCGGCATGCTGGGAATCCTTTTGTGACGCCACTGAAACAAACTCGCCGGCTGCCATCGAAAACGCACCAGCAACAAGCGAGGCAATACCCGTCGTCAGAATGATCTTGTAATCAGCGTTGGCGGCGGCTAATCCCAGCATGATACTGGAGGTGGAAACGATACCGTCGTTGACGCCTAGTACTGCGGCACGGAGCCAGTTACCCCTTTGGGATTTATGCGTTTCTTCGGGATGAGGTGTGTTGTTGTTTGTCATTGTCTTTATAATACTCCGTTAGTTCTTTTGGAGACTAAGTTGCAGGGTCTTTCCTGCAATCGTGATCGTTTCGGCGTGGGTGTATTCCCCTGTCGATACAGCACCAGCGAGTGTTTCGGCAGCAATGGCTGTCCCAAATTCTTGGATCGTTTGGAGCAGCTCTTCGTCTTCGGTTGTGAGGCTCAGGTCAATACGATCGTCAACGTTCAGACCAGCGTTTTTACGGGCTGATTGGGCATAACGAATGATTTCGCGGGCGTAGCCTTCACGCTTTAGTTCCGGCGTGATTTCGAGGTCCAGTGCCAGCACGTCGCCTTGAACAACTTTTTTGACATTCAATTCTTCAATCAAGACGTCTTCGAAATTAACAAACTGGCCAAGCGTCGGAACGGTGATGCTGGCGAGTGGTTGGCGAATCTTTAGTTTCGAGGCAGCGCGCAGGCTAAGGGCTTGGTTGACATAGTCTCGGACTGTTTCCATGTCCTGGACAACCAACTCGTTGACGTGCCCAACTACTGGCCAATCGGTCAGGTGGACACTCTCTTCACCAGTAAGGTTACGGAATAATTCTTCGGACAAGAATGGCACAAATGGCGCCAAGACTTGGCTAAGGCGAACCAAGACATAATGCAGTGTTCGATAGGCGTTGTTCTTGTCGGTATCATCTTCTGATTTCCAGAAACGGCGGCGTGAGCGGCGAACAAACCAGTTACTCGCATCGTCGATGAATGGCAGGATTGGTTTGACGGCATTTGGGATATCGTAGCCGTCCATGTTCTTTTCAACGTCTTCGATGAGTTGATGGAGGCGACTGACGATCCATTGGTCGAGTGGATTGGTGAGTGTTTCTGAGGGGTCTTCGAGTGGCCTATTAAATTCCCAGCCGTCGACTTCCGCATACAAGGTAAAGAAGTCATACATATTCCAGATCATGCTGAGTTTACGGGCGACGTCACCGACTTCTTTATCTTTGAGTGAAAAGTCTTCACCGGCAAGGAGCGGACTTGAAAGCAAGGTGAACCGGAGGCTATCAGCGCTGTATTGATCCATTAGTTCGTTTGGATCGGTGTAGTTGCCAAGGCTTTTGGACATCTTCTTGCCATCGTTACCGGCAACAGTACCGGTCACGATCACGTTCTTGAAGGCGTTGTGGCCAAAAAGCCCAACGTTAACGGCGTGTACATAGTAAAACCAGGCACGAACCTGTCCAACATACTCCACGATGAAGTCACCGGGGAAATTTGCTTCAAACTTTTCAACATTTTCAAATGGATAATGGAACTGTGCGAATGGCATTGAGCCAGACTCAAACCAGCCGTCAAGCACCTTATCGATGCGAGTGTAATGAATACCTTCGAGGTCAAATTCGATGTCATCAACCCATGGGCGGTGATAATCTTCGAGTTCGACGCCACTGAGTTCTTTCAGTTCGGCATAACTACCGATGACTTTAATGTGTTCCTGACCCTTGTCATCAGTCCCCTTCCAGACCGGCATTGCTGTTGCCCAGAAGCGGTCGCGTGAAAGATTCCAATCAGGCGCGGTGTTAATGGTGTGTTCGAAACGGCCATGCTTGATGTGATCAGGGAACCAATTCACGTGTTCGGTATTTTCCTGTAGCATCAGTTCGCGCTGATCGTCGATATTAAAGAACCAACTTGGGTGAGCGCGGTACATCAGGCGGTGGCCGGTGCGAGGGTTGTGGGGATATTCGTGGCGAATATAGTCCACTTTCCAGACGACACCACGTTCCAGTAAGGTCTTGGCGATAGTTTTGTTGATCGCCCAAACTTCTTCGCCTTGCCAGTCGCCTTCCGTGTAGACACCGTATTCATCCAGGACATGAACAACCGGAATGTGATTTTCTTTGGCGAAGATAAAGTCTTCCTCACCGTAGGCCGGCGCCAGGTGAACGATACCAGTACCCGATTCGGTTGTGACGTAGTCGGCTGACCAAACTTTGTGGGCGTTCTCACCACGGTCTTTAAAGAGTGGTTCGTATTCGAGGCCAACTAAATCGCCGCCTTCTAATTCGCGGATGATTTCGTAGTCTAATGGCTGATGTTTTGCGTCTGTAAAGACTTTGGCGGCGAGGTCTTTGGCAACAACTAAGTGTTCATCGCCAATTTTTACTTCAACGTAGATCGTTTCACCGTTCACCGCTAGCGCAGTGTTCGCTGGCAGCGTCCATGGTGTCGTTGTCCAAGCAAGTAATGAATACAGCTCGTTCTTGATCTTAAATTTTGTATACACACTTGGGTCGGTAACTTCGATAT
>DATCQO010000016.1:0-27008 GCA_036569465.1 Candidatus Microsaccharimonas sp.
GTGATGTTATCACCATCGATAAGCAACAGTGCGTCTAGAGTGAGCTCTTTAGTTCCTTCCTGGAGGAGGTCCACCAGTAGGGTCTCTTTTTCGGTGACAATAAATTGTTTTCCACCGATCTTAACGACTGCTTTTGTCATGATCTTAAATTAGTTCCTTAATTATTAACGATTCAGTTGTCCATTGTAACAGATAGAGTTCAATCTGTAAACCTAGTCAGATACGCTATAATAAACACATGACAAAGATCAACCTAGGCCAAGATATTTCATACAATCCTGACGAAAAAGGATACGTTATGTTCGACGTCACCAACTACGTACCTGAACAATTGAGTCAGATCGTTGACGGCGTAGAATTATTTCCAAAAAACGAATACCATTCTTCCCTCCTGTCCATGGAGCGCTACATTGAAAACAAAGATGAGGCGCTGCGCATCGCACACTCTATTAAAGAGTACTTGCAATCGCACACATTACAGTTTGCTGGACTTGGCAGTGAGCGCTATGTTTGTAGACGAGATGAGCGCATGACGTTGGTCGCACCAGTGATTATAGATGGAATTGACGAGTTCAGAGCTTTTATCAGCTCACTTATCCCCGAGTTTGACCCGCCTTTCTCTCATATCACGTTGCTTAAAAGCAAAGCTACAGAATTTGGCATTGGTATCAACTCAATGAGCGATCTAGCTCAATACTGCACGCTCTTAGATCAGTAGCTAGATCGAGCCGCCACCAGTTGCAAAGACGATCACCAACGCTAGTCCCACCGTTCCAGCCAATGTATACATCCCGTGATGTAGCTTCCAACTTCGTCGCCATGCGACTGGAAGTTTCTTTCGATAGTGATGTGCCGCAACTGCGACTGCACCAACGATCGTCAACATTGCCAAGGCTCCCAGTGTTGCAGGTGTCAGTGATTGCAACGCCGTTCCAAAGTATGTCAGCGGGTTTCCGACGCCTTGTTCAACTGGTGCGGCATAGACAACGGCCGGTGTCGTGCTCTTCGCACCTTCAACCGCTGCGGTCGCGGGAGCACCGTAATATGCCACGACAAGCGTCGTTGGTCGACCATCAAGTATGCCATCTACCACCGCAAACCCAATGTCTTGATATTTGGTGTTCAAAATATTTGCTCGGTGCGTTGGCGATGCCATCCAAGCATCAACCGTCGCCTGCGCAGTCGCATAATTCTTTGCAAGGTTTTCACCTGCCACATCATAATTGTAGCCTGCATCCCCTAGCCACTTCCACGGCGTCACGCCAGTTGGTGAGGTGTGTGCCCAGTAGTTGTTTGCAAACATGTCTTTTGCTTTTGCAAATGCTGCGTTGTTCAATGTGTCGTTTACTTTCAAGTTTGGCAGCGATGACTGCGCACGTGACGTATTCGTGTCAGCTAAAAGATCGCTGGCACTAATATTTGAAACGCGTCCCAGTACTTCGACTCGGCCAGAAGAAACAAACCCATACGCCAGCTGCATAAACACAGCCAACACTAAAACAGCCGTTATGCCATGAAGCCTGACCAAATGTGGCCGGTACTGGTTCCCTTTATGAGGTACCAGAGTGTGCTTTAGGTGTGTACGGACTTTTGTTTGAAGTGTTGTCTTTTTATGACTACTGCGTTTTTGTGTTGTTTTCACGCTGGGTATAGCATACCACTTATGTTAGGGTTTGGAAATCTCCAGTCCTTACCTGCGAAAAGAAAACTCCCCTATTCTGGGAAGTTTTCAATTTTGTTTTAACTCGTTTCAAGAATTGGCTTTTTAACTAAACTTGTCCTTCATTTCGGCGACGAATCGCAGCGATGACGTACCAAGCGATAGCAGTTAGTGCAGCCAGGATCAAGATCCACCAGTACCAAAGCAAGCCAAAGATACTCCACCCACTACTAGTAGAGGCGATCGTCGCAACGGTTGTTGTCGGTGAGGTTTGTCCGGGCGCAGTGATGGTATTTCCCAGCACTCCGCTATCGTTACCTGTGGTGATTTCGTCACGTCCGCTCCGCATAATCGGATCCGAATTTGCTGGAGTGACGGCTGGTGTTGACGGGCTTTGATCAACCAAGGCGTCGGTCGGATCCTGGGTAGTAGGCAGTGGTACAGTCGCTAGTTCCTGCGCATAGCCAAAATTAAACTGTTTGCGCGTGACATTCCCTAGCCCATCAGCAACATCGACGTAGTAGATATACGAGCCTTCAATGTTAGGTGTGAAAGTTGGTTCAGCCACAGTCGAAACAAAGTCAATCACAGCGGGATTGTTCGAATCAGCCGTCCAGCTATATGAAGCAATGCCGTTCTTGTCATCGGCGGTTGTCATCGGACTAATAGAACCACTTTTAATAATCACATCTCCCCCATCGATGGTCACATCGGGTGGCGTATTGTCGACTTCAACACTTATTTGATCATGCGAAGTATTGCCAGACGCATCAGTTGCATCGAGCGTAATAAGGTACGAGCCCGATGGCACAACATTCGGCGAGGAAACGTTCCATGGAACGCTAATGCTCGCGCTCGTCGTAGTCATGTTCGATTCAGCCTGTGCAATATTGCCATCAATCGCAAGCGAATAACTTGCCAAGTGATCGTCAAAGATCGCGCCAGTAATTGTAATCGTCTGTGTATTTCCACCTGCGAGCTTTGGATCAGCAGTCACCGCGACAGACGGTACAGTCGTGTCATCAGTGGGTGTCGGGTTTGGATCGGCAGTCTTGCCAGGATCCGTCGACGGCGGAGGATCAGCTACTGGCGTAGTCGGACAGGCGCTGATATTGAGCATACAGCCAACCGAATTAGTGACAGGATTTAAAAGCTCGGCCTGTGATGGCCGAGATAAAAGTCCAGATGTAAGAACAGTAGCAAACATAACGCTTAGCAAAAATGACGTGATTTTTGCTCCTCGCAGGATTGGTTTCGCGCGATAATGCCGTTTGATAACTGTCCCCCCTTCCGCTCAGCGCTACTGGTAGTGCTTTGCCCCTCCAGTATACCATAAATAGCTTAGGCGGAAGAACCTTCACCCCTTTCAAGAGCATGGATTCGTTCGTGATCGAGGCCATAATAATGGGCAATTTCGTGCCACAATGTGCGCTTAATTTGCGCATACAATTGGTGTGGTTCTTGCGCGACCATCATCATTGAGTGTTTAAACAATGTAATTTTATCGGGTAAAACAAAAGTATAATTACCGCCACGTTTCGTCAGCGGAATGCCTTCGTATAGTCCCAGCAAGATGTTCCCTTCACGCAGCCCAGATTTCTTAATCTGATACTCGTCAGGGTCATCGGCGTATAAAATAGCCACGTTGTTCAAGCCCTTAATGTATTCTTGGGGCAGTTCGTCCATAGCCTGACTAATCAGTCGGTCAAATTCTTCGTCAGTCAGTTCCATCAATATACTTAGTATAGTTCTATTGATCAGAAAACGTAAGCTTTTCAGAATCTTTTTTTAAGTCGTCCATCACCATGTCCCACTCTTGATCAAGCACAGATTCATCAATATCTGCGTTCAGATCGATAGTTTCGTCGTGTTCGTATTCGTCTAACGGACTGACGGTACCATCATTGGTTGGGTCAACGGGTTGAAGTTGGAGAAATTGTAATATAGACATATGTTTGTATTTATTTGCTAACATATCTATTTAAGCATAAACGACATCAAAAGTCAATCACCTACCCCAAAGATCTAGAGGTTCGAACCGACAAGGTGGCCGATAAAATACGTGACTGCCATCGCAACACCACCGCCGACAAAGACACGAAGCGCGGCGACAATTCTATTTCCGCCACCAATCAGTGCACCGATCAAACCAGAAATCGCCAACGCAATGAGCGAAACGATAACAATCAGTGTTGCACCGTTCCCACTTGTATTCGTATTCGCAAAGATTGCTGCCAGGATCGGTACGAGTGACCCGAGGGCAAATGCCAAAGCCGACGTTGCTGACGCTTGGAACGGATTCACTTTCATATGACTTGTAATACCGAGTTCATCACGGGCGTGCGCGTCAATAGCATCATTGTTCTGCAATTGAATTGCCACTTCTTTCGCAAGCTTCGGGTCGAGGCCACGAGATTCATAAATACCTGCAAGTTCAGCCAGTTCGCCTTCGGGATTGTTTTTGAGGGCTCGTTTTTCAATTTCGATATCAGCCCGCTGTGCATCTTTTTGCGAAGCAACCGAAACATACTCACCTGCTGCCATTGAAAATGCGCCAGCAACCAGCGACGCAATACCAGTCGTCAAGATAATCTTGTAATCGGCGTTCGCTGCCGTAAGGCCAAGCATAATACTAGACGTCGAAACGATACCGTCATCAACACCTAGTACTGCTGCGCGGAGCCAATTCGATCGGTCAGAACGATGCACTTCTTCTGGATGTGGGCTCGTGTTTTTAACCATACTTTTATACTACTCCGATTAGTTTTTTTGGAGACTTAATTGAAGTGTTTTACCTTCAATAGCGATAGTTTCAGCATGGGCATACTCACCTGTTGAGATGACGCCGGCCAGTGTTTCAGCAGCGATAACCGAACCGAACTCTGTAATAGTTTGGATCAAATCTTCATCCTCTGTCGTCAGGCTCAGATCAATGTGATCGTCGACGTTCAGGCCAGCATTTTTACGGGCTGACTGCGCGTAACGGATGATCTCTCGGGCATAGCCTTCGCGCTTTAGTTCTGGTGTAATTTCTAAATCGAGTGCGAGTGTATTGCCAAGAATAACTTTTTTCACATTCAACTCTTCAATCAAGACATCTTCGAAGTTCACGAATTCACCAAGTGTTGGGACAGTGATACTGGCAAGCGGCTGACGAATCTTCATCTTTGATGCTGCACGCAGACTGAGGGCTTGGTTCACATACTCGCGAACGGTTTCCATGTCTTTGACGACTAGTTCATTGACGTGACCAACTTGTGGCCAGTTCGTCAGGTGGACACTTTCTTCTCCTGTCAGGTTCCGGAACAGTTCCTCGGACAGGAATGGCACAAATGGCGCCAAAGCTTGGCTGAGGCGAACCAATACATAGTGAAGTGTTCGGTAAGCATTGTCTTTATCGGTGTCATCTTCTGACTTCCAGAAACGGCGACGTGACCGGCGAACAAACCAGTTACTCGCATCGTCAATGAATGGCAAGATTGGCTTTACGGCGTTTGGAATATCGTAACCATCCATGTTCTTTTCGATTTCTTCGATAAGTTGGTGCAAACGACTGACAACCCATTGATCCAGTGGGTTCGTGAGCGTTTCTGATGGGTCTTCGACGATGCTATTTCCAGATGGGGTGAATTCCCAGCCATCGACTTCGGCATACAACGTAAAGAAGTCGTACATATTCCAGACCATGCTCAGTTTACGTGCGACGTCCCCGACTTCTTTGTCTTTGAGGGCAAAGTCTTCGCCTGATAACAGCGGACTTGATAGTAATGTAAATCGTAAGCTATCAGCGCTATATTGATCCATCAATAGGTTTGGATCGGTGTAGTTCCCCTTACTCTTACTCATTTTGAGGCCGTCATTACCAGCAACGTTACCGGTGACAATCACGTTCTTGAAGGCGTTGTGGCCGAACAGCCCAACATTCACCGCGTGCACATAATAGAACCAGGCGCGAACTTGACCAACATATTCCACGATGAAGTCACCAGGGAAATTAGCTTCAAATTTTTCCACATTTTCGAATGGGTAATGGAACTGTGCGAATGGCATCGAGCCAGACTCAAACCAACCATCAAGGACTTTGTCGATACGTGTGTAATGTACGCCGTCTAGGTCAAATTCGATGTCATCAACCCATGGGCGGTGATAATCTTCTAGCTCGACGCCGGAAAGTTCTTTTAGCTCAGCGTAGCTGCCGACGACTTTAATACGTTCGTTGCCGCCAGAGTCAGTTCCCTTCCAGACTGGCATTGCCGTTGCCCAGAAACGATCGCGTGATAGGTTCCAGTCAGGCGCGGTTTTGATCGTATGTTCGAAACGACCATGTTTAATATGATCGGGGAACCAATTAATGTGTTCGGTGTTTTCATCGAGCATCTGTTGGCGTTGGTCATCGATATTAAAGAACCAGCTAGGGTGAGCCCGGTACATCAAGCGATGTCCAGTCCTTGGGTTGTGTGGATATTCGTGACGAATGTAATCAATTTTCCAGACGATACCTTTTGCAAGAAGTTCCTTCGCAATCTGCTTGTTGCTTGCCCAGACTTCTTGACCTTTCCAGTCGCCATCGGTATATATGCCATACTCATCAAGCACGTGCAGAATCGGCACACCTTCATTATTAGCAAGTTCGAAGTCTTCTTCACCATACGCTGGGGCAAGGTGCACAATCCCCGTTCCTGATTCAGTTGTGACGTAGTCGGCAGCAAGAACGGTATGAGCTTTGGATAGTGAAATGCCGGCAAACCCATACCCTATCCCAACCTTTAGAGGTTCGTACTTTTTACCAACTAACGAAGCGCCCTTGATCGTACTAAGAATTTTATAGTCTAACACTGTGTGTTTCTCATCAGTCAAAACTTTATCTAAAAGATCTTTTGCAATGACCAAACGCTCACCACCAATTTCAACTTCGGTATATTCAACTTCGGTGTTTACGGCGAGTGCTGTATTTCCAGGCAATGTCCACGGCGTGGTTGTCCAAGCGAGTAGCGAATACTCCTCACCAATAACTTTGAATTTGACGTAGACACTTGGGTCAGTCACCTCGATATATGCACCAGCGTCCATCGTGACCTCAGCCTTTGAAAGTGGCGTTGCCCACTGCGTGTCATACATAAGGACGCGTTCACCTTCGTAGATTTTTCCTTTTTCGTAGAGTTCTTTGAACGCCCACCAAATAGACTCCATGTAATCTTTATCCATGGTTTTGTAAGCGCCCTTGAAATCAACCCAGCGGCCAACGCGGTCAATGGTGTCTTCCCACAGTGCGGCGTTACTGACCATGCTTTCGCGGGCAGTCGTGATGTAATCAGCCAGGCTAATCTTTTCACCAACTTCGTGGCGACTGGTGATACCTAGTTTTTTCTCAACAAAGTTTTCAGCCGGCAAGCCGTGTGTATCCCAGCCCCAGACACGCTCGACATGTTTACCCTTCATCGTTTGGTAACGTGGCACGGCGTCCTTAACGATCGAGCTTAGCAGTGTTCCATGGTGTGGCACGCCAGTAATGAACGGAGGACCATCATAAAAAACATATGAATTCTCTTTTGGTCGTTGATCGACTGATTTTTCAAATGTTTTGTTATCTTTCCAGTAACGAATAATGTCTTTTTCGTATTCGAGTGCGCGGCGACGTGTGCCTGATTGAAACTTCATGAAAACTCCTTAGTTTTAAGTAAAATAAAAATCACTTCTTCCGAATGTCAGAGTCCGGTGAGGGACGTTACCATCTGACTTCCAAAAGAAGTGATTCTTTTAGCGCTTAGTTGATCGCTGTATCGCCGCGTGCACGTTCGGTTCTACTAAATCCCGTAAGATCGTTCTTCCGAAGACTCGTGGCTGATAACCACTCAATCGTCTTGTCCTTATCTTAGCGCACCCCTACCCCTAATGTAAAGCTAGGCAAATGGTCAGTGGTCAAGTTCGTCCGTGAGTGTCCGGTGACTATGCGAAGAGGGCTTGGCCGAACTTCAAGAAAACAAGGACGACCATCAGCGCGATCCATGACAGAACAATCATTTGGTGGAAGCCGCTTTTGAGGAAGTATTGCACTTTTGTGTTCAACGTATCCTTTAGCTTAAAGGTGTTTTCCTTCAGGTTAAAGTGAAGATAGCTCGAGAGCATAATAGTCATCGACGTTGTCACCACTAAACACCATGGACAAAGCACTTGAATCACATAGACGCTTTCGAAGAATAACCAGTATGAGAACAAGAACCCAAGCAACAGCGCAATGTTTGACGAAATCAAGAACCAACGAGGAAATTTTGTTCCCGAAAGCCCCAGCACGGCAATAGTAATAAGCACCGGAAATGCCATCAACCCGATGAGCATATTCGGGAAGCCAAAGACATGTGACTGCCACGTTTCCATGACTTTCGAACAGTTCAGAACGATATTAATACTACATGAAAGGACCGCATTTGGATCTTCAAGGACTTTAAACTTATCGAGGGTGAGGACAAATGCAGCAATAAGCGCGGCAATACCGCCAAGTAGCATAAAACCAAACGTGACGTAACGATAGCGTTTACCAACTGGTGTCTTTTTGAATAATTTATTGAACATAATAACTTACCTCACTTATAGTTGGGAGTGGTAGCCCAGCCCATGTATTTTGCATCACTCCCTCATCCGACATTGCGATGATCATCGGAAGTTCCATGATGTCGTAGGTCTGCGTAAAATCGATACCTGCAGGCGATTCGGGATCCATCACTTCTAGGTCGTGTCCCGTTTGGCGTTTAAAGTCGGCGATAAAATCAATCACCTGCCGAGCATAGTCAGTCCGTTCTTTATAGACGACTACGACTTTCATAACGTTCCCCCTTTGGGCATATTAATTAAGCAGCCTTCTTTTGTTCGTTCACTTGTTTGCGTTGTTCAAGAATCTTCAAGAAATCATCGAGGGTTTTAAAGTCCTGATAGACGCTGGCAAAACGAACATAGGCAACTTCATTCCGAGCCGCTAGTTCATCTAGTACCTTGTCGCCAATTTGCTTTGAGGTAATTTCGTTTTCGCCAAGTGCGTACAGTCCATCTTCGATTTCATCGATCATTTCTTCAACTTCAACTTCTGAATCAAAGAATTTACCGACTGATCGTTTGACGGCAATGGATAGTTTATCGCGATCAAATAATGTGCGCGCACCGTTCTTTTTAATGACGGCGAGGTTTGGCTTTTCGATACGCTCGTACGTCGTAAATCGTTTGCCATCTGGTGATTCACGACGACGGCGAATAGTGACGCCATCACTGACTTCTCGTGATTCAATAACCCGACTGTCACCAATGTTTAGCTGCGACACGATGGTCTACTCCTCTGTCTTTTTATTGCGCTTCTTGCGGCGGCGAAGGAATGCAGGTGTGTCAGATTCGTCTTCGTGTTCAGTTGGCTGACTCCACATGTTTTCTTGAGTTTCTTCGTTAAAGATCGCTGCTGCTTCGGTGTGGTCAAGGTTCATATCAACATTGCTGACAACTTCTTCGGCCATACGGTCGTTCAGTTTTGCGTTGTCAGATTCTTGTTGTTCTGTTTCGGTTTCCTGGAAATAAGCAGAGTCAAATCCGGTTGCGATCACAGTAATGATCAGTTCGTCTTCGATTTCAGGTTTCAAAGTTGCACCAAAGATGATGTTTGCATCAGGCGAGACAGCACTCGTGATAATCTCGGCAGCTTCCTGGATCTCAGACATACTCATGTCATAGCCACCGGTCACGTTAAAGAGGACACCCTTGGCACCATCGATCGATACTTCGATAAGTGGTGACTCAATCGCTTGCTGGGCAGCTTGTGAAGCACGGTTATCGCCACTGGCACGGCCAATACCCATTAGTGCTGAGCCAGCGTTGCTCATAATCGCCTTTACATCGGCAAAGTCGAGGTTAATCAAACCGTGTTCGGTGATCAGTTCAGAGATACCTTGGACACCCTGACGAAGAACGTCATCGGCAATCTTGAATGTTTCAAGCAGCGGTGTACGACGGTCAATTGTCTGAAGCAAGCGGTCGTTAGGGATAGTGATCAGTGTGTCGACGTGTCGACGAAGTTGGGAGATCGCCCAATCAGCATTTTGACGGCGCTTTTCACCTTCAAAACTAAACGGTTTGGTGGCAACACCAACGACGAGAATACCGAGTTCGCGGGCAACTTCAGCCACAACATAACCAGCACCTGAACCAGTACCACCACCGGCACCAATCGTCACAAAGACCATATCAGCACCTTGCAACGCGTCTTTAATTTCTTCACGAGATTCGTTGGCAGCAGCTTCACCTACGGAAGGATCTGCACCAGCACCGAGGCCACCAGTTGTGGAATGTCCAAGATGGATCTTTGTATCTGCTTTTGAATTGTGGAGTGCCTGCGCATCGGTGTTCATTGCAATAAATTGCACACCAGAAAGACCAGCGTCTTTCATGCGATTAACGGCTGAACCACCGGCACCACCAACTCCAACCACCTTTATGCTGGCAAACGTCTGTATATCACTTGGCTTTACTTCAGGCATGTCGTTCCCTTATCTCCTCAGTCTTGTTCTTACTTTTCCTAGTATACCACCTCATGGCATGGAATAAAGGGTTGCGCATACAATGTATACGCAGTGCCTTCGCTAGGCTTTAAATCGAGCAAATAATTTAGTCAGCATGCTTTGGGCATCTTTGACTTTGTGGCCAGATTTCTTACTTTGACCACGGTTATTCACCGCAATACGCTCCGCATCAAAAAGCATCAATCCAATTGCAGTCGCAAATGAAGGCTTCTCGATGTCATCAGCAACACCGCCATAGCCAGTTGGCTTACCGACACGTGCAGCCAGTCCAAGGAAGTTCTTGGCATACTCAGCAATATGCTTTAGTTGTGCGCCGCCACCGGTCAGAACAACACCGCTAGGGAGTTTGCCTGCACGGCCAGCTTTTTTCAGTTGATGTTGGATGGCTTCAAAAATCTCTTCTAATCGAGCTTCGACGATTTCGTCGATATCACTCGTTTTAAAAGTCAGCACTTCCCCATCGTGTTTCAAACTAATGCCGGCATCTTCTTTCCGAATAATTGCAGAGGCATGTTCGAGTTTAATCTTTTCGGCAACTTCAGGATCAGTCTTCAAGCCAATCGCGAGGTCGTTGGTAATATTTGTCCCACCGATAGGAATAACGCCAGTATATTGAAGATCGCCCTCTTCGTAGACAGCGATACTCGTCGTTGCGCCGCCCATATCAATCACAGCAACACCGTTTTCAAGCTGTTGTTCGCCGAGTACTGCACGTGCAGCAGCAATTGCCGTTGCAACAACAGAGTTCGGATGTACTTTGGCTGTTTCGGCAGCTTTTTGAACGTTCACAAGGTACGGAGTTAAGCCCGAGATAACGTGGGCATCGATTTCAAGGCGAGTTCCCGTCATACCAATTGGGTCTTTGATGTTGTCTTGGCCATCAAGCTTGTAAGCGTGTGGAATAACATCGAGGATTTCACGGTTGGCAGGAATTTTGCCGAGTGTGGCAACTTCTTCGATACGAAGCAGGTCGTCACGAGTAATTTCGTGGTCGGCCGCGCCAACAGCTACCATGCCATCAGCGTGCGTACTGAGGATATGAGCGCCGTTGACACTAATCGTTGCTGAATCGACTTGGTAGCCGCTCATTCGTTCGGCTTCACCTAGCGCATCATCGATGGCTTGAGCTGGACCGTTTAAGTTAACGACAACGCCTTTGCGCATGCCGGTATTTGGAGCTTGGCCAACGCCAACAATAGTCGGAACGCCTGTTGAACCATCAATGTGTGCCACTACGGTTCTGACAGTCGTTGTTCCAACGTCAATTCCGACGGCGTAGGTAGAACCTTCTTGCATGAAGCTTAGTATAGCGCTTACGTCTGTTGTTGCAAAGTCATAAAACTTGCAAATAGCGAATAAACACATTGAACAGCGCCAACAATCCGCCAGTTGCTTCCCTTCGGAGGCCACTTTATGGGTAGCTAAAGCTAGCCCATGGCGTTCGGCTCGCCCTTTCGGGGACATCCTCCTCTGTGGAGCAACTGGCGGATTGTTGGGATGTTATAATGGCGATAATGTCAGAATATGCAAAATTACCTCCCGAAGATAAAACTAAGCTCGATTCATCACTTGAAAAACTCATCAGCGACTTTGGCGCTCAGGCCGTGAAAAGTAGCCTCAACGAACTTATCGGCTCACCGATTATCGCTGGAAGTTTCGATAACCTGGTTCGAGCCCACGTATCAGTGCCCGATGGACAACCTCTAATTCCAAAAATCGATATGCCCAAGCGAAGAATGGTCACATCCGATCCAGATGAATATCTTGAGCCTACAAGACCACGAAAACGCCGAGGCTAGCACCGCTTTGCTCCATCCTTTTCTCACCGTTTTCTAGAGGAGGATGTCCCCTTCAGGGCGAGCCAAGCGCCATGGGCTAACCGAAGGTTACCCATAGAGCGGCCTCCGAAAGAGAATGGTGAGAAAAGGATGGAACGACGCAATCTATTGTGCTGCGTCGAGGTACTGCTGAATCAGTGCGAGGTCGGCAATGTCTTTTTCTTGACCGCGTCGTGTTTTGTATAAAGAAAGTTTTGCCAAAGAATTAAATGGAACACCGTTCACCCACTGCGCATTAACAAGTAACTCGCTCACCGTTTTAACGGTTTCATCGTCGTCCGTCCAATCGCTATACGCCTCAACAAGACCTTGTTCAATACCATGGTGACCGTCGGATGAGACTTTTTCGTTCCAGCCATCGGCTAACAATTTTGCGTAGACTTCATCGCTGACAACTAGGTCTACATCGTGAGATTTGCGAATACCTAAAGCTTCCAAGATACCGCTGCCCATCACCATATAAGAACCCTCAGGTAGCGCTAGTTTTTCTAGCTCGCTCAGTACTGAATAGTCTTCGTGAGGGATGTGTTCTGTCATCACAATTGCGTTAAAATTTCTGCACCATCTTTAGTAATAAGAACTGTGTGTTCAAAGTGTGCGGCCAGTGAGCCGTCTCGTGTCGAGATTGTCCAACCATCGTCGTCCTGCTTGATGCGTTCACCACCAAGGGTTGCCATTGGTTCGATAGCAATCGTGTCACCAACGGTTAAGAACGCGCCTGTTCCCTTTTTGCCATAGTTTGGCACTTCAGGGGCTTGGTGCATTTCGTGCCCGACGCCGTGACCGACAAGTTCGCGGATAATACCGAGTTTTGCTTCTTTCAAAACCTTTTCGACAGCTGCACCAATGTCGCCGACACGGACTGGACCTTTGATGGCATCGATACCGGCATAGAGGCTTCGTTCAGTCGCGTTCATCAGGTGTTTTTGCACACCGTTTGGCTCACCGCCGACGACGGTCGTGAAGGCAGCATCTGTCTTCATGCCTTTGTAGGTAATGACGAGGTCAAAGCTGGCGATATCACCTTTTTGGAGAACGTAATCAGTTGGAATTCCGTGCACAATCTGCTCATTGACTGAAATACAAATCGATGCCGGAAATTCTACTTCTGGCGTTTTATAGGTAGCGATTGCACCAAGGCGCATAATCTCTTTATTTGCCCATGCGTCGAGTTCTTTTTCACTGACGCCAGGGACGATTTGTTTTTTAAGCCCATCAAAAATAGTCGCGAGGATCTTGCCACCATCGCGCATTGCTTGAATTTCTTCGGCTGTTTTCTGACGACCTATCATGCCAACTCTCGACTCGTCAGTTCCGCAACAACGCGGTCATGAACTTGCCCAACAGTACCGGTTCCTTCGATGTGTACAATCGGTACATTTTGTTCGGTCAGGTAGTTAAGAATCGGGTACATTTCTTGGCGATAAATCTTGAGACGTTCGTCGATGGCTTCTGGTGTGTCGTCAGCACGTCCACGAATCGCAAGGCGCTTTAATAATTCCTCACGTGGTACTTCTAGGACAACAACAAGTGCGACCGAGCGGCCATGTTCTGGCTGACTATCAATCAACCACTGCGCCTGCTGAAGGAGCCTTGGGAATCCATCAAGGATGAGTTGGTTAATGTCCGCAGCGTGAGAAATTGCTTCGCCCATAATCTTGGTGATAGCCTCGTGTGGGACCATTTTTCCCTGTTGCATCGTGTGCAGCAACTCGACATCTTTGGTGTCACGAAGAAGTTGTCCGGCACTGAGCCAGCGCCAGCCCATGCGAGCTGCTAAGATTTGTCCTTGAACACTTTTTCCTGCGCCGGCAGGTCCGAAAAATACAATCATATCTCTATAGTATAGGGTGGCTAAAGATTAGCCAATGCTTCTTTAACAAGACGAGCAATTGTGCCGCCGTCAGCGCTGTTACCGAGTTGGCTTTTGACTGCGCCAATCACCTGCCCCATCATTGCAGGGTTGGTTGCGCCGGTTGCAACGATTGCTTCGTCGACAGCTACTTTGATGTCGGCTTCTGAGGTTTGTTCAGGGAGGTAGGCTTCCAGTACTTTTGATTCTGCACGTTCAGCTTGTGCAAGTTCGGCGCGGTCAGCACCATCGTAGATAGCGGCACTTTCAGCGCGCTTTTTTACTTCACGAATAAGAATTTTTTCAATCTCTGAGTCAGCCAGGCCCTCGTCCCGCTTTTTTTGCGCTACTTCTTCGTTCAAGACCGCAGCCTTAAAATCACGAAGCACACTGGCAGAAAAACGATCGCCGCTCAAAAGAGCGGCTTTAATATCGATGTCGAATTGTGCCTTTAAAGACAAGACGAAACTACTTTAGGCCCAGGCGGGCTTTGTTTAGCTTGTCGGCTTTACGCTCTTTGCGAATAATCGCTTTTGCGCGGCGTTCAGGCTTGCTGATTGGCTTTGCGAATCGCATTGAAGCTTTTGCTTCTGCGAGCACACCGCTCTGCAATACCTTTCGGTTGAAACGACGAATAATATTCTCGTTTGCTTCTCGTTCGTCTTTACGTGTTACTTGTACCATATGAGATGTATTGTAACAGATAGAGAGAAGAGTTGCAATATGCCCCTGAAAAGAAAAAGAGCTCGTCCAGAAAGAGCGAGCTCAATTTCTGAACGAGCAGAAACACCGTCGATTCTACCTAACGGCCTGTCGTGACGCTATCCAGCACCTCGTACGAACCCGTGCCATTCGGCGAAACGGAAATCTTGTACGTCGTGCGGGTGTCCTCGCGTCCGGTGCCGGCATTGTAGTTGTACTCCCACGTAAAAAATGTGTGGTGAACGCCGGTGAACGAGTAGCTGCCGTCGCGATTGAGCGTGAGAGCGTCGAGGTTTCCAAGTTCGATCTCTCGGACCTTCAAGCTCCCCTGCACTATCACGTCGCCGTCTCTGGTTCGATGTGCATCTTCGAACCTCAGGCTATCTGTTATCGCCACTTGAACCGTGACATCTGCAACTTTCGACGCCAGCGCTGTTCTGAGCGTCTGAACACCTGGAGCCAGTACCACAAGCTTCACATCGAGAGGCTCATGCTTCACGATCTCAAGCACCTGCTGCGGGATATCTTTCTTGAGTACCCGAAGAGACATATTACACCACCTTGACTAACTTCGGCTCAGAAGATATCTGATGACATCCGTTGTTATGGAGTTACTCTACCCCAGTTAAAAAGGTCTCGCAAGCTTAAGTAGTTTCGAGGTGCAACAGCTGCCCTTCCACATTCCGCCTGCCATTCCATTCATTCACATCCACGGTATACCAAACAGTGACCGTCTCGCCTGGCTCAACAAAAAAATGACCTGGTGCGTTAAAGGCAATCATATCGACTTTTCGTTTCTCCATCTCTAGGGTCAGTTTGACATGCTGGTTTTCAGCGCCCATTTTCCGTTGATTCACGACCACGACATCCGTCGATTTCAAGATTGGTTGCGGGTTACCACTACCAAAAGGTTCGAGTTGTTTCAGTGTATCGACGAGTGCTTCGTCGAGATCGCGTAACGACGCATCGGTATCAGCCTTTGGCAACAGCAGTAGCGGCTGGTTGATAAGTTTTTGCTTTCGATAAAAATCGTTGACGCGCTTTCGGAATGCCGGAATATTCGCCGTTGGTAATGTCACACCAGCCGCAAGTTTGTGTCCCCCGCCCTTGGTAATAATGTCGTCCGAGGCACGAATAGCATCGGCCGCACTAAAGTCGCCGTAACTACGTGCCGATCCCTTCGATTCTTCACCCATTTCTTCTAATACATAGGTCGGCTTTTTATATTTCTCAAGGAGTTTGGCTGCAACAATCCCGACGATGCCATGGTTCCAGCCCGGTGCGCTGACGACAAGGACTGGTAGTGCGACATACTCTTCGGCCTGGATAATGGCCGCTTTCAAAATCTCGTCTTGTTCAGCGCGACGAGCTTTGTTCATGACGTCTAGCTGATTGGCGATCTCCAAAGCTTTCAATCCATCAGTTTCCGTCAAAAGATCAAGTGAGTGCTGCGCTGTCTCCATAC
This sequence comes from Candidatus Microsaccharimonas sp., assembly GCA_036569465.1. Lineage (GTDB taxonomy): Bacteria > Patescibacteriota > Saccharimonadia > Saccharimonadales > Saccharimonadaceae > Microsaccharimonas. The sequence continues at coordinate 16,073 of DATCQO010000016.1, forward strand.
GTCCAGACGCGTTCATACGTGGGCCAAGTCCGAATCCCAGACTTCGTGCGTTCAGTGCCTCTGGGCGGACGCTAGCTACTGCCATGAGCGCTTTTAGTCCAGGTCGCTTGGTCTGCGCCAGTACCTTCAGTCCCCAAAAGACGTGCATACGGTTTTCGTCGACGAGCGTCACAACGTCACAGACCGTTCCGAGTGCAACTAAATCAAGCAGCCACTTTTCTTGACCACGAGGCAATCCTTCGAGGACGGTTTGCAGTGCTTGCACCAGTTTAAAGGCCACGCCAACCCCTGGAATATCAAGAAAAGGATACAACGTCTGATCAGCGTCAGGCTTTAACACAAAGTTCTCATAGCTGTCTGGATACTCGTGCAGCAGACGTTTTGGGTTAATGGTTCCGATTGCCGGCGGCGGTGTATCGGCGACGTTATGGTGGTCGGTCACAATCACATCAACACCTAGTTCGTTAGCGCGGGCAATTTCGACGTGACTCAAACTACCACAGTCCACCGTTACGATAAGTTCTGCGCCAGTTGCGGCGATCTTCTCCACCGCATCAACGGTCAGGCCATAGCCTTCAACGAAACGATTCGGAATAAATGCCTCGACGTTTTTGAACCCAAAGCTTCCCAAGGCATCAATCAACAGCGTCGTTGCGGTTAATCCATCAATGTCATAGTCGCCATAAATGGTAATTTTTTCTTGCGCATCACGGGCAATAACGAGTCGATCAACAACAACCTGCATATCAGGTAACAGGAATGGATCATGCTTTTTCTCGTAATCCGGTGACAAAAAAACAGCCCTTGTGTCGGGCGTAATTCCTCTTTTAGTTAAGATGTCGTCGATCAATGACATGGAAGACCTTAAGACTGGCTAGGAGTTGTTCGCTTTGGTCGAGTCGCTTGTTGCTGTGACTTAATGACGATGCTTTGGAGTTCTTTAAAGATCGGGAACTGCTTGTTGGTGGCGTAGATTTTAGTGTTACCCTGCTTTTCACTGGTGAGGAAACCTACTTTTTCTAGACGCTTCAGTTCACGTTGAATATTCCCTGGATCTTCTTTGATAAGTTTGGCAAGGCCGCGGACGTGAGTTCGGAAATCAGGATACTTGGCGTATACCACCACAATTTTTCGTCGCACCCGAGATGTAATAAATACGTCTAACATGATTCCCCTTAATTAATCCTCACACACAATTCACTATAACGTTGATTTTTATTCTACACTTTTTCACTGTCTACGGTCAACGCCAATTCAGGACAATCTTATTAATTTTTGCGACTGTTTCCTCGTGAGACGGGAGAACATTTCGATTGTAATAATGTTCAGTATTCAGATAATTATCTTTCACATCGAGAATATGAAGCTCGTCAGCAATCATGTGAAGCTTATCGACAGCCTCAACTGACGCAACCGGTGTGGCAACCACCAACCGTGTAATGCGAATTGGTTTAAGGAAGTCCACTGCGGCGTCCAACTCAGCAGCGCTATTCATCCCGTCAGAGACAAGGATCACCACGTGATCACGAAGCATTTCACGATCAATCAGTCCCCCATCACCGAGCAATCGGTTGATACGCTGGAACGCTTCACGTTTTTGCTCCTCGAGGTAGCCGTGGTATTCACTGGTATATTCTTCCATCTCACCTTCAGAGATCGAGCTGTCGTAACTAAACGACCCATCTTGAGATATGGCGCCGAAGCTCATATGCTCACCTGGAATTTCGATCTTTTCAACCAGTAGCAACGTCAAAACACTGTGCAGCGCCGAAGCGATCTGCTCACCAACAATGACGCCACCGTCGGTTAAAGAAACGACCGCACAGTTTTCGTAGCGGTACTTATCAAAGAGCTGGATCGCAAGTTTGATTCCAGCTTGTTCTCGGCTCTCAAAATACATATGCTTATATTAGCATATTGAGCCCTTGCGGAAGGCGCTATAATAAAGGGATGTCCGGGGAAATACATTACTACGAAGTTGCGCCACTACGCATTATTAGAGCTAACAGCTCGACATTTACGTACGCTTCACTAGAACCTCTTTTCGTAGGTCAAATCGTGACGATAGAAGTTGGGGAAAAAATCCTCGTTGGGCTAATCATGTCGTCCGTCAAAGAACCAAGTTACAAAACCAAAGAAATTACTTCAGTGATTGAACAAACGCCTATTCCGGAGTCGCTGATAAAGCTCGCCTTGTGGCTGGCCGACTATTACACCACTCCCCTCGCGACCGTTTTGCAAACAGTCCTCCCCCGCGGACTTGATAAAGCCCGTCGCTCGCGTCCAAATCAAGTTCATACCTCAAAAAGAGACCGAACAACTATTGTGTTCAATAGCGACCAAGAGCGCGCGGTAACAGAGATAATGGGTAGTACAGATGGCACCATTATCTTGCAAGGTGTCACTGGGTCAGGAAAAACCGAGGTCTATAAAGAGATTGCCCGTCGCATGGTGGCTGAAGGTACATCAGTCATCGTTTTAGTACCCGAAATCAGCCTTACCAGCCAAATTATCAGTGAATTCCTACACGACTTCCCTGGTGTTATCGTGACACACTCGCACATGACCGAAGCCGAGCGTCACGCTGTTTGGAAACAAGTCCTGGATGCCGACACACCACAATTAGTTATCGGACCACGTTCTGCCCTATTTATGCCTGTGCCAAAACTTGGTGCAGTGATTATTGATGAGTCCCACGAACCAAGCTACAAGCAAGAACAAGCACCGCGTTATTCAGCAATTCGTGCCGCCAGCGTGCTAGGGAAATTCTCGGATGCAAAAGTGATCCTTGGTAGTGCAACACCGTCTATTACTGATCGATTCCTAGCCGAAGCAGCCAAAAGACCCATCATTCGCCTCGATCGATCGGCTCGGTCTAGCGCGAAGGCTGCCGTCGTCAAGGTCGTCGACATGACCAAAAGGCAATTCTTTACTCGTCACCGCTTTATCTCTGACCAACTGATCGAAAGTATTGAAAAGAACCTCGAAAACCACAAACAAACCCTGATTTTCCATAATCGTCGTGGAAGTGCCGCCAGCACTCTCTGTGAAAACTGTGGTTGGACTGCACTGTGTCCGAATTGTTTCGTGCCACTCACCCTTCACGCCGATACCTATGACTTGTCGTGCCATATTTGTGGACACCACGAAAAAGTACCCACCAGTTGTCCTGTCTGTCACTCTGCAGATATTATCCACAAAGGTATCGGGACAAAATTGATTGAGACCGAACTGCATAAACTATTTCCTAGTGCCCGCATTGCCCGTTTTGACTCTGACAACAAAACAGACGAAACCGTCAACTCACTGTATGAGGATTTGTATAAAGGTGAGATCGATATCGCGATCGGAACACAAGTTGTCGCCAAAGGCCTTGACCTGCCACACCTCCGAACGGTCGGAGTGATCCAAGCCGATAGCGGCCTTTCCCTTCCTGACTACGCTGCTAGCGAACGAGCTTTCCAGCTGCTTGCCCAAGTGATTGGTCGAGTTGGTCGTGATGAACACGCCAGCGAAGTCGTTGTCCAAACTTACCAGCCAACCAACCCGGCAATCAGCTATGGCCTGGCGCAAGATTATGAATCGTTCTACACCTACGCCCTTGAAACACGCAAAAAATCGTACTTCCCACCGTACAGTTATCTCTTGAAACTGACGACTGTGTATAAAACCGAACAAGCGGCAATTCGCTCCGCAAAAGCGCTGGCCGTAGAGCTGAAAAAGTCACTCAACCCGGACGTTCGCCTCCTTGGCCCAACACCAGCGTTCTACGAACGACAGCACGATACCTACCGGTGGCAACTCGTCCTCAAAAGCCCGAAACGTGAATATCTTGTCGATGCTCTTGGCCAACTACCCGTGACGCATTGGCAAAGTGAGTTAGATCCGCCAAGTTTGCTGTAGCTTTCGTTCCGACTACCTCTGTTGTTTTGCCTGTGAAAGTCATGTATAATTGCGGGAATGACTAAAGAAGACATCATCACGCTGCCAAACCCCCACCTCCGCGAGAAATCAACGCGCGTGCGCGAAATTACCGAACAAATTCTTGGGTTAGTTGAGGAAATGACAAATGCTGCCGTTGACTGGGAAAACTCTCGCCCACACGAGATCAGCGCCGCACTTGCGGCCGTCCAGCTCGATCGTATGGACCGCGTGGTGATTGTTCGAAGCGACTTCGACGATAAGGAAGAAAAGGGTTTCACGGCACTGATTAACCCAGAAATCGTCAAATACGAAGGTGCTCTTGAATCCGACTACGAAGGCTGCCTCAGCGTTAGTAACGTCTACGGAAAAGTCCCCCGTTATACAAAAATCCGTGTCAAAGCCATCAACATCGATGGTGAAGAAGTTCGTTTTAAAGCCGAAGGCTTCCTAGCCCGCGTGATTCAGCACGAAATTGATCACACCCAAGGAATTGTCTTTATTGATCACATCAAAGACCAGGCCGAAGCGTTCTATACACTGGACGAGAAAGGCGAGCTACAACCGCTCGATTTTAACGAACATGTCAAAAACAATCATATTCTTTGGGACTGATACATTTAGCGCCGCAGCTCTTCGCAGCCTGATTGAGGCCGAATACATTATTAGTGCTGTCGTTACCAAGCCCGATAGTAAATCAGGACGTGGACAACAACTTGTTGCCCCACTAGTGAAACAAATCGCGCAGGAACACGGTATTCCTGTCTGGCAACCAACCAAGCTGATTGAAATTGCTGATGCTATCGTCGCGCTCGGTGACGTCATCGGTGTCCTTTCTAGCTACGGACGTATCGTTCCACAGGCCATCATCGATCTATTCCGTCCTGGCATCATTAACATTCACCCCTCTTTGCTACCCCTCTACCGTGGACCATCCCCTATCGAAACAGCAATCATGAATGGTGACACCCAAACCGGTGTATCAATCATGAAATTGACTGCTGAAATGGACGCAGGACCGGTCTACGCCCAAGAAGTCTATCCTTTAGATGGGACCGAGACCGCACCAGAACTATACGAAACACTGTCAGCGCTTGGTGGACGGATGCTGATCGAGACATTACCAAGTATTATCGAAGGTAACCTCCTGCCGAGCCCACAAACAAACGCCGCCATTTTCTGTTATCTACTGAAGAAAGAAGATGCCTTACTACAACCAGACGAAATGACCGCCGTTCAAGCAGAACGCCAAGTGCGCGCCTACCTGGTATTCCCTAAAACAAAACTCCTCATAACGAATCGAGACAAGAAGGAGAGTGTTATTGTGACAAAAGCACATATTGCTAGTGATGAGACGAATGATAAAGACTTTATTGTCGCCTTCAAGAATGATTCTTACCTTATCATAGACGAATTGATTGGCCCGAGCGGTAAACGCATGTCTGGCCAGGCATTCAAAAACGGCTACGCTGCCTGAGGCGGTGAGCCAGCTCCCATATTATTACCTAGGATTGCGTCTTTTGCCCCAAGGATTTCTTTTTTAATCTCTTCAAGTGTCTGCGCAACAACGTCGCGGTAATCTGGACGGTTTACTTCTAACCATTTCGTGGCGGCATACTCTGCGCGGAGACCAGGATCGTTAGCTGGCAAGCTACTTGCCTGCATTAAACGCTGAAATACTTCCTCGTTTTGATAATCAGGTGCATGTGTCTCGAGCCACGTCGCAATGACGTCTTCTTTGCGATCAATGATTGATTCGAACTGCTCGAGTTGGTCATCGGTCATACCTTCGCTGAGGCGAATACCAACTTTGTATTCAAGCTGGTCATACGTGTGCTGAAGAAACGGCTTTTTCTGCTCTTCTGGGAGCTGTGCGAGGCCGACATCGGTGAGAAATTGATCATCTAATTGAAACATATCATTACTTCCTTTTCCTTCATTATAACAGATACCGAACAAGTAAAAAGACACCCGACATGCGGGTGTCTTTTATTCGTTACTCATTTTTGTCAAGATTCGCCTTGAGGGTTGCTTTAATCACTGCAATTGTTTCATTCAAGTTCGGGTTATTCTTTTCGATCCATGCCATAGAGGCATAGACCTTATCTGCAGGAACCTTATCAGGGTCGTCCTCGAAACCTTCAGCCAGCTGTTGGTATGCAACAGTGTCCTGATAGTCAGGATCGTTCGCCGTGAGCCAGTTCGTAATCACGTCTTGGTCACCGTTAATGATTGCTTCATATTCAGTCACTTGTTCTTCGCTGAGGTGACCAAGCATTGCTTCACCAACCAGCATATTCAGCTCATCAAGCACCCGTTGTTGCTTCTCTGGGCTGTAATCTTCGATACCTAGTTCTATAATCAATTCGTCGCTATTCATATTCCCACCCTTTTCCTTATTTTAGCGCTTCAATAGCGTTACGTGCTGCTTCAGATAAAAGTCCTTGGTGACCAATACCAACGCCACCGCCCGGCATACGATAGAAATCGTTCGGGAAGTTCCTTAGGAAGCTTTCTTGATTGGCATACCAATTTTGTGGATCAATGTGAAGTGAGTTAAAGAGTTCTAGACCACCTTCGCCACTAGAGATATTGAACGCACTCGCTGTTTCAGCTGCTGTATGTGCGACTTTGGCTGCTTCTGCAGCTGTTGCTGCTGTTGCTGCATCTGCTGCTGCCTGCCGAGCATCTAACGCATCGGGCGAAATAGTTTGCACAACGTCTGTGCCACGACCCGGTGTCAGCGCATCTGCGGCTGCCTGTTCCTTCGCCGAAAGTGCATCACCAGCACCGTGTCCGCCACCAGTACCGCCACCACTCAACGCTTCGGTTGCACCGTGATGACCACTACCCCCGACAGCGAATCCAATACCGTACACTCCTGCGATCGTTGCAACGGCGAGCGCCGCACCACCTGCAACAAAGAGTACGCGGTTACGATTACGTTTTTTATCTTTTTCTGCATCGGTATCTTCTTCGTTGACTCCAAGGTTCAGTGCCCACGCGGATGCTTCGCCTAGTTTATTAGCCGCAGCATTGAATCGTTCGCCCCAGTATTCATGACGGAAAAGTTTCTTCACTGTTTCCTTACCTTTGGACCACAAACCTTTTAGCTTGTCGCCAATCGATGGCTCCTTGTTGGCACGTTCCACAGCAGCATCTACTAATGCGTGATGCTCAGGGTCTTTGGCCTTTTCGTATTCTACGGCGATCGCTAGTAAGTGATCGAACTGCGCGGTAGCAGATTCGTATTCTTCAGATGTCATCTCACTACCGGGTCGCGTATATGCTTCTTCGAACGTTTCACGAATTTCGTTTGTCACAAACGCATCGCCAATCAATTCAGCTTTCGCAGCAGCAAAGACTAACTGGTCCGTGTCCATTGTTTCGTAGGCTGGACGTTCCGGAGTTGCAGGTTGCGCCTCATTCAGTCCCATAATTTCGTTATAATGTTTCTCTGCAGCTTTCGGATCATTGACACCGTTCTGCTCGTCGTACTCTTCTTTACCGTTCTTCACAAACCCAGTAGGTTCAGAGCCTCCACTTGCACGTTGATATGTCTTCCCGGCACGATAAATAGAACCATCAGCAGGACGTTGTGCGTGGTAATCGTGATGTGTCAGCTCACCTCTTTTTGGCGTAGCTGCTTCGGGTGCAGTTGGAGTTTCTGTGGTCTCACTCGCTTCGGCTGTCTTGTTTTCCTTTGACCATGCCTGTGACTCAGCATTTCGCTTATCGACAAAGTTAAAAACCGATTTCTCGGCTGGTTGTGGTTGCGGTGCAGCAGATTCAGCTGCCGAAGGTTCTGCAAATGCAGCTTCGAGTGCCGCCGTCTCAACAACTGCAGCTGTTTCAGGAGTTTCTTCAACCGCTATATCTTCGACAGCATTTACTTCACTGCCAAGTTCCGCCTGAACAGCCTCAGGGTTACTTTGCACAACCTCAGCCTTCACTTCTGGCTGAGGTTCGTATGCTTTTTGCAGGCGCTCCAGAGCATTTTCCCACTCTTGCTTTGGTGGTTTCGGCTTCGGGCCTGTTGATGCTGGTTCTTTTTCCGACATGATATTTCCTTGTTTTTGTTTTTACCCATATAAACCTATGGGGATGTATGCTTGCATCATAGCACAAGCGGTTTATTTCAACAACGTTTTTGCCATCCAGTAACGAGGGGGTTACTTCAGGGTACGAGTCACAAGTTCACGAGTAAAGAATTCGAGCTTGTCGCCGATTTCTAGTGGAAGTTTACGCTTGGTTTTGAGACTAAATCCACAGAGGTCACCTTCGAACACTTCTTTTGATTCGACTTTTTCGCGTTGGAGGCTGGTAATTTCAGCTTCACCCAGCAGTTCTTCACCGCGGAGGGCGCGCACAAGGACACCGCTCACGACTTTACCACTCGTGACTTCACCACCGGCAATGACAAGTTCTTTCAATGTACGGAAGACTCCCTTAACCGTTAGTGTTCCAGAAACAGTTTCTACGACTTCAGGGGCAAGTAATGCTTCCATTGAATCTTTCGCGTTATCGAGGAGTTCATAAATCACTTTGTAGACACGAACTTCGGTTCGTTCCCGCGTTGCGGTACGTTTGACTGCAGGAGGCATATCAACGTTAAATCCGTAGATGACCGTCTTGTTGTCGGCAGCCAGGCGGATGTCATTTTCGGTAATGTTACCGACGCTACTGCTGATTACGTGAAGGTTTACCTGGCCACCAGTTTCGATCAATCGAAGGCTGTCCATGACAGATGTCAGTGAACCTTGTACGTCGGCTTTCACGATGACGTTAAAGTCAGGCGTTTCGCTTTTTTGCGTCATAAGTTTCAACATGTCGGCACCAGTCACGTTTGTGCTGGCAGCATTACGTTCATTTTCAAGCTTGGCAGCAGAAATACGCATGCGTGCTTCTTTTTCAGTCTTAAAGAGTTCGAAACTATCACCAAATTGAGGAATTTCTTTGAATCCCGTAATAGTTGCAGGTGTTGATGGACCAGCTTCTTTCAGAGGTTTGCCGTTAAAGTCGAGGAGCGTACGGATCTTGCCGTACGTTGTTCCGGCAACGAGGAATGATCCAGGCTTGAGGACACCTTGTTCAACCAGTAAACCGACAACGGGGCCGCGTCCGACTTCCATATGGGCTTCGATCACGAGGCCTTCAGCTGGAACATCGATGTCAGCCTTGAGTTCTTCGAGGTCGGCGACCAAGAGGACGGTATCAAGAAGTTCGTCGACACCGGCGCCAGTCTTGGCACTGACTTCAACCATAGGAATGTCGCCGCCCCATTGCTTGTCGTCAGAAACAAGCTGTTGTTCAGCCAGTTGTCCTTTGACGAGACCAGGATTAGCGGCTTCTTTGTCCATTTTGTTGATAGCAACAACGATTTTAGCGTTTGCAGAACGAGCAAAGCGGATTGCTTCAATCGTCTGAGGCTTAACACCGTCATCTGCCGCAACAACAATGATCACGACGTCAGTTAAAGCTGCGCCGTGCTGTCGAAGGGCTGCAAATGCTTCGTGGCCAGGAGTATCAAGCAGCGTAATTGAACGGTCCTTACGAATCGTTTGATAAGCACTAATGTGCTGCGTGATACCACCAGCTTCACCGTCGACAACCTTTTGTCCCAAGATAGCGTCGAGAAGACTCGTCTTTCCGTGGTCAACGTGGCCCATAACGGCAACGATTGGCGGACGATCAACGGCTTTATCGGTCAGTTCGTGAACTTTACGTTCAGGACCAGCACCTTCGGTTGTTTTCTTCTCGAGCTCGACATCGAGGCCTAATTCTTCAACGATAATCGTTGCAGTTTCAAAATCGATGCGTTGGTTAATAGTAGCGGCGATACCGTTTTTAAACAGCTCCCCTACCAACGTCGTCACGGAGAGATTGAGCGTTTCAGCTAATTCGCCAACTGTAATTGAGTCAGCAATCGTTAAGACTTTCTCAGCCATGATCGCTCCTTTCTCTCCGTTTCTACGCGGACCCTACATACATAGGATTTATTTTTTACTTTAGAACTCTACTCGAAACCTATTTTTTAGCTGCAGGTTTTTTAGCAGGTGATTTTCCAGAAAGTCCCAGAGAAATCTTTCGGCTTTCTTTTTCAACATCCAGAACAACAAATTCTTTGCGTTCGTTCAGTGTGAAAACCTTTTCAGGATCAGCAGTGTCGCCTTCACCTAGTTCACTAACGTGGACCAGGGCTTCAACAGCTGGGCTGATTTGGACGAAGGCACCAAATGGTGTGATACGGGTAACCGTTCCTTCTACTTTGTCGCCAGACTTGAACTGGTCGACTTCGCTCATCCAAGGATCCTCGGTGAGTTGCTTCATGCTGAGGCTGAGGCGGTCTTTATCGATAGCGATAATTTTCGCTTCGATCGTTTGGCCAACCTTCACGTAGTCGTTCGGGTTGTTCACACGTTCCCAAGAAATTTCTGAGATGTGTACAAGCCCTTCGATACCTTCAACGTTCACGAAGACACCGTAGTCGACAACACCAGTTGCAACACCCTTAACACTGTCGCCGATTGCAAGCTTCTCAAATCGAGCCGCGAGGCCTTCTTTGACAGCTTCTTTTTCACTAAAGATCAACTTGTTCGCCTTACGGTCTGCATCAAGGATACGTACCTTTAGGGTTTGGTTAATCAGTGAGTTAAGACGCTGAAGAATTTCTTCTTTGTCGCTTGAACCAACCCGTGGGTAGTGCTCTGCTGATAGTTGTGAGACTGGAAGGAATCCACGAACGCCGTCGTATTCAACCAATAGTCCACCGCGGTTTGCATCGTATGGAGACACGTCGATAATTTCGCCGCTGTCCATCTTTGCTGCCAGTTCGTCCCAGCCCTTATCTTTCGCTGCCTTGCGCAGTGAAAGGAGAACTTGACCGTTCTCGAGTTCTGGATCAACGATACTTGCCGTTACAGGATCACCGATTTCAAGCGCACGAGAAAATCCGATCTCGCGGCGAGGAACCAGGCCTACTCCGTGTGGGCCAAGGTCAATTAAGACCTCGTGT